>JASMLZ010000108.1 GCA_030748435.1 Gammaproteobacteria bacterium | reverse complement strand
ACAAGCTGCGGAACTGGCGGACATATCGGTTGAGGAGATTTATCGTTTAAACCCCGGCTATAATCAATGGGCAACAGATCCACAGGGGCCACACCGTGTATTAGTCCCTATGACCAGCGCCAGTAAATTCCGTCAGGGTTTGGCAGACCTACCAGCAGATCAAAGGGTTGCTTGGCAGCGCTATATTATTCAGCCTGGCGATAGCTTACTCAAGCTAAGTAAACGTCATCACGTAAGTGTCGATCTTATACGCTCACTAAATAATTTGCAGGGCAACACTATTATTGCTGGCAAACCATTAATGATTCCTATGGCCAGTAAAAATGCCGAAACTTATAGTTTAAGTGCTGCACAACGTATCCTTAAACGCCAACAACAACTCTCTGCTACCCATGCCAGCAACCGGATCGAACATAAAGTGTCCAGTGGAGAAAGCCTGTGGACCATTGCACAAAAGTATAAAGTGAGTGTCAAACAAATCGCATCGTGGAACAAAATTGGCACCCGTTCACTACTGCAAATAGACCAAAAACTAAATATCTGGCCCAGAGTGCCAAGCAGTAAACTAAATGCAGGCACACGCCAAGTGGTGAAAAAGCTCACCTACAAGGTACGTAGTGGAGACAACCTTTCTATGATTGCCTGGCGCTTTAATATTAGCGTAAAGGATATCCAACGTTGGAACGCTAACCTAAAAAAATACCTGCAACCGGGCCAACAGCTGACCCTATATGTAGATGTCACCAAAACTCGCGGTTAGATATTAATTGTAGGCAATGGTTTGGAGACTGTAGGTTGGACTCAGCGTGCCTCGTGAGCGTAACGAATTAATCCAATATTGTCGGGTTAAAACCCGACCCACAACCACAAAAAAACCCGTCGCAAAGGACGGGCTTTTATTTGGTTGCAAAAGTCTACGACTTACAACTGATCATCAACGCCTTGTACATACCAATCCATACCCAGCAACACGCCTAGGTCAATGACTTCACCTGCGGCTGCAGCCAAGCTGCCATCCTGCTTATAGATAGGGCCGGTAAATGGGTGTAGTTCACCACTGGTGATCGCCGCAGTTGTCGCTTCAGCCATGGCCTTAACATCTGCCGGCATATTTTCGAATGCTCCCATACCAACCATCTCGGCATCCATACCACCAAAGGTGTCGGTACTTTCCCAAGTGCCATCCAACACAGCCTGTGTACGTGCGATATAGTACTGGGACCAGTCATCAATTATAGAAGTCAACAAGGCTTTAGGGGCAAAAGCAGACATATCTGATGCTTGTCCAAAGGCGTAAACACCCTGCTCTTCTGCCACCTGCACAGCCGCCGTAGAGTCGGTGTGTTGAGTGATAATATCAGCTCCCTGACTAATCAGCACCTTGGCCGCATCCGCTTCTTTGCCTGGATCAAACCAGGAGTTAACCCATACTACCTTCAGTTTGAAATCAGGGTTTACTGACTGAGCGCCTAACAAGAAGGAGTTAATACCACGTACCACTTCCGGGATAGGGAAAGAAGCAATATAGCCTGCAGTACCTGATTTAGACATCTTGGCAGCGATCTGACCAATTACATAACGACCTTCATAAAAACGTGAAGAGTAGGTAGACACATTATCAGCACGCTTGTAACCCGTAGCATGTTCGAATTTTACATCGGGGAATTTAGCCGCAACTTTAAGCGTTGGATCCATATAACCGAAAGAAGTGGTAAATATCAAGCCAGCGCCCTGACGTGCTAAACGAGTAATGGTACGTTCGGCATCTGGGCCTTCGGGTACATTCTCAACATATACAGTCTCAACCTGATCACCCAACTCAGCCTCAACAGCCTTACGCCCCTGATCGTGCTGATAAGTCCAACCATGATCTCCTGGGGGACCAATATAGATAAAGCCAACTTTTAACTTGTCAGCAGCCAAAGCTGATACTGACATGGCCGAAGCCAAAGCCACCGTAGCGGCAACAGTAAACAATTTTTTCATGAAGTACACTCCTCAATATGTAATGGCAAAGGCCATGATTGGCACTTAAAACGTGCTTTTTATTATTAATAAGTTACCGGTCAGGCACAAAACCCTGCCCCAATGATGCCGGCGTATTAATGACTGATAGTCTACGATTTGTAGAGATAACAATCAAAGCTAATATGGTAGCCAGATAAGGTAAAGATGACAGTAGTTGCGATGGAATACCCACCCCCATGCCCTGCGCATACAGTCCTAATATCCAAACACCACCAAATAAATAGGCGCCGGCCGCTAAACGGCCTGGCAACCAGGTAGAAAATACCACCAAAGCCAAAGCAATCCAGCCACGACCAGCGGTCATATTCTCAATCCACTGAGGGGTATAAACCAAAGACAGATAAGCACCCGCTAAGCCGGATGTCATACCACCAAAAGCGATACAGGCGTAACGCACCTTGATTACTGAATAGCCCAAAGCATGGGCGGAGTCGTGGTTTTGGCCAACAGCACGAATAATTAAGCCCATGCGAGTGCGTTTCAACATATAACTTACACCCAGCACCAGTAAAATGGAAATATATACCAATGGATCTTGCCCAAACACCAGTTTCCCAACCACGGGTAAGTCCGATAGCACGGGTATGGATATATATTCCAGTTTGATACCGGGCATGCCCACAAAGCCACTGCCAATCAGGCCCGACAAACCTAATCCCAGCAAGGTGATCGACAAGCCTGTCGCTACCTGATTGGTAACCAAAGTTTGCGTCAGAAAAGCAAATAACATGGACATAGCAATCCCTGCCAACATAGCCATTAATACCCCGAGCCAGGGCGAACCGGTTACCTGCGCCATGGCAAAGCCACACACAGCACCCATCACCATCATGCCTTCCAGACCCAGATTAAGCACTCCGGAACGCTCCACTACCAGCTCACCAATAGCAGCCAAT
Organism: Gammaproteobacteria bacterium; assembly: GCA_030748435.1. Lineage (GTDB taxonomy): Bacteria > Pseudomonadota > Gammaproteobacteria > Pseudomonadales > Balneatricaceae > Njordibacter. Next base: position 29,996 of record JASMLZ010000108.1, on the reverse strand, counting down.
AGCAGCGGTGTAGAAGCTGTTATAATGGTTAATAAAATCGCTTCATAGGCACTCATTGTGCACCTCCATTACCCTTTAGTAAACGCAAGCGATAGTGAATAAGAGTATCACACATCAAGATAAAAAATAGCAGCATACCCTGAAACACTTGTGCGGTCTTATCAGACACTCCCAGTTCTATCTGTACACCTTCACCACCAATATAACTGACAGCCAGCAACAAACCCGCAAAAATCACTCCGATGGGATTTAAGCGCCCCAGAAAGGCGACAATTATCGCGGTAAAGCCATAACTGGGAGAAATATTAGGTTGCAGTTGGCCGATGGTCCCGGCCACTTCAATAATACCCGCCAAACCAGCCAAGCCACCTGACAAAAGAAAACAGAACCAAACCATACGCGACTGGGAGAAACCAGCAAATGCACCTGCCCGTGGCGCTGCTCCTATAACTCGCACCTCAAAACCTTTAATGGTACGGGTCATCACCCAGTACAATAACAGTGCTATGAGCAAAGCAATAACCAAACCCAGATGCACACGACCATCACCAAAGGTCGGTATCAATTGCCAACCCTCAAAAGACACTGATTTAGGGAAATTATAACCATGTGGATCCTTCCAAGGGCCTCGCACCAGCCAATCAAGCAACAAATGAGCAATATATACCAGCATTAAGCTGGTAAGAATCTCATTAACCCCAAAACGCACCTTTAAAAATGCCGGAATAGCGGCTAAGAGTGCGCCACCGATCATGCCTAATATCAGCATAACCAAGAGCGCCAAAGGCGATTGCCAGGAAGCAAAAAAAATGGGGATTATAGAGCCCAAAAGAGCGCCGGCTGTAAGCTGACCTTCGGCCCCTATATTCCATACATTAGCCCGAAAAGTCACTGACAAACCCACACCAATCAGCACCAGTGGCGCTGCTTTTACCAGCACTTCCTCGATCGACCAGAGATTGGTTAAGGGGTCAATAAAGTATAGATAGAGTGCCTTTAAGGGGGGTTGCCCCATAGCTGCAAAAATCAATCCGCCCAGTATCACAGTCAGGCCAATAGCAAGTACCGGCGAAGCAAAATGCATTAATCGCGATGCTTGCGCGCGTTTTTCCAATATCAACTGCACTTCAAGCACCCCCTTCTGATAATGACGAAACAGGGTGTGATGTTTCCTCTTTTGACATGAGTAAACCTATATCCTCACGCGTCATTTCGCTGGCAAAATGTGATGCCGATAAATGTCCGCGTGAAATCACTGCTATACGATCAGCCAGCTCAAAAATTTCATCCAGATCCTGACTGATAACCAAAATCGCACTACCCTGACGTGATAAATCAATCAATGCCTGCCTGATAAGTGCTGCTGCACCGGCATCAACCCCCCAGGTTGGTTGATTAATAACCAGCACTTTCGGTTGACGCTCCAGTTCCCTGCCCACCACAAACTTTTGCAGGTTACCACCGGACAAAGAGCCGGCTTCAGCATCAATACTGGCACTGCGTACATCATATTTTTTGGCCACCGATTGATTAACGCTAGCCAGTTCAGCACGATCAATACCAGCCCAACCTTTATGCAAAGGTTGTTGACCATCAGCCACAGCATGACGTGATAAGAGGATGTTTTCTGTCAAACTAAAATCGGCCACGGCACCATGACCATTGCGTTCTTCCGGCACAAAGGCAGCGTGTAATTGGCGCCGAGCGTTAATACCCATTTGCCCACAAGCCTCACCCTGAATACTGATTGCCCCGGCCACGTCATTTATCACTTCGCCAGACAGGACCGAAAACAACTCCCCTTGCCCATTGCCGGCAACGCCGGCAATAGCCATGATTTCCCCGCTACGAACCTGTAAATTTATATCCAGCAAATGCACACCAAAGGGGGTATCTGCCATTTGTTTCAGGTTTGATAGTTGCAGTGCCACCTCGCCACTTTGCTCACACTCTTGCCGACTAACCTCGTGTACACTAGTACCTACCATATGCTGTGCCAGCGTAGCAGCTGTTTCCAACTGTGGATCAAGCTGGGCAACTACTTTACCGTGGCGCAAGATGGTTGCATCGTGGCATAGTTGTTTCACCTCTTCCAGCCGGTGAGATATATATAACACAGCACAGCCTTCAGTGGTAAGACGGTTCAGGGTAGCAAACAAAGCCTCAGCTTCCTGCGGCGTCAGCACCGCAGTTGGTTCGTCCATAATCAGCAAACGTGGTTCTTGCAACAAGCAACGCACAATCTCTATACGCTGACGTTCTCCCACCGACAAATCAACCACCAGAGCTTGCGGATTTAATGGCAAACCATAGTCTTGAGATAAGCTAGCAATGCGTTCTTCTAAATCACTAGTACGTAAGTGTGGTGGTAATGCCAGACTGATATTTTCCGTGACCGTGAGGGCCTCAAACAAAGAGAAGTGTTGGAAGACCATGCCAATACCCAGCTCACGAGCAGCAGCAGGATTGTCAATGCACAGGGCCTCCCCTTGCCAGATTATCTGACCGGAAGTGGGCTGCAAAGCGCCATAAATCATTTTTACTAAAGTAGATTTGCCGGCACCATTTTCGCCCAGTAAGGCGTGGATCTTGCCGGCTTCCAAAGACAGGTCTATGGCATCATTAGCAACAAAGTCACCAAATTTTTTGCTCACAGACTTTACCGCAAGCAAAGCCTGAGCAGATCCCTTGGACGATGGGGCAGCCTCGGTTAAAGTTGAGGAAGACATATATCACTCATCACAGTTCATTATTGTTAGGTAAATGAATCTAACTAATACTAGCAGAAAGGTCAACAAAAAGTTGACCAAATAATCAGGTTTTAGACTTGTAACACCTGAAAATCATCAAAATAGCCTATCTGAGTTAGCTCATGAGGGCCAATCACCACTTCTGATGCCTGTTGATTTTGCAAATAATGTCTAACCACTCTATCTACATCAGCTAAAGTCACTTGCAAAATCCGCTGCCGCAAGGCTCTGCGCACAGCCGGCGTACGATCGTGCAGATTGTTCTGCCAGGCCGACAAGGCTTCACCAGCTGGAGAACCCGGCTTATCAAGACTGCCAATAATTCCCAACACAGCCTCTTCCAGATGTTGTGCACTAATATTACCCTGAGCAGCCCAGTCGATAGCGCCATCAAAATCGGCGAAGGTGTCCGCACTACGAGGATCACGATATGAATAAAAGCGGAAACAGGCGGCATTATTATCCTGACTGGATCCTCCTCCATAGGCACCACCCTGCTCCCTTACAGCTCGATGCAAATAGCCATTACGCAAAATCTCACCCAAAATAATCAAGGCCGGAGCATCCTGATGGCTGGAGGTCACTGTACTATAGGCTCGGGCACAAAAGTTAACCTGACTATTAGTAGTCCAGAGTTGCTTAACCATACCCTCTTTATAGGACCAGTCAATGGCACTATCGAAGGCTTCCAAATGAGTCGCGAAATTTTGCCGCACACTTGCAGTAAGCGCCTCTTGATGCTGACCTTCAGCCACAGTCACCACCTGTGCGGGAGCACTGACAAGCTGCTCTTGCAAAGCACCAAGTTTGTTACACAAGGCTTGCAAGCAAGCATCATCAACCAAGCTATCATCCAATTGCTGTAGCCAGTTAATGGTTGCCAAGCCAGACATTGTATAGCCCATATGCGCTGCCGCGCTCATATTCTGGCTGGCACAATTCATGGCCAGACTATGCCCGCCATTCACCACACTTTGCTGCCGCCTGATACGTAATTGAGCCACCAATTCACGTACTCTTTGGGCTTCATCAAAACGACACCCCTGTAGCGTCTCTTTTAACAAGGCCACCATAGCCGGCTGCCTGTCCACCAGGCCCTTAATGGAAAGTATAAAGTAAGCTTTAATGGTATCAGCATTATCTGCCGCACCACGGGTCGACAAAAAGGTTGAAAAACCCCCACAAACATTAGCTTGACGAGCCTGAATTTGTAAATAATCCGCGCTGCCCACTCCCATTTCGGTATACAACTGGGCTAATAGGCCCAAGTATGGCAGGTCAGTAGCAGTGACTTTAGGCCAAGGCAAAACCAACTGTTGATATACCAGCCCGTTGGTGCCGGCCTGAAAAAATGTTTGCTGGGCACAAGACTCTGTTTCAGGTTCAGGAATTAATATATCTGCAGGTATATCCTGGCGCGTTACGGTGGGCAATAAACTGGCATCGTCTACTTGCATTTGCCGTTGCTTAAGGGCTGCAGCAAGGTCTCTTACTTGTTGTTTTTTGTCATCATCCATCATGCCATACATGCGTTCTAAACGCGCCTGTTCCGCCTGCTGACGATGGTTAGCCAAGTCTTTATCCGGCTTCATGGTGTAGGTCAAACGATGAGGGTTGTTTAACAATAACTTACGCACCAAAGAAGGGATATAATCCGGATCCTGAATGGCCTCTCGTAAGCGGGCAATAACCGGATCCAAATTAAGCGCTGCTAAAGCATCACCATGATGAATAGCAGCCGGCATAGCATTTAGAATTAACTGCAAGCCAAATGGATAGCCATCACCCCCAATTTCACGTTGACTCAACTCCAATTGATGCAAAGCCGAGTCCACCAGATCCTGCGCAACCCCTTGTTGCGCTATGTCTTGTAGACAATTCAGAACCAGATTTTCAAAGGCCTCTGCCGCATCACTATCGGCACCCTCCAGACCACAAATAAAGGTCATTTCGCGGTTCGAATCTTCCAACCCGCATAAGGGTGAAGGAGCGCTGCCAAGAGCTGAAGTTTCCAGTACCTTGCGCAGAGGTGAGGCACTATTATCCAGTAACACACGGGATAGCAGGTTAGCCTGCATTTGTTGGTACAAATCGGTACTGTTACCTAATAGCCAAGCCATTACATGATGGCTCCTAGCTAATTCGTCCTGCGCATCTACAGCATAGCCTTCCTGCACTCGCAACGGACTAAAATAGCGTTTTTCATCCCTGATATGCAGATGCGCCATGCTTTGGGCAGAGAACTTACTCAAAGCCAAAGTTTGCAAGCGCTCCTGTAACTCAGCCGCAGGAATATTACCACTAGTCATAAACACCGCATTGGAAGGGTGATAATGGCGGCGATAAAATGCCCGCAATTGCTCATGACTCAAGTCAGGTATATCAACAGGCTCACCACCACTATTGTGATGATAGGTCGTGGTTGGAAACAGGTATTTACTAACATTTTGCCAGAGCTGACTAACGGGCGAGCTCATGGCACCTTTCATCTCATTAAACACGACGCCTTTGAATACCAGTTTCTCACTACCATCATCTTGCTCTTCCAACTCAACTCTGTGCCCTTCCTGAGCAAAATCCAGAGCATCCAAACGAGCAAAGAAAGTAGCATCCAAATAGACCTCTAACAGGTTATGAAAATCCTTATGATTTTGAGTAGCAAATGGATATGCGGTCCAGTCACTGCTGGTAAAAGCGTTCATAAAGGTATTTAAAGAACGCCGAATCATCATAAAAAACGGGTCCCGTACGGGAAATTTATCACTACCGCATAAAGCTGTGTGTTCCAGAATATGTGCCACACCGCTGGAATCCATGGGCATAGTACGAAAAGCCACTAAAAAAACGTTTTCGTCCTGACCTGTATCCAAATGAATATGTTGGGCACCGGTTTCACGATGCTGAAAAAGTTGCGCATTGAGCTGTAAAGACTGGATTGTCTCCTGCCGTAGAAAAGTGAAATCCTGATGTGTATTAGGGATGCCTGACATGCCCTCTCCTTATATAAAACCGCATCTGCAGTGGGTGTTTCAAATCGATGGATAATTAAGTAACGCTATATTTTTTAGACGTATATAAACACATTGGCTTTCGAGGCTTTTGCCGCTGGATCTGGAATACAGGTGCCTAGCCCAAAGTGGGTAATTGAACATCACAACAAGGGTATAAGCCGATTAACATCCGGCATATTTAATAACACGATTAACAGAGCTTATTCCATGTAAGCAATGCTGGCGACAGTATAGGTAAAAATCACCTCTACGAAAAGACCCAGTATCGCCCTCTAGCTCAATAGCACACAATAAAAGACAGAGCATAAAACATAACCACGCAAGCTGGTGATAAGCACTGGCGCAAGGCACAACACAGTAACGCTGCAATCTCTAATCTATGGCTTTGACCAGTCAGACATTGCCTGACTGCTATCGCATAAAGCATTGTGGTTTTTTAGAGCTTCCTTATCAACTCGACAACGGATGAGCTTGCCTGCATACCCATGGCATAGCGAATAACATTGCGCCTTATAGGTGATAGCCTAGCTAGGGCCAAGGTGCCATTACGCAACCACTTCAAACCCTGGTGCTCATTACTAAAACCATGATAGAAAGCATCCATCGTTTGCATCATTAAACGGTTTGCCCAGCGCCGTCGCCGCTGGTACTCAAACAGCACATCGGCACGCCACCAGTCTTTACCTGCTGCCCTTGCTTTGGCTATAACTGCATCTAAACAGGCAATATCCTGAAAGCCCAGATTAACCCCTTGACCGGCCAGAGGATTGATCATGTGAGCCGCATCACCAATCAACGCCAAGCCATCCTGAACATAACTTTGTGCATGCTGCTTCTGTAAATTAAAATAGCCTTTTTCCAGCACTTCTATAGTCCCTAATTGCTGCGGAAAGTGTTGCATTATTGCAGCCCCAAGCTGGACGTTAGACAACTGATGTAAGCGCCGTACCTCATCAGCTTGATGATACCAAACCACAGAACCATGCTGCCCGGGCAGTGGTAAGAAGGCTTGTGGCCCAGTGGCAGTAAAGCGTTGCCAGGTAATATCTTGCTGCCCTAGCTCTGTATTGACCGAAGCAACTAAACAGGCCTGTTGATATTGACTGCGATTAACACCAATACCAAACTGTTCGCGCACCATCGACTGACCACCATCTGCAGCCACCAAGAGTTTGCCCGTAAACATCTCACCCGTATCCGTTAACAGATGCATAAGATTATCTTTACGGTAGGTTGTCACCGGCTTTTGGGGACAAAAAAGGGTGACTTCAGGTATCTCTTCCAAGGCCTGCCAAAGAGCTAACTGAGTGACACGATTTTCCACAATATGCCCCAGTTCAGAAGCCTGCACCTGCCCGGCATGAAAGGTTAGATCACCAAAACCCTGCATCTCCCACACTCGCATATGTCGATAAGCACAAGCTCGCATTGCCAATAAATTCTGCCAGGCTCTAGTGCGCTCAAGCACTGATTGGGTCTGTGGACTCAAAGCAGAAATGCGCAAATCAAAGGCCTGAGACAAGTCAAATTTAGATGGTTGCGTGGCCTCAAACACAGCAATCTTCAAGCCCTGTTGTGCCAATATAGAGGCCAGCCCAGCCCCAGTCATGCCACCACCACAGATCAACACATCAAAACTAGTTTCTGGCACTTTATAATTCCTTGATTGTAAAAAACAAATGCCCTGTAAGATTAAGCCTAGACCAAACAGCAGGCAAGTTGTTAGATAAAATATTTTACTGTTTGGCCTTTTTTTTCAGGCAAACTTGTGGTTTAGTAATTATAGCCTTGGTGAAATAAACCACTGGCCCCTTCGCAGCCACATAGGAGACCTCATTTTATATCATTTTTCTTGTAACCCTCGATCAGAAGGAATCAATTATGCAAATGAACATCACCGCACGTCACAACGCTAAAGCTTCATCAGGTATAAGAGAGCGTATTATTGCCAAGCTCCAAAAGAATGAAAGCCACTTTGATCACATCACCAACATACAGGTTACTATCGATAAAGATGGCAAACAGGACATCGCCGAAGCCACTTTACATCTAGACACAGGCAATGAAATTTTTGCCAAAGCCAGCGGTGAAAACATGTACAGTGCCATCGACTCACTCAGCTCCAAACTTGAATCTCAACTGCAGAAAGCCAAATCCAAAATACAAAGCCGTAAAGGTGCAGCCCAAGGCAAGCGCACCATCATGGACGACACAGAAGAAGTCGCCTAGCACCAGCACACAGCGGAGCTATATAAACTTGGCTCCGCTTCCCTCTTTTACTGCCACATACACCAACAGCAAGATATTTCTTCTTCGCGCGCAAAGACATCCTGTTAATCCGTCTAGGATTCCAGTTGCTCGGTTATCGTGGTATAGGCTTCGTAATCATTTACCCCCAGCGCTTCGGGCGAACTCAATGCCATCGGGTCGGCCGCCAGTTGTTCTGGCACCACCACCAAACCATCACTAAAGGATACGACTTGTAATCCCACCTGTTTACAGTGGGCAAATACTTTTTCCAGAGCTTGCACCACCTGCTCCTGATCCTGTAGATGGCGATCACGACCCGGCTGCTGTTCAGTCTTGCTCTGAGCCTGATACTTAAACTGCTCAATAACCTGATTATCCTGCCCCAACAATAACACCAAAACATTTGCCCAACGCCAGGCCTGCAGGATACTTACCGCCACCTTAAATTGCCGGACATCATAACAATGTACACGATCACCAGAACGTAATTGCCGCAAGCGGTCGGTCACCTGAGCCTGACTCAGGTCAGCGGCGAGTTGTATATGCATAGACAAAACCACTAAAGCTAAACACAAACTCCAGTTTAACAGAGCACACAAACAAAGGCTCGTATACTTGCGACTGAGCTGGTGTCATATCACCAGACGCACCAGTTGAATAAGGCAATATTTGACGAAATAACGCAATTTATGTACGCCCAGCAAGCATATTGAAGATTGTTTTGGCACCGTTATAGTCAAGCCAGTCGTTTTTACACAGCCTTGACCGGCGGGTTTTTATTGCATGGCTGGCTATAAAAGGCCAGAATAAGTCGGCTAAAAACAAGTATCAGGAAACGATATTTCCTAAACTTACAATGAGAATTTTGCACGAGCCTAAATGTTGTTCTGTAACCAGGCAATAACGCACACAAACAGGAAGTTTATCTATAAATAAATGACCGATTGAGTACGTTTTCACGCAGTCACAGGGAAAAATAACCATCGTGCCAAGCTCCCAATATTAAAAGTAATATAAAATAATTTGCACTTATTGTTACTACTAGACTGAGAGGTTATACCGTGGAACGTGAATCTATGGAGTTTGATGTCGTCATCGTTGGCGCTGGCCCTGCGGGCCTATCCACCGCTTGCAAACTACTCCAACTGGCACAGGAAAAAAACCAGGAACTAAGCGTTTGCGTAGTTGAAAAAGGCTCTGAAGTTGGTGCCCATATATTATCCGGCGCAATTTTGGAACCCACCGCGCTAAACGAACTATTTCCAGACTGGCAAGCCATGGGCGCACCCTTGACGACGCCAGTTAGCAAAGACGAAATGCACATGTTGCGCAGTCCTGAATCTGGCATTGCTATGCCAGGCCTGTTGATTCCCAAACCTATGCACAATGAAGGCAACTATATTGTTAGTCTGGGTAATGTTTGTCGCTGGTTAGCCGAACAGGCGGAAAATCTGGGTGCCGAAGTATTTCCTGGTTTTGCTGCTGCCGAGGTACTCTATCATGCCGACGGCAGTGTTAAGGGCATTGCCACCGGGGATATGGGTGTTGGTGCCGATGGCCAACCTAAAGATGGCTATATGCCAGGTATGGAGCTACACGCCAAATACACCATCTTCTCTGAAGGCTGTCGTGGCCATTTGGGCAAGCAACTGATCGATAAATTTAAACTTGATACTGATACGGTCAGCCAACACTATGGCATTGGTATCAAAGAACTATGGGACATACCCAGCGACCAGCATCAGCCAGGGCTGGTATTACATGGGTCCGGCTGGCCACTAACTGGCGGTGCTAGCGGCGGTTGGTTTTTGTACCATGGTGACAATCAGCAAGTGGTTGTTGGTTTAATCATTGACCTTAACTATGATAATCCGCATCTAAGTCCATTTGACGAATTCCAACGCCTCAAACATCATCCTGTGCTAAAACAACATCTACAAGGTGGAAGCCGTGTCTCTTATGGCGCCCGCGCAGTTGAAAAAGGTGGTCTGTTTGCTTTGCCACGCATGAGTATGCCGGGTGCTTTATTGATTGGTTGTGATGCTGGCACCATGAACTTCTCCAAGATTAAAGGCAGCCACACAGCCATGAAATCAGGCATGTTGGCAGCTGAAACAGTGTTTGCTGAACTGACCAGCAGTGGCGAAGGTGGCAAACTATTACCTTTGGATGATAACTTCAAGGCATCATGGTTATATGACGAGCTTTATCGGGCGCGAAACTTTGGTGCAGCCATGCACAAGTTCGGCACCTGGTTTGGGGGTATGTTTAACTGGATCGAACAAAATATCTTTGCCGGCAAATTACCCATCAACCTTAAAGATGATAGTGCCGACTATGCGCAAATGCAGCCAGCCGATAAAATGCCCAAAATTGATTACCCCAAACCTGATGGGGTGATCAGCTTTGATAAATTATCCTCTGTATTTCTGTCAGGCACCAACCACGAAGAAGACCAACCCTGTCATCTGGTGTTACAGGATGACAGCTTGCCTTTGGGGATCAATCTGGCCAACTGGGATGAACCTGCCCAACGCTATTGTCCAGCCGGTGTGTATGAAATCATTGCTGATGAAAGTGGCGCACCACAGTTCCAAATTAATGGTCAGAACTGCTTGCACTGCAAGACTTGTGATATTAAAGATCCAAGCCAAAATATCACCTGGGTAGTGCCTGAAGGCGCTGGTGGGCCAAACTACCCAAATATGTAAACTCACAAACCCGTAAAGACGAGCCTCTTGTCTCGCCTTTACGGGCCTCTCCTGCGTTTCTTTGAGACTGACATAGCAATCTCTGCGCCAGCATAACAAATGCTGCACTGGCTCTCTGACTTTCTATAAAACCTTATCCAAAGCCATTTTTAAAGACGCCACTGAACGTTCCAGATTATGTAACTTATCCAAGCCGAATAGCCCCAACCGGAAGGTTTTAAAGCCAGCAGGTTCATCACATACCAAGGGAACCCCAGCCGCAATTTGCATACCTTGGGCAGCAAACTTGCTGCCATTGTGAATATCGTTATCACTGGTATAGCTGACTACCACACCCGGTGCAGTAAAGCCTTTAGCGGCCACACTTTTAATACCACGTTCAGTCAACATGGTACGCACTGCATCCCCCAAATCCTGTTGTTCCTGTTTCACTCTGGCAAAACCATAGTCTTCTGTTTCACGCATCACCTCGGCAAACTGGGTGATGGCATCGGTTGGCATGGTGGCATGATAAGCATGGCCACCATTAACATAAGCCAACATAATATCACGCCATTTTTTCAGATCGGCGGCAAAGCTGCTGCTGGTAGTCGCCTCCAAACGGGCCACACCTTGTTCACCCAACATCACCAGAGCCCCAAATGGGGATCCACTCCAACCCTTTTGCGGAGCACTTATCAGAACATCAACACCAAGGTCCTGCATATCCACCCACAGGCAACCAGAAGCAATACAGTCGAGCACCAGAATACCACCCACAGCATGCACGGCTTTGGCTAGGGCCTGAATATAGTCATCTGGTAAGATAATTCCGGAAGAGGTCTCAACATGTGGAGCAAAAACAACAGCGGGTTTTTCTCTACTAATGGCTTCCACTACCTCACTAATTGGCGCTGGCGCAAACGGTTCTGTATCCCCCGCCTGTGCCTGACGCGCCATCAATACCGTAGCACTATCAGCGATATCACCGGCATCCAGAATCTGGCTCCAGCGAAAACTGAAAAAGCCATTGCGAATAATCAACGTCTTTTGTCCTGTAGCAAACTGACGTGCCACCGCTTCCATGCCAAACGTACCACTACCCGGTACAATGGCCACCTGAGCCGCATTGTAAACAGACTTCAGGGTTTGATTGATATAACGCATATCAGCCTGAAAGGCCTGTGACATATGATTTAAAGCACGGTCTGTATAAACCACGGAGTATTCTAGCAACCCATCCGGATCCACATGCGACAATAATGCTGGCATGGCATTTTCCTTCTCATTAATAAACTAATAGTTTAGCAATCAGCAACCTGTCAGAGGCGTCTAACTACTTGCAAAATATTTACAAAAATGGGGATCAGTTTGGCCAATAACAAAGCTAACTGCAAATGTATATTATCAATATTCACTATAACCTATTATTGTGCACAAGGTCTGCACAGCAGGCACTTGTTATAATAGCGCTGCGCAGGCTTGCGACAAGCGTTCCAAGGCCTGCCTGATGCGATCGGTAGCAATAGAATAAGATAAACGCACATGACCCGGATAACCAAATGCCTCACCCGGCACCACTGCTACACCAGCCGACTTTAGCCAATAGGTAGCCACATCGGCAGCGGTATTCAGCATTATTCCATCGGGATCCTGGCGGCCATATAACCCCTCCACATTGGGAAACGCATAAAAAGCCCCCTGAGGTACATGTACTTGAATACCATCAATCCCTCGCAGAGCCGATACCACAATATCCCGCCGCTCGATAAAAACCTGATGCCAGGCAGATATATGATCAGGGGCACTGAGCAATGCCTCGGTGGCAGCGGCTTGCGCTATAGAACACGGATTGGCAGTAATCTGGCTCTGCACGACAGCCATGGCGGCAATTAAATCAGCACGCCCACCAGCAAAGCCAATACGCCATCCTGTCATAGCATAGCCTTTGGACATGCCGCTCACGGTCAGAATACGATCATACAAATCCGGCGCAACCTGAGCCAAAGTGACAAAGGGTTCCTCGGTATATTGCAAATACTCGTACATGTCATCAGTCAGGATATGTACATGGGGATGACGGCGCAGCACCTGGGCGATAGCTAACAGATGTTTGGCAGACATAACACTACCAGAGGGGTTGTTGGGGAAATTAAGCAAGACCCATTTGGTTTTCGCTGTTATTGCTGCCTCAAGATCGACTGGATTCAGAGCAAAGCCATTACTGGCATGGCAGCGCACATATCTAGGCGTACCCCCGCACATTGCCACCATAGCCGGATAAGATACCCAATAAGGGGCGGGAATGATAACTTCGTCACCGGCATCAAGGGTAGCAGCCATGGCATTATAAATAACCTGCTTGCCACCATTTGCAACAGAAATTTGCCTAAGCTCATAAAATAAGCCATTGTCGCGCTTAAACTTGGCCTGCACCGCCTGTTTTAACTCAGGTGTTCCATCCCCTGCCGTATAGCGCGTTTGCCCTGTGCGGATAGCTTCGATGCCAGCACTGGCGGCAACAGGCACCGTATCAAAGTCAGGTTCCCCCGTGCTCATACTAATAATATCTTGCCCAGCAGCCGCAAGTTCACGCGCAAGATTGCTGACCACCATGGTTTGAGACGCTGGAATACGTGCCATATTTTTGGAAAGAAATGCCATCAATTTGCTCGAATATTGTCGATTTAAGTAAATCTTATCAGAATTGCCGCCGGAGAAAGTCTGTAACCTTGTCGTCTTTGCGAGCTGCGCACGGATGCCATACGATAATCCCCAGTTCGCCACTTTAACAGGTCAATGCTACAAAGTCGCTGCTGATGCGGTTAAGAACTCCATTAAAGACACAGCAAAACCCCGCATTACCCAGAGTTCAAAAACAGGCAAGTCATCCCTGTCAGGTAAGCGCAAGACGACAACACCAATATGGTTAATATGGGTCATTCTGATATCACCAACATTAAAGGTGGCGGCATCTATGTCTACCGGCAGGCCTCTTGCAAGCAATGCTCGGGCCTTGGTTCCACTAATGCGCAGCTGGGTTTTACTATGGGATTGATCGGTAGCATAAAGGCCAGCAGCATTCACAGAAGCTACCTGAGTCAACCAGAAATAACGATGCCTGCCCTGCCATACCAGATACTGATCACCACTGTGGGTAAAACAACCAGGCTCTGGCACCGACATGCCAGTTAGTTCAGATACCTGAGAGACAATCGACTCTATCCCTTCAAGTTGCCACATTTTGGAGGCCACTACTTCATCAATAACAACGCCTGTAAACACTTGGGGGAGATTAAAATATTGTTTCAGTGCACTAGTCATCAGCCTTTCACTCGCTTATTGTCCGGGTCGTAAAAATGCTGGCTAACGACCTCTACTGCCACATTAATGCCTTGCAATGGATAGCTAGCATAGAGCTTTTCACCATAACGCTGGTGACCATCGCGCAAGAAACCCAAAGCAATATAACTGTTAAGTGCCGGGCTGTATGTCATCGAGCTCACCCAGCCCTGTTTGTCACAACCAACTGTGGCATTAGCTGCAGTGACCAAAATTGATCCCGCCATAATAGCCTGCTGCGGGTCTACTGCTTGCAGACCGACCAAGCACGGCCGGTTAGCATCTTGCATTCCTTGACGTTGCAGCAGATTTTGCCCCACAAACCACTTCTTTTTAGAGGCCATACCCTGCATATTGACGTCAGCCAAAGTAGTACGTCCATCCAGTTCTGCACCTGTCACATGCCCCTTTTCTATGCGCAAGGCACCCATAGCTTCGAGCCCATAGGCAATAATTTCGTGCGTCTGGCCAACCGCCATAATATGCTGCCATACCTGTTCCCCATAATGGGCTTCGGTATAAACCTCATAAGCCATTTCCCCAGAAAAACTGATACGCAAAATACGCAACTGGGTGCCTTGAAACTCGCCATGTACCACCCCCATAAAGGGTAACGCCTGATTGCTAAAATCGATATCAGGAAAGGCCATCTGTAAGGTTGCCCGTGACTGTGGGCCAGCCACCGCCATGGCGGCCCAACGTTCGCTAACGGAACTGACTCGCACGCGTAACTCAGGCCAATCAATTTCCAGACAACGTTCCAGATGTGACAGTACTGGTCCAGCCTGAGCTGTTGTGGTCGTCATAAAGTAACGATCATCAGCCAGTCGCGAGGTAGTACCATCATCAAATATATGGCCATCTTCCCGCAGCATAATGCCATAGCGAGCCTTATTAATTGGCAAGGTGCTAAACATATTGATATAGATGCGATCCAGAAATTCGGCAGCATCCGGCCCGACAACCTCAATTTTACCCAAACTGCTAACATCACATATAGCGACCTTGGTGCGCACATGTGCCGCTTCACGTACATAAGCTTCGTCAATGGTTTCGCTGGTCAGGGGGTAATACTGAGCCCGCCTAAACAGCCCAGTCTCAACAAATACTGCGCCCTGTCGCTCATGCCAGTCCTGCATAGGTGTGCGGCGTAGAGGTCTCACATGCTGACCCACTTCACGACCACCAATTCCTCCCAGAGACACTGGCGCGATAGGTGGACGAAAGCGTGTCGTGCCTGTAGCCTCAATACTTTGACCTTGACACTGTGCCATCAGCGCCAAAGCATTAACATTAGCAGTACGTCCCTGATCATTGGCCATACCCAAGGTGGTATAACGCTTCATATGCTCAACGGAAACAAAGCCTTCAATATGGGATTGCCTGATATCAGCGCTGGTAACATCATGTTGTATATCAATAAACTGTTTACCCTTTGCTGGCACCCGCCACAAGGGCTCAATATTTAACTCCCCAGAGCAATCCTGTGTTGGTTTAACGACGTCACCCCCATGACTGTTTAGTTGTTGACATGCCGCCTGGGCAGCAGCTACAGCCTGATCAATTGCCGCATATAAGCCTAATTCTCCCTGTGCCCCTCCCACAGACCAGGTATCGGCCGCCTGTTGATCAACGACAAAAGCTGTTAACTGTTGGTTATAGACAGGTGGCCTACCACCGTGAGACGCCATCTGTACCTGTGGGGTCCAGCCACCAGAGTGAGCCACCAGATCACAAGCAACACTATTGCTTGGGCCAACAACCCCGTCGGCTCCCAAGTGAGCAACAAGGACGCTGCGCACCCCATGCCAACCTTTGGCTTTGATTACCACACTCTGCCTGTGCACAGGGATACCACGCTCCGCGCAGGCTGTCAGCAGTTGCTCAGAGGGCTGCTGGCGACTATCAATCACCGCACTTACCTGTATGCCTTGCTCATGGTAATCAAAGGCCGTCTGGTAGGCGCTGTCATTGTTGGTAAATACCAGCAACTTTTTACCTGCCGCTACACCATAGTGATTAAGCAGTTTGCGCACACCAGAAGCCAACATAACACCAGGCTTATCGTTATTGGCAAACACCAACGGTCGTTCAATAGCACCACTGGCGATAATAATCTTCTTGGCGTGAATCTTGTGATAGTTATGGCGTACTTTGCTATCTACCATTTCATGGGCAGCCAGGGTGTTGCCATCAAAACGTCCCCAACAGATGGTATTAGGCAACAAAATAACATTATCTGCCGCGCTCAAAGCAGCGATGGTATCAAGGCGCCACTGATCCAGTGCCGTCTGTTGTGCGGGTGCATTTAACAGTTGCCCACCCAGACTGGCATGCTCATCCATCAATACTACCCGCAACCCGCTTTGGGAGGCACTTAAAGCTGCACTTAAGCCAGCAGCTCCGCCACCAACAATGGCCAGATCACAAAAACTGTTAACACGATCATAAACATCACCATCAGCTTGCGTTGGTACCTTGCCCATACCGGCGGCACGACGAATAGACGGTTCATAAAATTGGTACCATAATCTGGCGGGCCACATAAAGGTTTTGTAGTAAAAGCCTGCAGCAAATGGTGAACCGGGCAGTATGGACCCCACTAGGTTGTTGATAGCTAACAAATCGAATTGTGCAGACGGCCAGCAATTCTGTGAACTTACCTGCATACCCGCAGTAACCAACTGCATAGTGGCACGCACATTGGGTTCCGCTGCTGCCCCGCTGCCAATTGTCACCAGTGCACCTGTTTCTTCCGCACCACATGATGTGACCCCACGAGGACGGTGGTATTTAAAACTTCGACCAATTACCTCAATGCCGTTAGCTAGCAAAGCGGAAGCAACAGTATCTCCAACACGGGCTGGCAAAATGCGACCATTATAACTGAACCCTATTTCATCCTCGGCTAAACGTCCGCGATGATGGCGAAATCCACTCACGAGCATTCCTCCTCTGGTTGGGGTGGCGTGTCCTGTGGCAGCCCAATCCAACTAATGGTATGAGTTAAGGTATTGCGCTGCACCTTTAACCAGGCTCGGCAACCCAGTGTATGCTGCCAATACTCCAGATGTTCACCAGCCACATTATGTCTGGCAAAAACATAGGTGTTCCACACATCCAAACTCGCATCTGTGTCTGGCAAGATCCGCTTGGCGTCTTCGCCATAAGTAAATTCTGTATGCTCGCGTGTGCCACAGTAAGGGCATTTGATTCGTAACATG
Source organism: Gammaproteobacteria bacterium (assembly GCA_030748435.1). Classification (GTDB taxonomy): domain Bacteria; phylum Pseudomonadota; class Gammaproteobacteria; order Pseudomonadales; family Balneatricaceae; genus Njordibacter. The sequence continues at coordinate 12,729 of JASMLZ010000108.1, read as the reverse complement.
ACAACCCCTTTAATGTGCTTTAGGATAAGGGCCAGCGCCCTTTTCATCGATGGCGTAACCCTTGGCAAAACGATCCAGAGTAAAGGCCTTATTCAAGGCATGGGCCTGATTATTGGCAATAGTATAAGCAAAGCACCAACCCGATGCTGGCGTAGCCTTAAAGCCGCCATAACACCAACCCGTATTAAGGTATAAACCATCAATAGGACCGGTATCAATAATCGGCGACCCATCCATAGACATATCCATAATGCCACCCCAGTTGCGTAATAATTTTACTCTGGAGAGGCTGGGCATAATAGATAAACCGGCAGTAATAACATCTTCAAACACGGGCAGATTGCCACGCTGTGCATAGCTATTATAACCGTCAATATCACCCCCAAATACCAGCCCCCCTTTGTTGGACTGAGAAATATAAAAGTGTCCCCCCCCACCATAGGTGACCACACCATTGATAACAGGCTTATAGGGTTCAGTAACAAACGCCTGCAAGACATGGCTTTCAATAGGCAAATGCAGGCCCAGTTTGCTGGTTAGACGTGATGTGTTGCCGGCCACAGCCATACCAACCTTGTCAGCATAAATATCACCACGATTAGTGGTAACCCCGACGACCTTTTCTCCTTGTTGGATAAAATCCACCACCTCACAGTTTTGAATAAGGTCTACTCCAAGTCGGTCAGCTGCTCGCGCATAACCCCAAGCTACAGCATCATGACGAGCGTTACCGGCCTGCGGCTGCAACAAACCACCAAAGATAGGAAAACGTTCAGCTGCAGACGTCACCAGAATGGGCTCCCGTTGCAGCACCTCGTCGCGAGAAAGGATTTCAGCATCAATGCCATTTAACCGCATGGCATTGCCACGTCGAGCATATTCGTCGTATTGAGCTTTGTTATGAGCAAGATTAAGCACCCCACGGGGTGAAAACATGACATTATAGTTTAGATCCTGAGCCATACTGCGCCACAGGTTCATCCCATGCTCATAAAATGGTGCATTGCCATCAAGCATATAATTAGAACGGACGATGGTTGTGTTGCGACCCACATTCCCACCGCCAAGCCAGCCTTTTTCTAATACTGCAACGCGGGTGATGCCATGCAGTTTAGCCAGATAATAAGCGGTGGCCAGACCATGACCGCCACCACCTATGATAATCACATCATAGTGGGCCTTGGGCTGCGGGTCACGCCAAACACGTTGCCAGTTTTGGTTGCCCTGCAGAGCTTGCCATACAATATTGAGGGCGTTGTACCTGCCCATAATGCCTCCAGTTAGTTCCCGGTGGCTTAGCCCGCAGGGACGTTACGGATAATCAATTATGCAAAGGTACTGAAAGCAGGTATTTTTAACCAAGTCAAAATCGACAGAAACAGTCGTTATTTTTGTATATATGCCTATTATTATAATATTTTCGACGTTAATAAAGGTCTAAAAACGCACAACTCCGTTATTGCGAATCCTTTACTTCGCCCTTGCGAAGGCAGTGCGGCAATCTCTTGAATAAGATTTGTACTGCCAGCCGAAAATATATAGCAAGGAAGTTGGAGGTAGAGCCTGAGGAATAAAAAGTGGTGGGTGATGACGGGATCGAACCGCCGACCCTCTGCTTGTAAGGCAGATGCTCTCCCAGCTGAGCTAATCACCCACTTTGAGGTACTCGGCCAACAGTGTGGCCGAATGAGCTGCGTATTATATAGATAAAAATAACCCGGTCAATGCAAAAAACCTGAATTTTCAAGGTTTTTTATCTTTTCCTGCACTCTTAAATTTTTATTATCAGGGCTCTTACCAAATCGGAATCTAGCTCTATAACAAGGCAAAAATGCCACAAAGCAAAAGTTTATGCAGGGTAAATGATCGATCGAATAGGGTTTTAACACCGGCACAGGAAAAAATAACCATCGTGCAAAGATTTATATGCGGCTATAATAGCCCCTATAAATCAACAACAAGGGATAACTATGGTTATTAAACCCCGTGTACGCGGTTTTTTGTGTACTACAACCCACCCAACTGGTTGTGCAGCCAATGTAAAAAGCCAAATCGAGTACGTTAAGAGTAATGGCACTGTCGCTAATGGCCCCAAAAAAGTATTAGTAATTGGCGCCTCCACTGGTTATGGGCTAGCCTCGCGCATTACTGCCGCTTTTGGCAGTGGTGCAGCTACCCTTGGTCTGTTCTTTGAGAAGCCCGGTAGCGACAAAAAAACAGGGACTGCCGGCTGGTACAACTCCGCCGCTTTTCACCAATCTGCTGAAGCTGAAGGACTCTACGCCAAAAGTATCAATGGTGACGCCTTTTCGGACCAAATTAAGCAGGTCACTATTGACACCATCAAGGCCGATCTGGGGCAGGTGGATATGGTGGTGTATAGTCTGGCTTCCCCACGTCGCCAGCACCCAAAAACTGGTGAGGTTTATAACTCGACCCTTAAACCCATAGGCAAAAATGTGGTGCAACAAGGGGTGGACACCAATAAGAACATTATTAAAGAATTTAGTATTGAAGCTGCCACACAAGATGAAATAGACAATACCGTTGCCGTGATGGGCGGTGAAGACTGGCAAATGTGGATTGATGCTTTACAGGCAGCTGATGTTTTGGCACCCGGATGCAAAACCACTGCTTATACTTATGTGGGTGAAGCTGTAACCAGAGATATATACTGGGATGGCACCATTGGCGCTGCCAAGAAGGATCTGGACAAAAAAGTCATCGATATTCGTGCCGCAATGCAGGCCATCGGTGGCGATGCTCGGGTATCCGTATTAAAAGCAGTAGTCACGCAGGCCAGTGCGGCTATTCCAGTAATGCCTTTATATTTAGGGCTGTTGTTTAAGGTTATGAAACAACAAGGCACCCACGAGGGCTGCATCGAGCAAATAGACCTGTTGTTCCGTGAAAGCCTGTATGGGGATAAGCCACATATGGACGAAGTCGGCAGACTACGTGCCGACTACAAGGAAATTGAGCCACAAGTACAACATGAAGTAGAGCAACTGTGGGCGCAAATCAATGATGACAACCTTGATGACATTAGTGATATGCAGGGCTATATGGAAGAATTTCTGCGCTTGTTTGGCTTTGGCGTGGCAGGTGTCGACTATGATGCAGAAGTCAGCCCAATAGCGGATATTGAGGCCCTAATTGCGCCTTAGCATTTGCCTCACCGGGAGGGCCGCAGGCCACTGGCAATCTTTAGGTCAGTAGAAATAACGCCGGTCGCTCAAATCGGGATACAAATAAGCTACCTGGTCGGCATAACCATTAAATAACAAGGTTTTTTGCCGACCAAAGCTGCCAATGACTCTTTCACTTGCCTGAGACCAGCGCGGATGATCAAATCGAGGGTTCACATTGGCATAAAAACCATACTCATTAGGGTTCTGCCGCCACCAGGTATTGCGTGGCATAGACTCCACCAAATCAATACGCACAATGGATTTGGCATACTTAAAACCATATTTCCATGGCACTACCAAGCGTATCGGTGCCCCGGTTTGCTGCTCCAATGGTTGATTGTAAATCCCTGTTGCCAACATCGCCAACGGGTGTATAGCTTCGGTTATGGTTAGGCCCTCTATATAAGGGCCACCAGCCCAATTGGCGTTGGGCATTTGCTGTGTATCATGCAGGGTTTGGAAACGCACATATCTGGCCTTACTATTTGGTTGCGCGGCTTTGATCACCTTAGCTAATGGAATACCATTCCAGGGAATGACCATTGCCCAGGCTTCCACACAGCGAAAACGATAAATGCGGTTTTCGATAGCATACTCACTGTGTAGATCAGCGATATCATAAAGGCCCGGTTTATCCGCCCCTTCCCCACCAATTTCCACACTCCATGGGGAAGTAATCAGGGTCTTTGCAGCCTGAGACGGATCGGTTTTGGCAAACCCAAATTCATAATAATTGTTATAGCTGTTAATGGTTTCCAATTTGGTGGCGGTTAGTTTGCCTTGCCCGTCACTGTCAATATCACCCAATTCCGGCATGTCCTGCTCTTTGGTGTTAGCAAACAAACCGCTGGTCAGGGGTAATGTAAGGCTAGCCAGACCCAAGGCAATCATCCTGCGGCGCTGCCTATACAGAGCTTCTGGCGTAATTTCAGAGCTTTTAATGGGCATGTCTATACCTCCACACTAGCACCATAACTAACACCACCAACAGGAGCACAGGCTCTGCTGTGACGACCTTTTGTGCCAACAAATAGTGCCCCAAGGCCAAAGGCACTGCTACGTAAGTCAGACTATGCCAGGCTTGCCAGTTGCGATAGCCCAGCTTACGCATAGCTCGTGTATTAGACGTCAAGGCCAGAGGCACTAATAACAGCAGAGCCACCAAACCTAACCAGATAAACAGGTTGCCATCCATCTCTTGCCACATCAAAGCCCAAGCAAAACCAAATTCCAGAGTTACCCATATCAGCAAATGCATCATGGCCAAAGCAAAACCCCATAGACCCAAATGGCGTCGCAAGGGCAGATAACGGCGCAGAACAGGCCGGTAATAGCCCAAAGGGGTGAACAGCATAGTAGCCAACAACAAATAACTTGCCCAGCGCCCACTGGTATCACGCAACTCACTTGCCATATCCGACGCCTGTATTGCCGCTAACATTTGCCCTAAAAGCAATAGCAAAATAACCAGATTAATGGCCAGAATCAGTCGTTTTGGTCGCATATTATTTCCTTGTCAGGGCAATAACATAGTCTATAATCAGCATGTGAACAACCTTTAAGCAGTGCAATTTTTTGTAAAGGCAGGAGCCATCCATGTGGCAAACAATTATTGATTTTTGGTACTTGGAGCTCGCACCCAAACAATGGTTCGAGAACAACTTACAAATTAACCAGTTGATTGCGCAACGCTTTGGTAAGCTGCATAAGCAGGCCGCTGCGGGTGAGCTCTATATCTGGCGCCAGAAACCTTTGGGCAGGCTAGCCGAGATTATTGTGTTAGATCAATTCTCGCGTAATTTGCACAGAGACTCTGCCCTGGCCTTCGCCAATGATGCCATGGCTTTGGCACTGGCGCAGGAAGCCATCAGCCAAAGCGCTGACCAAGGCTTAACAAAAGTCCAAAAACAGTTTCTTTATATGCCATTTATGCATAGTGAATCACTGTTTATCCATCAGCAAGCGGAGATCTTATTTAACGGCCTCGGGGAGCCCTATGGCAGCAAACATGAAGCTCTACACAAGGCCATCATTGAACGCTTTGGTCGATACCCACACCGCAATAGCATACTTGGACGCGAATCAACAGCAGAAGAACTGAGGTTTCTACAACAACCAGATTCGAGTTTTTAGATCAATCCAATGGCCACTGCAGTAACGATACCCGCAGTCTCAGTAACATTTTGAAAATGACTTTAAGCAGACAAAATTCAGGCACAAAAAAACCGCAATAAAGCGGTCGTTGAGGCCATAATAGGCCAAAAGAAAATGGCGGAACGGACGGGATTCGAACCCGCGACCCCCGGCGTGACAGGCCGGTATTCTAACCAGCTGAACTACCGCTCCGCAGCGTATGCACATGGTGGGTGATGACGGGATCGAACCGCCGACCCTCTGCTTGTAAGGCAGATGCTCTCCCAGCTGAGCTAATCACCCAGTGCATGGTCTTGCCGTTTTCAGGTCAGTTCAAGGGGACCTGAAAAAAGTGGCGGAACGGACGGGATTCGAACCCGCGACCCCCGGCGTGACAGGCCGGTATTCTAACCAGCTGAACTACCGCTCCGCAGTACTGAATGCTATGTCGTGTTTGACGTCGCGTTCAAGTGCTGCGCATTTTAATGATTTTCACAGGCATGTCAAACGAATAAATAAAAAAAACCTGTTTTTTTTCAACTTTTTAGAAATTGGTTAAATAGCAATCAACTTACCTCTGATTACGCCTGATTAGATATTGTTAAGGCATTAATTATGCATCCACAACCGCCCTACCCGGAACCTTTTGGATTTGCTAAACTCAAATAGCACAGTAACTTACTTATGCCTTTAGGAGATATTATGCCACGCTTACTTGTCACTCTGGTTGTTAGCCTGGGATTATTAAGTGCTTGTGCACTAAGCCCGCAAGTACTTGATATCTATCCGCAAGCTCACGTTTCCGGTCCAGCCTATGGGCAAGGGCGGCAAATTGATATACAGGTAGTAGACCAACGAACCAGCCAAATATTGGGTAGCCGTGGTGGTGTTTATGATGCTAGCAGCACTATCACCATCAATAACAATCTGGCAGATGCTGTGCTGGTAACAGCGCAAGATGCACTGCAACAACTTGGTTTTAACGGCAACAGTTCGGCTCAACCAGCACAAATGATTATCCATATTGAACAACTTGCTTACGATACCAAACAAAAGAACCTGATTTATTATGTAGATCTGGCAGCTACCTTAAAAGTAACCACCATCATTGCTGGCAATATCCATGAGGGAAATTACAAAACCCAGGGAAATCATCAATTTGGTCAAGCCCCGGATGCAGCTAAAAATGCCAGTATTCTGAATAAATTATTAAGTAATACTATTGATCGAGCCTTTTCTGATCCCAACCTGGCTAAATTTATGCTAAACCATTAAACGCCTTCGTTAAGCCTTAAAATCCAGTGCCACCGAGTTAATGCAATAACGCAACCCGGTGGCTGTTGGCCCGTCATCAAACACATGCCCCAAATGAGCATCACACCGACTACAGGTCACTTCTGTGCGCACCATACCATGGCTATAATCCGAGTGCTGGTTAATCTGCCCTAGTGCGACCTCGGCATCAAAGCTGGGCCAACCACAACCGGCATTAAACTTACTGGTGCTGGCAAACAGGTCTAGCCCGCAACAATGACAGACATAGGTACCTTGCGCAAAGTGCTGATCATAAAGCCCGCTAAATGGCGCTTCTGTGCCCTTCTCGCGGCATATATGATAGGCCTCTGGCGACAAGCGTTGCTGCCATTGTTTATCGGTCAGCTGTACGGGTACTTCTGACGAGTCAACATCGGTCATTGATCAACCTCTACAAATATCATTTTTCTGTCTCTGCCACAGCACGACACAACTAGACTAACAAAATACTGACAATAAGAGCAAAAAATGGCCCTTGCTGCATTTACGAATTGATTAATTTTTTCTTCAACGTATGATTAGCATTTATTATATTAACTCATAGAACTTATCCCATGCCTCAGGTAAGAAAATCCAACAAGCTAAATAACGTTTGCTATGACATTCGTGGCCCCGTACTGGAAGAAGCGAAACGTCTGGAAGATGAAGGCAGCCGCATTATCAAGTTAAATATCGGCAACCCTGCACCGTTTGGTTTTGATACCCCAGAAGAAATCATGCAGGACATGGTTCACAATCTACCCTATGCACAAGGCTATTGCGATTCCAAAGGTTTGTTTGCTGCGCGTAAAGCGGTTATGCATGAATGTCAGCGCAAACGCATTGCTAATGTTGGCATTGAAGATATTTATATCGGCAACGGTGTTAGTGAATTGATCGTTATGGCCATGCAGGCCCTGTTAAACGAAGATGATGAAGTACTTATCCCGGCACCTGATTACCCCTTGTGGACCGCTGCTGTGGCACTCTCTGGCGGCAATCCTGTGCACTATCGCTGTGCTGAAGACCAAGGCTGGAAACCGGATATTGATAATATCAAAGCTAAAATCAGCCCCCGCACCAAAGGCATTGTGGTTATCAACCCCAACAATCCTACCGGTGCAGTATACGATCAGGCCACATTAGAAGCCATTATCGAATTAGCCCGTCAACATAACCTGATCGTCTATGCCGACGAGATTTACGATAAAATTGTGTACGATGGCGCTCAGGCTATTCCCATGTCCAGTCTGGCAGATGATGTTTTCTTTGTCAGTTTTAATGGTCTGTCAAAGACTTATAGGGCCGCTGGCTTCCGCTCTGGCTGGATGGTGCTGTCTGGTAGCAAACACCGCGCCAAAGACTATATCCAGGGTCTGGACATGCTAGCTAGCATGCGGTTATGTGCTAATGTGCCTTCCATGCACGCCATCCAGACCGCACTGGGTGGTTATCAAAGCATCAATGAGCTAATTACCGGTGATGGCCGCTTGCTGCGCCAAAGAAACCTTGCCTGGCAAATGCTGACCGCTTTACCTGGCGTAAGTTGCCACAAGCCCGAAGGGGCCTTATATCTGTTTCCGCGGTTGGATCCTGATATTTATCCTGTGGAGAATGACGAGAAGTTTGCCTTTGGGCTCTTGTCGCAACAAAAAGTATTGGTGGTACAGGGAAGTGGTTTTAACCTTAACGACAATAACCACTTCCGGGTGGTCTTTCTACCCCACGAAGAACAATTGATTGAAGCTGTTGGGCGCATTGCTACCTACTTGGCAATCCTGCGCAATGACCCGTCAGCCCTGAGCACAGACTAAATCTGCCTGATAGTCATAAACCAGAGCTTTAAGTGGTGCTTCGGCCTGCTCAACAAAGTCTTTGCTATGAGATAGTCTCTGCATAAATCTGGCACTTGGTAAGTGCTCATTAATCAAAGCTTGAAACTTATCCAGACTAACCCCTGGACTGTTACAGCACAGCAACAAGGTGGCTTGCCCCCCGATTAATCTGGGCAGGCGGCGTAATAAGCGACCATAGTCCTTGTCAAACTCGAAGCTACCGGCCTGAAAGGTCGGCGGGTCAACAATGATTAGGTCAAATGGCCCTTTGCGCGCTAGTTTACCAATGCTCTTAAGTACCTGATAAGGCAAATAGTCTACGGCTGCAGATTGCTGACCATTAAGCATATGGTTTTCGCGCCCGCGTTTAAGCACGCCGCCATTCATGTCAATATTCACTACTCGACTGGCCCCGCCAGCCACTGCCGCGACTGACAGGCTACAGGTAAAGGCAAAGGTATTAAGCACCCGTTTATGTTGAGCGTGTTTTAATAGCCATTGTCGTCCAGGTGCCATATCCAAAAATAGACCACTATTTTGGCGGCGCATGTCCACCCAAAATTGCAGTTCCCCCTCGCACACGGCTAACCGTTGCGGCACCTCTCCCCAAAGGACTTGGGTGGTAGCAGGCTTGATATAACGGTACTGACTGGCCACGCCATTGATTATATGGCTATCCGGTATAGACTCTGCTGTATCTAATACTGCCTGCAAGACAGCTTGTTCAGCATCGGTAGCAGCAAACCAGGTCAACATCACCACCCCGGCATAATAATCGATATTTAAGTGCTGCCACCCGGCATAGGTACCACCACGACCATGCAATAAACGTCTTGCTTGCTGTGGTTGGGACACCAACTGCTTGAGTCTTGGCGCCAACTGCATCATTAGTTCGGCAATACTTAGAACATCAGGCACCAGGATTACCTATTGGATACAATACCTTATCATTATAGCCGCAAATTATGGGCACCACTCCTTGCAATTCCTCATCCAGTTGCGGATCCCCTGTATCTACCAAAAGTGGTTGATTATTAAGTTGTTTTAGCTTGGTTTTAGTGGCCAAAATATGGATATGATCCAGTCCTACCAGCCTAATCAACTCCGGGCTTAGTTGCTGGTTGCCACGTCCGAAAAGATGCCCTTGCCCACCGATCAAGGTAAGCACCATCTCACATTGCTGCCCCTGACACAGAGCCAACAGTTGTTGCGCTGTAACATCTGTGGCCAGCAACTGGCCATTGGCGACCACGTCGACCCCTAGCAGGGTATTATCAAGACCCAGAGTGTCCATCACCGCTGCGACGGTTGAACCGGAACCCATAATATAGCGGATATCAGACGCCATATTGTCAACCACAAAATCAGCAATATCGTTAATTACCAGGGCTTCTACTTCCTTGCCACTGGACTTGGTAGCCTGCATATACTGGTGTTCTTCTGGCACCAGCAGTTCACCATAGTAGCGGGATTTAACCTGACCGCTACGAAATGCCTGCTCATCTATATCACGCACTTCCTGACTACGCAGACTAACCAGTTCACCTGCTACCAACTGCGCAACAACCTGTCCCGCCGCCTTAGGGGTAATACCATAAACCCCAGAATGAATTTTTACCCCGGCAGGCACACCAACTACGGGCACCTGATCATCAATGGCATTGAGCATATCTCTGGCTGTACCATCACCACCCACAAACATAATGACATCCACCCCAGCCTTAAGCAGATCCTGTGCTGCCAGCATGGTGTCTTGGGCAGTGGAAGGCTCGGTCGCCGCTTGGCCTATAACGGTTACCGGTAAAGCAACAGCACGGGCACAGTCTTCGCCCATATTTCCAGCCCAGCAAAGCACCTCAATATCCAGATCCTGCAAGGCCTGTAAGGCGATTTGGCAGCGCGCATTAGCTTTTGGTACAGCACCTTTAGCTAAGGCTTCCTTAGCAACATTATCACTGCCTTTGAGGGCCACACTACCACCCAAACCCGCCAACGGATTAACAATCAAACCCAGTTTAAAACTCATACTTGTACACCAACCATATTATCTTGACGGATTCAGTGCTGTTCTGATGCACTAGCTACCTTAAAACCAAAACCTTGCAGTAGACGACGATGTTCTGCATTGACTATTCCTGCCACTTCCAAGGTGGCAAATTCTCGTCGCACGGGGTAGTGCTTACGCAAGGAATCAAATCCTTTAGCCACCGCTTCAGAAGTTGCCAAGGCCAAAGTCTGCCGGGTGCGCGCATCATCCTGAGCAAGATTATAAACGCTATTACAAGCCACATTTAAAATCTCCGGTAACGAGGCTTCTGCAGACACTTCTATACGCCGCACTCCAGGCTCTGGTAATAACGGCGCCAGAGCCTGCGTCACAGGCAAGTCAAAATGCTGGCACAAGGCCTGATAAATGCTTTCTGTGCCCCTCACCTTGCCCTCTAAAGAATGACCAGCAATATGAGGTGTAACAATCTGACAATAAGGCATAATCGCCGGATTGATATTAGGTTCAGCCTGCCAAACATCCAGATAAACATACAAATCAGCCTGTTTTTGCAGACGTTCCAGCAAAGCTGGCTGGACCACCACTTCGCCTCTACCTGCACTGATTAGTACGGTACCAGAACGCAGTTGCTTAATGGCCTCTGCATCCAGCATAGCCAGTGTCGCCCAATGACCTTGTTTGATCAGTGGGGTATGCAGACAGATAATATCAGCCTGCTGGAGCAAGTCCTGCAGATTGGTATAAGGCAATTCAGGGTCCAATCCTGCTGCTTGTCGCGGCGGATCACTGCACAAAACCTTAAGACCTGCGGCTTGCAAACGTTTGAGCAAACGCCCACCTACATTGCCTACACCTACCACCCCAATAGTGCTCTGGCGTGGGTCTATACCATGTACTTGCCAAGCATGATTAAGTGCACTAATGGCATAATCAACCACACCATTGGCATTACAGCCGGGAGCATTGCTCCAGCTAATCTTGCGGCTATCCATATAAGCCGTATCCAAATGATCAATACCAATGGTGCAGGTGCCAACAAAAGTAACATCACTGTTATGCAACAGTGCAGCGTCAACCTGGGCTGTTGAGCGCAATACTAGCGCATCTGCCTCACGTACCTGAGCAGCACTAATGTTGCGCCCATCCACTTTGCTGATATCGGCTATGGGAGAAAAAAACTCGTCCAATAAAAGAATATTTTCATCAGCAACAATCTGCAATTTTTTCATAGGGTTTAATACCTGTTTTGCACTTATGCATATTAAGTAAAATCTCTGCTCACAGCCTTACCTGCTCTGGCCTGGGCATACCAGGCACTCAATTCAGGCACCTCTCCTCGCTCATCCATAGGCGGATACTGCCAACCATAACGCTGGCAATAATCAGCGATCGCTGGGTGACACCAGCGAAACAAGGTGTCCCTATAGTCTCTGCCCAAGAGTTGCGGTTGTTCATACATACCCACCTGCTGTCGTTGCCGTTGGGCCTCTAACAATATCACCGCAGCAGCCACAGAGACATTAAATGAATGCACCATACCCAGCATGGGAATGACCACATGGTGGTCTGCAGCTTGCACCACTGCCGGACTAACTCCCTCCATCTCTGCACCCATTACCAGTGCGGTCGGTTGAGTATAATCGAGTTGCCTAAAATCAACCGCCCTATCACTAAAGTGGGCTGCCACCACCTGCATACCTTGTTGCTTGGCTGTGGCCAGCGCTGTGGCAATACCTTGATGCTGGCACACTTCTACCCATTGTTGGCTACCACGGGCAGTGCCGCCATAATCACGATAGCCTTCTTGTGGTGTGACCACATGGGCACGATGAATACCAACAGCGTCACAGGTGCGCAATAGTGCTGCTATATTCTGGCCCTTGTTAACCTGATCAGTAATAATCGTCAAATCTAACTGGCGCCGCCCAAGAGTGGTGTGGAATTTTGCTAGTCTGGATGGGGTCATGGTGAAAAATAGTCTAATTAATCAAACACCAATGATACCAACTTAGGGCCAGTTTTTGGTACACTAGCAAGCGAATTGATCAGATTATTTTACCCCCTATGAATAACACCCAACCCAAAGTATTGGCTTTTCAAGGCCACCAAGGTGCATACTCTCACTTATCCTGTACCAAGGTCTTCCCGGGCATACCTACTCAGGCCTGCCTGACGTTTGCCGATACCATGGCGACGGTGGAACGGGGCGAAGCTGATATAGCTATGATTCCAGTGGAAAACTCCACTGCTGGCCGGGTAGAAGAAATTT
>JASMLZ010000107.1 GCA_030748435.1 Gammaproteobacteria bacterium | reverse complement strand
CATCGTATTGGCGATCGTTATCAGGATTTACAGGAAATGGGCCATGACCTCGACAACCCAGCAGCTGTGTAGTTACGGTAATATTGGCCTACGCATAGCTGGCCAGGGTGAGCCACTGATATTGCTGCATGGTGTAGGCATGCAATCGGCCGCCTGGGAACCCCAATTGCAAGCCTTACAGCAGGATTACAAGGTCTATGCCATCGACATGCCTGGTCATGGCCAATCCACAACCTTACCCACTGCTGCACGTCTGCCTGAGTATATAGCCTGGTTAGATGCTGTGATGGATAGCCTGCAGCTTAATCAGGTCAATCTGGCTGGTCATTCTATGGGGGCTTTAATCGCTAGCGGTTATGCTGTTACATACCCGCACAGAATAAAACGGGTAGCATTAATAAATAGTGTTTTTAACCGCACTCCAGACGCCCGTCAAGCCGTTACAGCACGAGCAGCGGCCATTCGTCAGGGCGAAATAAATATAACAGGGCCCTTGGCGCGCTGGTTCCATAACACCCCAGACCAAGAGACAGCCAGACATAAAGTAGCTCAGTGGCTGCAGAGTGTTAACCCACAAGGCTATGCTACAGCCTATACCGCCTTTGCCGAAGGCGATGGGATCTACAGCAAGGATTTCCAACACATTACTTGTCCTTTACTGGCCATTACCGGCAGTGACGACCCCAACTCTACGCCAGCCATGTCACAAGCCATCGCCAGACAAGTAAGCAATGGTGAAGCCGTTATTATTAACGGCCACCGGCATATGATAAATATAACCGCTCCAGAGAGAGTCAACGCCGAACTAACCCGCTGGTTACAAAGACCCATTAATGTAACCAATAACCATGGAGACCACCCATGAAATTTTCCCTGTTTGCTCATATGGAACGCATCAGTGCCGATGACAACCAAAAACAACTGTACGATGAGTTTGTTGAATTATGTAAAATTGCCGATCAAGGCGGCATGCATGCTATTTGGACAGGTGAACATCATGGCATGAACTTTACCATTGCCCCCAACCCATTACTTAATCTGGTAGATATCGCCAATCACACCGAACATGTACGCTTGGGCACCGGCACACTGGTTGCACCCTTTTGGCACCCGATACGGCTGGCTGGTGAAGCAGCGATGACTGACAATATCATCAATGGTCGCTTGGAACTATCTATCGCGCGCGGGGCGTATAGTTTTGAATATGACCGTTTGGGCAATGGCATGGATGCTATGGAAGCAGGTCAGCATCTGCGAGAAATGATTCCTGCTGTCCGTGGCTTATGGGCCGGTGACTATGAACACCATGGTCAATTTCACCAGTTCCCTAAAACAACCTCATCTCCCAAACCCCTGCAAGATGGTGGCCCACCCATTTGGATAGCTGCCAGAGAGGCCAACAGCCATGAATTTGCGGTTAGTAACGGCTGCAATGTGCAGGTTACCCCACTTTGGAAAGGCGATCAGGAAATTGCTGATCTAATGGACAAATTTAATCATGCATGTCAGCGTTTCAGCGATCAGCCGCGGCCTAAAATAATGCTACTACAAAACACCTATGTAGCCGCCAGCGAAGCTGACTGTGAACAAGCGGCTTATGAATTAAATCGCTTCTACTGTTATTTTGGCGCCTGGTTTATGAATAAGCGCAACATTACCCAAGGCGTTATTGAACCCCTGAGTGAAGAAGAGTTAGCCTCACACCCGATCTATAGCCCACAGGCCATGCGCCGCGATCTCGTTATAGAAGAGCCTGCTGGCGTAATAGAGCGTTTGAAGAAATATGCCGCCTTGGGCTATGATGAATATTCATTCTGGATTGACTCCAGCATGACTTTTGCACGAAAAAAAGCCTCTTTGGAACGTTTTATTAACGAGGTAATGCCGGCCTTCAAATAGGCTCATTCAGGAGCTCTTATGCAAGCTTTTCAGCAGTATATCAATGGTCAGTTCAGCACTGCCAGCAACAGTTTTGAAAGTATGGACCCTGCCACAGGTAAGCCATGGGCCACTATGCCCGAGGCACGTACAGAAGATGTCAACACAGCCGTAGAAGCTGCTCACCAAGCTTTTTACAGCTCCGAATGGAGCAGCCTAAATGCCAGCCAAAGGGGCAAATTACTATATCGGCTGGCTGATCTGATTAGCGAAAATGCAGCCCTGCTAGCGCAATTGGAAACCCGTGACACAGGTAAAATCATTCGCGAAACCAGCGCTCAAATTGCCTATGTGGCTGACTATTATCGCTATTATGCTGGCCTGGCAGACAAGATTGAAGGCGCACATCTGCCTATCGACAAACCAGATATGGAAGTCTGGCTAAGACGCGAGCCACTGGGTGTAGTAGCCGCCCTCATACCCTGGAATTCTCAGTTGTTTCTAAGTGCCGTTAAAATTGGTCCAGCCTTGGCCGCTGGCTGCACTGTGGTGTTAAAGGCCTCTGAAGCAGGCCCGGCACCACTACTCGAATTTGCTCGCATCTTTGATCAGGCAGGCTTTCCAAAAGGTGTGCTTAATATTATTACCGGTTTTGGACCACAGTGTGGAGCCATCCTAACCAGCCATCCCAAAGTGGCCCATGTCGCCTTTACTGGAGGCCCCGAAGCAGCCCGCCATATTGTCCGCAACTCGGCAGAGAATCTGGCCTCAACCTCTTTGGAATTAGGTGGCAAATCACCATTTATCGTGTTCGCTGACGCCGACCTGGAAAGTGCCGCCAATGCCCAAATATCAGGCATTTTCGCCGCCACAGGACAAAGCTGTGTTGCTGGTTCACGCCTGTTGGTGGACAACCAGATCAAAGAGCCTTTTCTCGACCTGCTAAAGCACAAGGCCCAAGCTGTTAAAATAGGTGTCCCCGATGCCTTGACGACAGAAATTGGCCCTCTTTGTACTCTTGCCCAGCGCCACACAGCAGAAGAGTTAATCAGTAGCTCCTTGCAACAGGGGGCGCGCTTAATATGTGGTGGTAAGGCGATAGCAGGACCTGGCTTCTATTTCCCCCCCACCATCATAGACTGCTCAGACGCGCATAACGCCCCTTGTCTGGAGCAGGAATTCTTTGGCCCAGTGCTTTCGGTAGTTGGATT
>JASMLZ010000106.1 GCA_030748435.1 Gammaproteobacteria bacterium | reverse complement strand
TGGCCATACATGGTGACCAGAGTCAGAAACTTGTCTTCAGGTTGCTCAACAAGAGTTAATATCAGTAATGAACCGGGAGCCATAGACATAGTTATTTTAAGTTTGTTGTCAGTCTCTGTTGTGTATATTGTTCCAGATTGGCCCAGTTTGTTATGCAACATGTTATGTACTGACTTGCCATGTTTTTTTAACCAGACAGAATGTTTTTTGTCGATGTGTTTTTGCCCCCAAGCGTTATTACCAGGTTGCAAACGAATATTAAGTGGATAATCGAAATCCTGAATGATCCCTTGTGGGATAGTTGCCCAATCCTTATTGCCGTTAACCAGCCAAAAGCTGTATTGTCCAGATCCTTAGGGTATATATTGGCTTCATGTCTGTGTTTGCCTTCCTTGAGCAAATTGGGTTGATTTGACAATATTTAACTTAGTGACGATAATGTGGTTGGTTGTTTGAAGACGATACATCCACCTGAGGCAATCAAAAAGAAGGTGAGGTGTTGTAGCAAAGGTATAGTTGCCTATAACGTACTGAGCGTGGTTTGAACAGTTTAGTTCATTCAGTGGTAAATTTCACACTGCGGGCGCCGCTCCAATCACACTTTCTTAAGTCGTTGCAGGAATCAACGGCTTTTTTTATGCGTGGAGATTGTTACCATCGATACTACCGCTAGCTCCACAGCCAAACCCCAGGCAGTGATGCAGCAACTTGATATTTTGGTTAACGCACATCAGCAACAAGGGCTACCCGCCTACTCGCCTACGCCAGATAAAAGCCGGCTTTGCTAAACGGTAGGTCACGCACTCGTGGTTGGCCAGCAGCAACCAGAGCATTGGCCAAGGCTGGTGCCAGTGGGGGGACGCCCACTTCGCCAAGGCCAGTTGGGGCCTCTTGGGAGGGTATCAGATGCACATGGATCAGAGGTGCCTGGGCTAGGCGCATAATGGGGTAGTCGTGAAAGTTGCTTTGTTCAACGCGGCCATCTTGCACGGTGATTTCGCCTTGCATGGCGGCAGATAGGGCAAAGTTAATACCACCTTCAATCTGCGCCTTGGCCCCATTGGGATTAATAACCTTGCCGCAGTCCACAGCACAGGTCACTTTGTGCACAGTTACGGCCTTATTATTGACACTTAGTTCAACCACCATAGCTGTATAGGACTCGAAAGCATATACCACGGCAATGCCCTGAAAATGATTGGCTGGGGCTTGTCCCCAGTTGGCTTGTTGGGCAGCCATATCCAGTACGGCTTGTTCTCTTGGGCTATGGTTGAGCAGTTTGGTGCGGTAAGTATAAGGGTCCTGTTGGGCTAACAGGGCGGCCTCATCAATAATGCTTTCTGTAAAGAAGGCAGTGGCTGAATGGCCTACGGAACGCCAGGTGCCCACAGGAATATTGGTGTCCACCAGCAGCAGCTCCGTGTCGGGGGAAGTGTCTGCTGGCAAATAGGGAATATGCTCGGCTCCGGCGCTGACAATCGGATCGCCAATAACTTTGGTGACTGGCAACCACTTTAATATACTGGGCATGGATGCCTTGATCAGGCGCTTCAAGATAGGAGAGCTGGCCATCTGGTTATGCCAGGCTACGGGGTTATAGTCGGTATCCAGCCCCACTTGCATACGGCTGATCATCATGGGGCGGTAGAAATCGTGTTGTATATCCTCTTCACGACTCCAAATCAGCTTGACCGGCTGCTGCATTAGCATGGCTACTTGCACGGCTTGGGTAACAAAATCACTTTCACTACGGCGGCCAAATCCGCCCCCCAGCAGTTGGTTATGAACATGCACCTGTTCACGATCCAGACCACTAACAGCGGCGGCTGCGTCGGCGGCGGTGCTTTGGCTTTGGGTGGGCAGCCAAAGGTCTAGCCGATCAGCTTGCACCCATGCTGTACAATTTATGGGTTCCATAGTGGCATGGGCTAACCAGGGCACACTGTATTCTACATCAATAATATGGGGTTGCTTAAGTTGTGCTTGGCCCTGTTCATTTAAACCATCAGTATAGGCTTGGCGTACTTCAGCCGTGCTTTGTCCGGGCAAATCCAAGGCAGGTTCACTAAAGCTTGCCTGCAAGGCTGCAGCGCCTTTTTTGGCTTGCCAATATTTGTCTGCTACCACCACCAGAGCATGATCAATGGCCAGTACTTTTCTTACACCGTTTACCTGCAGGGCAGCAGTTTCATTCCATTTATCAGGCTGGGCGCCAAATACCGGCGCTTGCACAAGCGCTGCGTTCAGCATATTGGGCACTTGTACATCGATGCCATAGCCGGCTTGGCCGGTAACACGAGATCGCGTATCGCGATGGGTTAAACCCTTACCAATCAGCCTCATCTGCTGGTCAGTTTTAAGTGCTACCTCACTGGGTAAAGGCAGGCTGGCAGCGTCGGCGGCAAATTGGCCATAGGGGTAGGTTTGGCCATTAAAGATAACTTGTGATTGGTTGGTGGTAAGCTGATCGATGCTGGTATTTAGCTGTGCGGCAGCCGCTTTTAGAATCATTTGCCGAGCGGCAGCACCGACTTGACGCATGGGTAGATAGAATTGTTTGATGGAGCTGGATCCGCTCGTCAATTGCATACCCATGCTACCGTTAAATTTACTGTCTAAAGGTGCCTGACGGATTTCCAAACTCTGCCAGTCAGCATCCAGCTCATCGGCGGCTAATTGGGCTAGGCTGGTATTGACGCCTTGCCCCATATCAGCACAGGGGATGGTAAGAATAATATGGTTATCGGTGCCGATAAATAACCAGTGATGCATTTCCCCGCTGGGTGCTGTATGACCATGTTGTAGTTGTATTTGTGGGATATCAGCGGAACAGCTTATAAACAGACCACTAGTGGCAATGGCGGCACTGCCCTGCAGAAAACGCCGGCGTGACAGGGATATATGTTGCATATTTATCCCTCCTGGCTGTTGGCCTTATGGGCTAGCTCAAAAGCCCTTTCCATAGCTGGCAGTATGCGGTTATAGGTGCCACAGCGGCAGATATTGTTTATCTGTTGTTTGATGGCTTCAGTCGTGGGCCGCTCATGATGTCTGGCCTGCTTTACTAGGGCCGTGGCTGCCATAATCTGACCGGATTGGCAGTAACCACATTGGGACACGTCCCATTCCAGCCAGGCTTGTTGCACTGGGTTAAGTTGGTCATTACTGGCTAGCCCCTCAATGGTGGTAATAGCCTGGCCCTGCATGGCGGATGCGGGCACACTACAGGAACGCACGGGCGTGTCGTTAACCAGCACTGTACAGGCCCCACACTGGCCAATGCCACAACCAAACTTGGTGCCGGTTAGTCCCGCTTCTTCGCGGATGGCCCATAATAACGGGGTATCGGCATCCACCTCGACGCTAATATCGGTGCCATTGATCGTAAGAGTGACCATACCAATTCTCCTGCTATTGTGGCTATCGGGGACTATTGGTGAGACAAATAAATAGGTACCGGAAGCATAAGTGCCCAGATGATGATCGTCAAGCCCGCATGGTTTATATATTAGAGCGGAAGCACTATAAAATGACATGATAAAATCGGTTATTTTCGCACTTCACTGCGTTGCTCATTTTGCCCATAGCCACCACTATGCGCCGCAATGAGTGCCTTGTGAATCACAAAAATCCCTCCCTTTTCTTTATGCCATTTTATAGTGCTTCCGCTTACATAAACTTTGCGGGCCAGAAGAGAATTGGTCTGCCAGGCAGTTACTGAATCATAGCGTTTAACCATTCCTTAACCCAGGCTTTACGTTGGGCGTTGACCAAGGCATCGTCCATTTTTAGCACCTTGGTGGGCTGAATAAGCTTGCCATAGGCTTCGGGCATGGTCACTTCTGTGCTGACTGGGTACATGACATTGGTTAGGGGTACATGCTGCTGGAAGTCATGGCTGACCATAAACTCAAGGAACTTATCAGCCAGTGCCTGCTGCTCAGAGTGGGCTAATTTGGCAGCCACTTCTACTTGCAGATAATGGCCCTCAGCAAAAGCGGCGGCTTGGTAACGGTCAGTACCTTCGATAGCCATATGATAAGCAGGAGAGCTACTGTAACTCAGTACCATGGGGGCTTCACCGGCCAGAAACAGGTTAAAGTAAGCCTCGCTCCAGCCTTTGGTGGTGGTCAGGATATTGTCAGACAGCTTGGCCCAGGCCTTAGGTGCTTGATCGCCGTATACCGACTTTATCCATAACATCAGGCCTAGGCCGGGGGTACTGGAACGGGGGTCCTGAATAATCACCTTTAATGCTGGGTCGGCATTGATTAGCTCGTCCAGACTTTGGGGTGGGTTAGGCAATGCTTGCGTGTCATAAACAAAGGCAAAATAGCCGTAATCAAAGGGTACAAAGGTGTTATCCTGCCAAGCAATGGGCATATTCAGATTGCTGGTATCCACTGTATGAGTGGTAAACAGACCACTGGCTTTGGCTTCATCAACCAAGTT
>JASMLZ010000105.1 GCA_030748435.1 Gammaproteobacteria bacterium | reverse complement strand
ATTCGTTACAAGATACTAATGTCATGTTTGATAATGGCAATAATACCAGCTGTTATTGTTAGTACTTATGGTATTTACTCAACGACAAAGGCTCTACAATTAAATAGCCTTAGAGAACAGGATACTAAAATATCCTTACTTAACAGCCAGATAGACAGTATATTGTCTGTTGTTAAGTCTGACTTGCTGTATTTCCGGGATTCCAGCACGATGCGCGAATTGATAGGGGCAATGACCTCTTCAAATAATAGTTTTCAAGCATTGGAAACAGCTCGCATACGTTTATCTGAAGATTTTTTTAAATTTTCAAAGCAACGGGATATTTATTATCAGTTAAGTTTTTTATCTAAATATGGAAAAGAGATTGTAAAGGTTAAGCGTGATAATGGTCAAAGTAAAATTATAACTGAACTGGAGGATAAAAAGGGCCGTTATTATGTTAATAAGACCTTGGTATTAAACAGGGATGAAGTCATGGTTTCCAATATTGACTTGAATCGTAGCAATGGAGAGATAGAAGAACCAAATCATGCAGTAATCCGTTATGGGACGCCTATTTTTGATAAATTTAACAGATTACAAGGCATTATTATATTCAGTGTTTCAGCTAACAAGTTTCTTAATATTTTAGATGGTTCTGATAATAAGGATGAAACACTTCTAATGGTAGATAGTGATGGCTATTACCTATTTAACTCTGATGAAAAAAAATTATGGGGTTCATCACGTGATAAGAATACAGGTGAAAGATTACAAAAAGATCTACCCCTTTTAGGTAATAAAATAATCGGGTTAAAAACACCTACTACCTTTTATGATGGGGATAATATAATAAATGTAAAGCTGGTTGGTAATGGTGTGGATAGCTACTCTAATTTAGGATATATGATTAGTTACTTGCCTAAAGATTCTATTTTTTATCCATCCATAAAGGCTAGAGAATTTTATATAATATTCACATTTATTACATTAGTTCTGACAATATTTTTTGCCTTAATCATCGCTAAAAAAATTACCCGACCCATCGCGAATTTGACGAAGGCTGCATATGATATGAGTAAGGGTGATATCGAAAAGCCTGTTGAAATTGAAGGTAATGATGAGGTTAATAATTTGGCTCTTTCTTTAGAGCGCTTACGCAGATCAGTCAAGATACTAATGGCTAAATACACTAGTTGATAAGCCATATTGTTTCAATTAGGCATGTCTCTTTTAGTGAGCCTCTACAAAACCACTCATGGCGAGCAAAGTAACACTAGGTCAACCTCTGAACTATTGATTTTATTGGCAAGTGATTACTTCGCTTTACTAACAATGACGGGTTTATTAGTTGTTCAGAGCTTCCTTAGGAAGTATTTTTTGGAGAGTTAATATAATGAGAGAATTATTTGCTTTTGTTGTGTGTTTATTGGTTGTAGCCGGGGCGATATTTTCTTGGTTTTTGCAACCGGTAGTCGGTGTAACCTCTATAGCGGAGCTGGATGAAAAACTTAAGGTTGGATTTATTTATGTTGGCCCACCGGGAGATCATGGATGGAATTATCAACATGATCAAGGGCGCTTGGCGGTTGATAAAGCTCTAGGCGATAGAGTGCAAACTGTTTTTGTAGAAAGTGTTCCTGAAGGTCCAGAAGCCGAACCTATAATAGAGCGATTGGTGCAAGATGGTGCCGAACTCATCTTTACTACATCGTTTGGTCATATGGATCCTACCATCAAGATTGCTGAGCGCTATCCGGAGGTGAAATTTGAACATGCCACAGGCTATAAGAGACGTGATAATGTATCCACTTATTCATCACGTTTTTATGAGGGCCGTTATGTCATAGGACAAATTGCCGGACGCATGTCCAAAACAGGTCAAGCAGGTTATATAGCTTCTTTTCCGATTCCTGAGGTGATGCGCGGTATCAACGCTTTTTTGCTCGGTGCACAATCGGTAAATCCTGATTTTAGGCTAAAGGTTGTGTGGGTAGATTCCTGGTTTGATCCAATGCAGGAGATCAATGCGGCTAACACCCTTATTGCTAACGGTGTAGATATTCTGACGCAACATACTGACTCCACAGCTGTGGTTCAGGTGGCCGAGGAAAATGGGGTTTATGCTTTTGGTCAAGCCTCTGATATGACACCTTTTGCACCTGATTTTTTGTTGACGTCTATTATTGATCATTGGGATGAATATTATATTCAGCGCACCAGAGCTGCACTGGATGATACCTGGACAAGCACAGATACGTTCGGGGGTATGGATGTTAATATGGTGCGTATGGGAGGCTTCAAGAATATGCCTAATAGCGTCAAAAGTATGGCCGAAGCCACTATGGCAGACATTATTAGCGGAGCACAATATCCCTTTGCTGGACCTATAACCAAACAAGATGGCAGTCAGGTTGTTGGCGTAGGTGAAAAATTGGATCTTAAAACATTGCTTACTATGGACTGGTATATTCAGGGCGTTGATGTTTTACTACCCTAATCACCATCGCTTTTTACAGCCCCTTGTCGCAGTGCAGCGCTGTGGCAATCCCCAACTTGGCTACAGAGTCTAGCTTATTAAGATAATTTCACTCAATCTATAAGTGCGTCAGGTCAATTGCCTTGCTAAAATAGATATGGGTTTAATTCTGTCTTTTTCAGTTGTCTTCGAAAATATTAGCTAACAAGTTCACTTGATTACACAGCCGGTTGAAGTCGGGTATGGTAATACTGGCACCAGACTCTTCAAGCAGACCCTGCATAATAAAGTTATGAAATATCCGTGATAGAGTTTCAGGCTTTACGCCCAATTGGGATGCCAAAAGCCTTTTGGTGCAAGGTAGAAACAGTCTATTGTGGCGGCCTTGTTGCTGACGATAAAGTTCAGCCAAACGCATTACCACACGCTGACTGGCATTGGCTTGAGTAAGAATATCGACAGTATTCATCAGATGATTGACGCGTCCCGCCATAAATTCCATAACTGACATATATAGGTCGGGAGAAGATTGCAGTAGTTCGACAATACTGGTTCTGCTAATTACTGTTATCAGGGTTGTTTGATCGGCTTTGGCACTCATAGGGTAGATTCTGGGTTGCATAAAAATCGCCATTTCTGCAATTACCCCTCCAGCCAAAAAGACTTTAAAAACCTTCTCCTCTCCATTAGGTGTTAGCCGATAGAGGGTAATTTTGCCTTTGCGAACTAAATAAATCTGCTCTGCAGGATGTCCTTTGTCAAATAATTGTTGGCCACCGCCTAATTGCAATAACTTACCTTTACCCAGTAGCACATCCTTTTGTGCCTGAGTAAACAGGTCGAGTAGTGTTTTTGCCATCTTCACTCTTTACCTTGTGCTTGATAAATATCAAGCGTTGGATAGGGGTTAATAGCGTATATTGTAAATGACAATCATTATCATTAATAGGTGTTTTATGCGATCCTTTCTTTTTCTAAGCTTACTGCTTTGGCTGCTACCTGCACATGCTGCAGAAACCAAATTAAAACTGGCAGGACCAGCCGCGGTGGTTAGCTATCCATTAATCGTGATGGCTGAACAACAGCGTCTTGATGATTTGGACATTGGGCTGGAATTTTCTGACTGGTCTAATCCTGATCAACTGCGTGCTATGGTGCTATCTGGGGATATTCATTTTTCCGCCATGCCATCGAATTTGGCCGCTATTTTTTACAATAAAGGGCATAAGCTGACGCTGATGAATAATGCTATTTGGAGCATTATGTGGCTGATGAGTGCAGATCAGGAATTGTCTAGCTTAAGCCAATTAGAAGGCAAAGAAGTGGTGGTTCCTTTTAAAAATGATATGCCGTCCATTGTTTTCAATGAGCTACTAAACAAGCAACTCACTGATGCTAACAAGGTTAATATACGTTATAGCCATAATTTATTGGATGCCAGTCAGATTTTGCTGGCAGGGCAGGCAGACTATGCCGTATTAATTGAACCTATTGCCTCTATTGTGGAGTTTAAGAGTAAAGCTGGCAAAGGCGCCAAGGTTTATCGCAATCTTGAAATCAGCAACGAATGGAAAAATACCTTCCCCCAGAGCAGTAAATTGCCTCAAGCCGGCATTATTGCCAATACCAATATCAATCAGGATAAGGCGTTGTTGAGTCGGGTACACAAGGAATATCAGCAAGCGGCAATCTGGTGTCAGGACAACCCCGGCCCATGTGCTGCCATGGTAGTTAAATACTTCCCTAAATTTCCACCTAAAGCCATCGCCAACGCGATAAAGATTACCAATATGGATGCTGTCAAGGCCAGCGATGCAAAAGGGGCACTGGAAGACTTTTACCAACTATTGGCAGCGTCAAATAAAGCCAAGATAGGTGGTAAGTTACCCGCTGCGGACTTCTATCTGTGAGTTTGCAACTGCGGTTATGGTATCTGGCCGGCATGGTAAGCCTCCTTGCTGGCTGGCACCTGACCGCTATTACCATGGGTGAAATGGTACTGGCTACCCCTTTACATACATTAGCCGCTTTTTGCCAGATGGCGCTGCAACGGGAGTTTTGGGAGCACTTGCTGATTAGTGCTGTGCGACTCTTTTATGCCTTGAGCATAGCCACTGTTGTGGGGTTGCTATTGGGGTTGATTGCCGGGCGCATTGCTGCCGTAAAAATGTTTCTGGAGCCATTGCGCTGGCTGTTGATGAGCATTCCGCCCGTTATAGTGGTGCTGTTGGCCATGCTGTGGCTGGGTATGGGCACTGCCATGGTGGTCTTTATTACCACCTGCTTGTTAATGCCAGCGGTGTATGTGAACACCCAAAAAGGGGTAGAGTCGATTGACCATAAGTGGATCGAGTTAGCTCAGGCCTATCGCTTTTCAATATGGCAAAAAGTTACGGCTATTTATTTGCCGGCTATATCACCGTCTCTTGCCGCAGCTCTGGTTCTAGTTTGCTGTAACGGAGTACGCATATTGGTTTTGGCTGAGGTGCTAGGCACCCACAATGGCTTGGGATATCAGGTAGCAAATGCCCGCTCTGCTTTTAATAGTGCAGAACTTTATGCTTGGGTATTGATGAGCCTGCTGATTGTTGCCTGGCTGGAATTCTTTTTGTTAGGGCCGGTACAAAAAGCAATGAACAGGTGGCAGACATGGCGCTGATTAGACTGGAAGATATTGGTCTGGCTTTTGCTGGCAAAGACATTTTTAAGGACTTTAATCTGACTTTGCAGGCTGGGCAGAGGCTGGCTTTGTTGGGGGCCAGTGGCGTAGGCAAGTCCACGCTGCTGAGATTGATTGCAGGTTTGGTGCCACCGCAAAGTGGGCGTATTTACAGCAGGGTAAAGCAAATTGGTTTTGTCTTTCAGGACGCCCGTTTATTGCCTTGGCTAACGGTCTATCAGAATTTACAACTGGTGCTGCAAGCTAAGGGTATGCCAGAAGGAGTCAGAGCAGAAAAAATCAGTTATGCTTTAGCAGGGGTCAAGCTGGAGGCTTCTCAATCTCTTTACCCTCATCAGTTGTCAGGTGGCATGGCGCAAAGAGTGAGTTTAGCACGGGCTTTTATTATCGAACCGGATTTGTTGTTATTGGATGAGCCTTTTAGCGCTCTCGATGTGAAATTGAAGCAGGATTTGGGTAGGTTGCTGGTGGATTATCTGGATCGAAGCCAAGCGGGGGTGGTCTATGTCAGCCATAGCCCTCATGAAGTTTTGCCCCTGACTGACACCTGTCTGGTTTTGCAGCCGGCACGCATGGAAAAAACCTTTAACAACAACCAGACCGAGGCCATTCTGGCTTATCTTAAAGATGAGGGGTTAGGGCCGGGATTGGTTGGCAATTAATACCATTGGTTGTGGTTGGAAATCTATCAGGCATTCAGGAGAAAGACATTGGGGCACAAAACTATCGATCGGCATAGCCATGGACAATCAGGCTTAAGTCGGCCATTTCAGATTATCTGTCTGGTTTCCAGCTTGCTGTTGTTCGGCAGTCTAGTGATATATCAATTGTATATTTGATTTATTGATCTACCTGCCATGGTAGTTGGTGCAGCCAGTTATATCAAAGAAGGCATTAATGCCTATGCTTAAAGCCAAGCTTGATTCTGAGTGGCTGCACAACTTCTATACTGAGGTGCTATGGCTTTTTCATACCAAAAGGTGCCGAGCCATCACCCCAAATATTAGCGGCTTTGGCGCGGGCTGTCTTAGCGGCTGCTGTCGGCTTACGTTGGTCCGTTGGGCTGCTCTTATGTTGCTTGGGTTTGTTGGTATTTCGGGTTTTCGGTTTGCCCTTCGTGGCTGCCATGGAAGCGCTTGATTGCCTACCCTTTATATCATTGTCACGGTGCAGTTTAGCAGCCAGACCTTTGATATTAAGGCGTGATAGTGGGCTGCCCTGAGCGGCTTCCACATTGGTTAATAGCTGTCGTTCGCTGATATTTACCAGATTGATAGCAAGGCCCTGTTTGCCTGCCCGTCCCGTACGACCAACCCGGTGCAGGTAATCATCTAAATTGCGTGCCATATCGAAGTTGATAACCTGATCGATACCCTCAATATCCAAACCACGGGCGGCCACCTCCGTAGCAACCAGTAGATTAAAATGATGTTGACGATACTGGCGGGTAATTTGGTTACGTTCCTCTTGTGGCAAGTCGCCATGCAGGGCTATCGCTTGATGGCTATGGCTTTGTAGAAACTGGGCCAGTTCTTCACTTAGTTTACGACTGTTGACAAAGATAAGTCGTTTATTAGCCCTTTGATTGGCCAGTAGCCACACCAGAACACGTTTTTTATGCTCGATGTCGTCACAGATAACCACCTGCTGCTGGATATTATCCTGTATCTGGCTAGCATCATTAAGGGTGACTTCTTGCGGCCGTTTTAACAGGCTGTTAGCCATGTTTAGCACCTTGGTATTGCGTAAAGTAGCTGAATAAAACAGTGTCTGGCGCTCAGTATTGGCAGCCGCGGCAATACTCTCAACATCCTCACAGAAACCCAGTTCCAGCATGCGATCAGCTTCATCAACGATTAGTATTTCCAGATGTTCGGTATCTGTATGTCCTTTGCGCTGGTGTTCCATAAAACGGCCCGGGGTCGCGATAATAATATCGGGTGTTTTACGCAGCAAAGCAGTCTGAAATTTATAGTCTTCACCACCCAGTATCAGTGCCACTTGTAAACGTGTGCCCTTGACCAGTTTGTTGGTGAGGCTCAATACTTGATGGGCGAGTTCACGCGTGGGTGTGAGCACTAAACAGCGAGCGCTATAACCAGTTGGCTTGCTGGTGAGCAACTTTTGCACTGCCGGCACCATAAAAGCCAGAGTTTTACCGCTGCCTGTATCCGCACTCATTAACAAATCTTCACCTGCAAAGGCGACTGGCATACCTTCTTGCTGGGCTTTGGTGGCTGTGGCAAACCCTTGTTTACTGAGGTTTTGTAGCAGGCGAGGGTTTAATTCCAGATCGGCAAATTTCATTAGTGGCACATAAGGGTAGAACAAACGAACATTTTATCATGTAATAATACCGGACGGCATCTTCCTGCACGATAACCAGCAAACTTCTTGGGTAAGACCCGTCACAATATTGTCGTCTGGTGTGCCAAAGACCCGTTATAAACAAGGTTATGATACAATGGCGCGGCCATTTATCAGGTTATTTATAAAGCTTATGTCCAACCTTGCCTGTGAAACCCCTATGTCGGACTATCTAAGTCCCGATAAGCGTCTGTTTGACTACCCCAAATATTGGGCCGAATGCTTTGGTCCGGCGCCTTTTCTGCCTATGTCTAAGGCCGAGATGGAGCAGTTGGGCTGGGATTCCTGCGATATTATTCTGGTGACTGGTGATGCCTATGTGGACCACCCCAGTTTTGGCATGGCGATTATTGGTCGCTTGCTGGAAGCGCAGGGCTTTCGTGTGGGCATTATTGCTCAGCCTGCTTGGGAAGATGTTGATGCCTTTAAAGTACTGGGTAAGCCTAACCTGTATTTTGGTGTAACGGCGGGCAATATGGATTCCATGATCAATCGCTACACGGCCGATCGCCGATTGCGCCATGATGATGCCTACACGCCGGGGAATGTTGGTGGTAAACGTCCTGATCGTGCCACCTTGATCTATACCCAGCGCTGCAAACAGGCTTTTAAAGGAGTGCCGGTGATTATCGGTGGTATTGAAGCCAGCTTGCGACGTATTGCCCATTATGATTACTGGTCGGAAAAAGTGCGCCGTTCTATGTTGGTGGAGAGCAAGGCTGACCTATTGATCTATGGTAATGCAGAACGGCCTCTGGTGGAGGTAAGCCAGCGTTTGGCTGCTGGTGAAAACATTGCCACTATGCGTGATGTGTTGGGTACTGCAGTGCTGGTAAAACAACCTTTGCCTGGCTGGCGAGGTAAAGACTCTACTGATCTGGATCAGCCAGGGCATATAGACCCTATTCCCAGTCCTTACGCTGATACGTCTGCTCAGCAGGATATGACTTGTAATGCGGCTAATGAGAAGAGTCCGAAAAATACATCCCAGCCCTTACAAATCAAACCCATGGCAGCCTATAAGCCGGTGCGGGGCAAACCATGGCATTTGACCTATGCCAAACTGCCTGCTTTTGCCACGGTAAAAGCCGATCCGGTTATGTATGCCCATGCCAGTCGTGTAATGCACCACGAAACCAATCCCGGTTGTGCCCGGGCTTTATATCAGGAATATGGCCCAGTAGGTCTGTGGGTAAACCCCCCGGCCATGCCGCTGGATACAGAGGAAATGGACTATGTTTTTGCCCAACCTTATGCCCGCGTGCCGCACCCGATTTATAAGGATAAAAAGATTCCTGCTTACGAGATGATTCGTTTTTCAGTCAATATTATGCGTGGCTGCTTTGGTGGCTGTAGTTTCTGTTCTATCACCGAGCACGAAGGTCGTATTATTCAGAATCGCTCGGAAGACTCCATTATTCAGGAAGTGGAAGCCATGCGTGACAAGGTGCCCGGCTTTACTGGTGTCGTTTCCGATCTGGGAGGCCCCACGGCAAATATGTATCGCTTGCAGTGTCAGGATCCGAAAGTGGAAGCAACCTGCCGCCGAGCCTCATGTGTCCATCCCACCATCTGTAGCTATATGGGAACAGATCATAAACCCTTGATATCCTTGTATCGACGTACCAGAAATCTACCCGGTATCAAAAAAGTATTGATAGCCTCGGGCTTGCGTTATGATCTGGCTATTCGTGATCCGGAATATGTGAAAGAACTGGTTACACACCATGTTGGCGGCTACCTTAAAATTGCTCCCGAGCATACGGAAGAGGGGCCTTTGGCCCATATGTTAAAACCCGGCATGGGTAGCTATAACAAGTTTAAGCGTATGTTTGACAAGTACTCCAAGGAAGCTGGCAAGGAACAATATCTGATTCCCTATTTTATCAGTGCGCATCCGGGTACCCGGGATATAGATATGGTGAATTTGGCGCTATGGCTGAAACGCAATAAGTTTCGTTTGGATCAGGTACAGAACTTTTACCCTTCACCCATGTGTAATGCCACTACTATGTATCATACGGAATTAAATCCGTTGAAAAAGATCAGCCGGGATGGCGAGCGAGTGAGTATCCCGCGGGGTATTCGTCAGCGTCGCTTACACAAGGCGATTTTGCGCTACCATGACCCCAAAAACTGGCAGACTATCCGTGATGCTCTAGCCACGATGGGCTTACATAAGTTGATTGGCAAAGGGCCAGACTGTTTGGTACCAGCAGCAACGCCAGCAGAACGGCGTCAGACTGTGTCAAAAGCCGGTAAAGGCAAACAGGGTATGACTCGGTTTAGTTCGCCTAAAAACCAAAAAATGCAACCTGGAAAAGCCCGCCAACGCCGCTAATTGTACCAAGGTAAATGCGGCGGCTGATGCTTTGTCACGATTTTTTGCCAGTGAACTATACTTGGTTATAGGTATAAGATTAACTGCATTACTCAGTTGATGGTTTATGCCTATAAGGTTCACAAATCCATATTTTAGGGGGCGGCAATGCAGCTAATTATCGGCAACCAGAACTACTCATCATGGTCTATGCGACCATGGGTAGCCATGACTCACTTTGGGATCGACTTTGAGACCGTAAAATTGCGGTTATTTACCCCCGAATTTACCCAACAGATAAACACCTACACCAGTGCCCATACAGTGCCTGTATTAATTGACGATCAGTTGGGGTGTGTGACGGATAGTTGAGTACACCAACTACATTATATTGACGGATTCAGCGTTGTTCTGGTGTTTCGCAGCAAGGCGACGTGTGCAGGTAATGGCCATTCCCTTGCCAAACACGGCAACGCGGGTGCGGGACACCAGAACAGCGCCCTTCGGGTGAGTGGTTCAGCGCCCCTATACTGCGTTGCGCCTATTGCTAAGGGAATCACCATTAGCGGCAAGACGCGCCTTGTTAGGAACGCTGAACCATCTCACTGAACTCGACAATATAATGTAGTTGGTGTACTAGCTATAATGGAAACTTTGGCTGAGCAGTATCCACATATGTGGCCTCAGGAACCCGTATTACGCGCTAAAGCCCGCAGTGTTTGTGCCCGTATGCATAGTAGCTTTTTTGCCATGCGTGGTGAAATGCCCATGAACTGTCGTGCCCAGCAAAGGCAACTCAATATCACCGACGCCTGTGCCAAGGATATTGTTGCAGTACAAGCCCTGTGGCAGGAATGCATCGACTTAACGGCGGGTTTGGGGATGGATAGTGATGGCTACTTGTTTGCTGATTTTTGCATTGCTGATGCCTTCTTTGCGCCAGTGGTTATACGTCTTAATGGTTATGCCGTACCAACAACGGCTTTGGCCCAGCGCTATATGCAGCGTATATTGGCCACGCCTGCTGTAGGGGCTTGGGTGCAAGCAGGACAGGCTGAGGCCGTGATACTGGAAGAAGATGAAGCGGGTATACCATGACCAATTGTGCAAACACACCTGAACCTCCTTATTACGCTGTGATTTTCACCTCCACTATGACTGGTGATAATCTGGTTGGTTATAGTGCCACTGCTGATAACATGGTGACATTGGCACGGCCGCAGGATGGTTTTTTAGCTGTGGATGCAGCCCGGGAAGATATAGGAATTACAGTGTCTTACTGGCGTAATCTGGGCGCTATAAAAGCCTGGAAACAGCAAATGGAGCATATGCAGGCCCAAGAGCAGGGTCGGGCCATATGGTATGCTGGTTATAGTGTACGTATTGCCAAGGTTGAAAGAGAGTATAGCTGGCATATATAGTTAATGCAGGTGATGCGTGGCAGGTGGCTTTCCTGCTTGGAAAACCACCTGTGCTTATGCTACTAGGCATAAGTTTGCTTGGCTTCTTTGCGGCGCCGGTGCAAGACTGGCTCCGTGTAACCGCTGGGCTGTGTCTTGCCTTCAAATACCAGTTCCAGAGCAGCTTGATAGCCCACGCTGGAAGCAAAGTCTGGCGCCATATTACGGTAACTTGGGTCATTGGCATTTTGCTTGTCGACCAATGCCGCCATCCGTTGCATACTTGCTATCACCATTTGCCGAGTGCAAATACCATGTTCCAGCCAGTTGGCCAGAGCTTGGGCAGAGATACGTAAGGTGGCGCGGTCTTCCATGAGGCCAACCTGATTAATATCCGGTACCTTGGAGCAACCGATACCTGCTTCAACCCAGCGAATAACATAGCCCAAGATACCCTGGCAGTTGTTATCCAGCTCACGGGTAATTTGGGCGCCGGTTAGTTCCGTACCTTTGGCTAGCAAAGGAATTTGTAATAGCTTGTCCTGGTCGACTTGCAGGCTTTGTTTTAGCTCTTCCTGACGTGCTTGAACCAGCACCTCATGATAGTGCAGGGAATGCAGGGTAGCGCCGGTTGGGGAGGGCACCCAAGCCGTGTTGGCACCGGCCATGGGGTGGCCTATTTTGGCCTCCATCATTTCTGCCATGCAATCTGGTTTGGCCCACATACCTTTGCCTATTTGGGCACGGCCCTGCAGGCCGCACTGCAGACCAACCAGCACGTTGTTGTCTTCGTAGGTATTAATCCAAGCAGCTTGTTTCATATCGCCTTTGGCGACCATGGGGCCGGCTACCATAGAGGTGTGAATTTCATCGCCGGTGCGATCAAGAAAGCCCGTGTTAATAAAGGCTACACGCTCACTAGCGGCTGCGATACAGGCTTTAAGGTTAATCGAAGTGCGGCGCTCTTCGTCCATAATGCCTATTTTAATAGTGTTCTTGGGGAGCCCCAGTAATGCTTCAATACGGGTGAATAAATCCACACTAAAGGCCACTTCTTCTGGGCCGTGCATTTTTGGTTTGACAATATAGATACTGCCCTGACGGCTATTGCGTATACCATTGGCATTGCCTTGTAAGTCATGCATGGCACACAGGGTGGTAAACAGACCGTCCATAATGCCTTCTGGCACTTCCTCTCCTTGGGCATTAAGAATAGCGTCGTTGGTCATCAGATGGCCAACGTTACGGACAAACAATAATGCCCGGCCAGGCAAAGTAAATGGCTTGCCATGGCGATCCAGATACTCCCTGTCAGGGTTCAGACAACGGGTAATGGTTTGCTTACCTTTATCTATACTTACAGATAAATCGCCTTTCATCAGCCCCAGCCAGTTACGATATACCAGAGCTTTATCCTCAGCATCAACGGCGGCAACAGAATCTTCACAATCCATAATAGTAGATACGGCGGCTTCCATTAGAATATCTGCCATGCCGGCCATATCTTGCTGGCCTGGGGCGCTGGTGCGGTCGATAACCAGTTCTACATGCAGATTATGATGCTTTAGCAATATGGCGCTGGGACAATCGGCTTCACCTCTATAACCAGCAAACAGCTTGGGGGTAACCATCATGGTAGCGTGGCCGTTTTCCAGTGTGGCGATCAGACTGCCATTAGTGGTGCTATAACCCGTGACCTGACCGTGGCAACCGTGCATTAATGGAAAATGCTTATCTAGGAAGGCTTTGCCAAAATCAATAACCTGAGCGCCACGCACAGAGTCATAACCTTGCTTCCGGGCCTTACCGGCTAGTGCATCAGTGCCGTATAGAGCGTCATACAAGCTGCCCCAACGGGCATTGGCTGCATTTAGTGCATAGCGTGCGTTATTAACTGGAACAACCAGTTGCGAACCGGCGATAGTAGAGATTTCTTTATCCACATTGGCCGTAGTAGCACACACCTTGGCAGGTGCTGCTACCAGATAACCAATTTCCTGCAGCATTATTTTATAATCACTGGCACTGCCGTGGGGATGGGTTTCATGCCAGTGATCAATCTTGGCTTGCAAGTCTTCGCGTTTAGCCAACAGTGCGCGATTGCGTGGCTGCAATTCCTGCAATAAAGTTGCCATAGCTTGCCAAACCTGATCGGCACTGATATCGAGACCAGGTAGGATTTCATCAGTAACTAGATTATACAGTTGGCTATCGATTGATAAATTAGCTTGGGCAATACGATTACTCATTTTTCCCCTTTCCCCATTCCAGAAATACAGGTTGTATATGTTTCATAAAGTACTCGTTTGGATTGTATAGGAAATTATAGGGTGTGTAATGTTCCATATAGTGAATCATTTTAATGATCGTCATTCATATTGTGAATATAAACTGCTGAGAGATATTCAGTGAATCTATTATGGTAGTTGTGTGATCAGGCCCCGAATTGACCATTTCGAGCAGATTGGATGTTAACTGGGTATTTTGGTGTGGGTCAGGTTTTAACCCGATATCGGACTAGAGTCCGACCTATAGTATGGGCTTATTGATGTGTGGGTCGGGTTTTACCCCGACTTGCTGAACTA
Source organism: Gammaproteobacteria bacterium (assembly GCA_030748435.1). Lineage (GTDB taxonomy): Bacteria > Pseudomonadota > Gammaproteobacteria > Pseudomonadales > Balneatricaceae > Njordibacter. The sequence continues at coordinate 1,984 of JASMLZ010000105.1, read as the reverse complement.
ATACCCAAAATACTTGTTGCGCTCACAGGGCACAGTGAGCCCAACCTAAAACCCAACTAAAGGCTTAATCAAGTTGCGTCAATAGAGTGGGCAATCTCCGTAATCAAGCCACGCATCCACCGGTGCGCCGGGTTATGCTGAAGCAAAGGACTCCAGGCCATGGTCAGGGCCATCTCCGGGATATTAAATGGTGCTTCCATTATCACCAATTCATCGGTTGGCACAGGCAGTAATGTTGCCTTATAGGGAATAGTAACAATAAGGTCTTTTTGCGTTGCCAGTTGCATAGCAGCCTGATAATGGCGCGTAAAGACACGAATATTGCGAGTTTTGCCCAATTCATATAAGGCGTTATCTACCCAGCCCCGGCGTTGTACATCTTTCGGATTCATGCCCACACCAGCGCCCATACCGGTTTTGTTTACCCAGATATGATGGGCCTGAAGGTAGGTGTCCAGATTGAAGTTATTAACAATAGGATTGTTTTTGCTAAATAAGCATACAAAACGATCACGCCACAGGGTTTTTTGATGGAAAGACTGGGGCATAGAATCAAAGCGGTTAATAACCATATCTACTTTGCCCTGTTCAACGTCATAAAAATCCACGTCAGAAGGGGTCATAATATCAAGGCTGATACCCGGTGCCTCTTTGCGCAGGCGTTCTACCAGAGGCGGGATCAAAGTTGGTTCCGCGTAGTCGCTGGCCATAATGCGGAATACTCGATCCGAGGTCATGGCATCAAAGTCAGCTTGTGGCTGTACGGCCTTGTCGATAGTGGCCAGTACCTCACGAATAGTTGGCTGTAATTCTTGCGCGCGTTCCGTCGGGGTCATACCATCACTGGTGCGAATCAGTAGAGGATCTTCAAATACCTCACGTAAGCGGCGCAAACCATTGCTCATGGCGGGTTGGCTTAAGCCCAACTGATGGGCAGCTTTGGTAACATTACGTTCTTTTAATAATGCATCCAGATATACCAATAGATTTAAGTCCACGCGATCCACACTCATACCCTTAATCTCCTTGTTTTCGTTTACAAGTGCTATTCATTATAGTGATACCTATTATTAAATCAATAAATTTTGGGAATCATTCGAAGATTAAATAACCCTATTTTTCGTAGTTTTATTACATATATGGCTTTCAACAGGCTGATTTATAGTAATAAAATTAGTAAAAACAATTAGATACTTTTTTGTAATAAGCCAAAAAACAGCCATTTACGGGCTATTGATTGGTTTTGTATATAGAGGCATTATTAATTATATGAATGATAGCCATAATCCCCATTGTGTTTATTTATGGTAAATGCAGGTCTAGACTGCAGTTATTGCTGATCAGCAGCAAAACTGACATTAACCCTACATAAGAGGATCGGACCATGTCTCAATATCAAGACGATATTCAAGCTTTGGCTTCTCTGAAGGCTTCTCAAGGCGCAGCCTGGGATGCTATCAACCCTGAGTCTGCAGCACGTATGAAGGCGCAGAACCGTTTTAAGACGGGCTTGGATATTGCCCGTTATACAGCTGACATCATGCGCGCCGACATGCAACGTTATGATAACGACCCTTCTCAGTACACACAGTCTTTAGGTTGCTGGCATGGCTTTATTGGTCAGCAAAAGATGATTTCCATTAAGAAACACTTTAATAGTACTGACCGTCGCTATCTTTACCTGTCAGGCTGGATGGTAGCCGCTTTGCGTTCTGATTTTGGCCCTCTGCCTGATCAATCAATGCATGAAAAAACCTCTGTTTCTGGGTTGATTGAGGAGCTTTATACCTTTTTGCGTCAAGCCGATGCGCGTGAACTGGGTGGTTTGTTTCGCGCTCTGGATGCGGCTCAAGAGGCTGGTGATCAGGTAGCCGCTAAATCTGTGCAAAAACAAATTGACGATTTCCAAACCCACATTGTGCCAATTGTAGCCGATATAGATGCGGGTTTTGGTAATGCTGAAGCAACTTATCTGCTGGCCAAG
>JASMLZ010000104.1 GCA_030748435.1 Gammaproteobacteria bacterium | reverse complement strand
TAAACTTGAGTAGTGGTCAACTTATTGTTAACCCGGGAAGTGTTGGTCTTCAGGCTTATACAGATGAGGAGCCTGTGGTTCACTCTATGGAAAACTTTAATAATCACGCGTCTTATTCAATCGTTGAAAAAACAAACTCTGAATGGATAGTTCAAAATATCAAAGTTCCTTATGATTATCAGCGCGCTGTAAATGAGAGTAAAAAAAGAAACCGTAGTGATTGGGTATATTTTTTATCAACTGGAAGGCGGATATAACAAGTCATTTCAGCAGGACAAAAAACAGCTGGTTTTTGCTCGTGCCTCGCTAATTTTAACCAGCTATTTTATTGCCTCTGAATGAGGCGTTATGCTTTTCAGAGAATCTAACCATGAAAGAATGGCTAAAAAATAGCGAGAAGGCATTAAAACGTGCCTTAGAGATCTTAGATAATGGAGATTTACCTCCTCAAAATCTATATGTATTAGCGCCATTAGTTTACTCTGAAATGAATAATACAAATAACGAGTCTCTTCTCAATCAAATGTCGGAAGAGAATGATTATCAGGTAAAAGATGACTGGAGTTATAATCCAAAGTCAAAAGATCAATATAAATTCCATTTCATATCGTCATATCTATTTGGATACGTAGTTTTTGACAAAATTGACGAATTCAAATATGACAGAATCATGAACTATGTAACCCAAGAAATGGATCTTTTTACAAGTGATTACGGCCATTAAAATAAGCATAACAAGTCAAAGCACAAAAGGACTGTCAACTGCTCGCGCCTTTTGGGGTGGCTTTGCCACTTTACCCCAAAAGCCACAATCAGCTGCCAGCCTGTGTTTGAGGCGTTATGTGGTTTAACCAGTACTGTGCCAAATTAAGGAATTGAGAAGAATAAATAATGGAATACATGCATCTTGTATATATACATTTAGCGACGATTATCCCTGCCATATTTATAGGGACGTATCTACTAGCATCACGCAAAGGCTCGTCTTCTCATAAAGCATTAGGAAAAGTTTATATGGTACTAATGCTTATCACCGCCATAGTCACTATCGTACTTCCTGCACATGTAGGGCCTTCATTTTTAGGCCACTTTGGTTTCATTCATCTTCTTAGCATTTTAACGGTGTTTTCTGTTTCAGGGGCTTACTTCGCAGTTAAGAAAGGTGATATGAGAACACACAAGGGAAATATGATTCTTTTATATTTCGGCGGCATTATTCTCGCTGGTAGTTTTGCTTTTGAACCAGGTAGGTTATTACACACATGGTTGTTTACCTAATGGCTAAAGATAACAACCACATAACAAAGCGCTCTGGGTGTTAGCTAGCACTGCATTTCGCGCAACTTGACATTCATAGTTACAATTGTACAATTTAGATATGAATATTATATCAGACACCAACATATTTCTTGCAGTTGCCTTGGAAGAAGAGTCTAAAGGATGGATTATTGGGCTTACTGGAGAAGCATCTATTATATCCCCAGAAATATTGCCTTATGAGGTAGGTAATGCATTATCTGCAATGATAAAGCGCAAGCAGCTTACTAAAGACCAGGCTATCAAGGCCCAAAAAGTAATAGATAAGATTCCAGTTAGGCTTGTCACTCCTAACCTGCATGAGTCTCTTGTATTAGCAATTGAACATAATATTTATGCATATGACGCCTACTTTTTAAATTGCGCGCTGACATACTCTTGCCCACTTATTACATTAGATGAGCGTATGAAGGCTGTAGCAGTTGATTTAGGTATAGACGTTTTGGAGTAAAATGATGAAAGCATTTACCTATTCAGAGGCGCGTCAAAATTTGTCGCAAATTTTGAAGCTCGCACAGCGAGAAGAAATTGAAATTCGCCGTCGCGATGGAGCGGTTTTTTCGTTACGTTCGAAAAAACCTAAATCGAAATCACCCTTTGATGTCAAAGGTGTATCAACTACTGTCACGTCAGGTGATATTTTAGATGCGGTGCAAGAATCACGTGCAAGCTAACAAGGTGCAGCAATTCGCACCCTCCGGGTGCCGGACGCGCTACGCGCGCCGTTGTGCAAGGCGTTATATGTCTGCGATAATTGGCGAGTGAAGACCCAAATACTTTGAAAAAGGTAAAAAATCTTTATCGCTGTAAAGTAGCTGAACTCCGTTTTCAATGCAAAAAGTTGCTATCCATACATCAACAGACTTTCTGACAGTAACGCCTCTTTTTCGTAAGCTTCGATAGTTATCTGCACTTATTAATGCTAATTCAGGCGTCATTAACTGGTATATAGGCAAGGGCATTAGCAGCTCTTTTGCCTGACGGTGAGTCTTATCATCACGAAAGCCTTGAAGCACTTCAGCTAGTATTAAATCACCCAAACATATTGTATCTGTAAGCAGAGCATCATAAAGAAATTCTGTTTCTTTATTCTCTCTACTATTGAAAAAATCAATCCAAACGCTTGAGTCTACTAATATCATCTAGTTTCTCTCATAGCATCCAGGTCGCCTTCCCATTTTAGCTTTCCTCTAAACCCTCTAATCTTCTCTTGGTTCTTGAGTCTAATTAAGGTTTTCAAGCCCAGTTCCACTGCTTCCTTTTTAGTTGTAATGCCTGTAGCCTTTAAAGCATCAGCCATCAAGGTATCATCTATTACTATGTTGGTTCTCATAATATCCATCACCGGTTATTGTATGCACACGATTTCTATATTATATACACATAAAAAGGCGGTCAAGTCGTTTCGAACAAGCACTCCACTCGGATACAAGCTGCATCGCACCTTGTGCCGCTTACCGTGGCGTTAAATAGTTGGGGGGCAGGTAGCCGGACATCGTCGTCTAAGCTATGAAGGTTAAATATTCTCCTGAATCGATTGAAGGTCTTCACAGGCTGGTAGAATTTGTAGAAAATAAGAACCCGTATTGCTCTTGATAAGCATATCTAACCTTTCGAGTAAGATATTTTCAAAAATGCTAAATTTTCTTGGCGTGTTCGTTGGTTTGGCAGGTATAGCTACTGTTTATCCGTCTGATATCTTTACGCAGATATTTGGAATTTCACAAATATTTTGGTTTATTTGGCTTGGTATTTGTTTTATCAAGGAAGCAAGGGGTAAGAAACAAAGCCAAGAGACCACTTAATAGCTTAGAGGCTCCCATATGGACATAAGGGATTTTGGGAAGCTATAGATTTATATTCAACTATCGTCGAAATCGAAGGAAAAGTCCGCCATATCTTGCTCTAAACGGCGTTTTTCCTGTCGCTCTTCAATACGTCGACGGACTTCTAAAGCGCGTTGCTCGGCCTCTCGTTTATTATGGGCCTGTTGAGAATGCTCTAGGTCGGCGACGATATCATTAAGTTGTTCAGGTAAGTTATTAATACTATTTTCATCGGACATGGCGAACCTCCACAGCGTTCCCCTTATCAGCAGTTTTTGATAGTACGAATGACTAACAAATCAATTCGTTGATGTTAAGCTAGATTAAATATTAAAAATAAATGGAGTATAAAATCAATACCTTTAGTGAACAAAGGTATGCAAAAAAATAGCGGCGGGGCAGCAGATATTGAGAAATTAGTCCATAACTGTTTGATACTAAAGGGCTGTTATTATTTGAGCTGAACTTTAGCCCCAGCGATTTTTTTACAGTCTCTTGATATAAGGCATCAGTTAAACCCCTCTAATAAGGGAGCGAAAAATTCACCAACCTATGCTTGTGAGGGCAAGGAGGCAATCGCTTATAAATAAAATCAATAGCTTAGGGATTGCTGTGCCCCTAAGTCCCTTGCCACGATGAATTTTGCAGACTTGCCTTAGCCCTGTAACAGCGGCGCAGACTTTCTTCTGCCAGTAATTCCAGCCCGGCTCGCAATACGGGATGATGCAAGTCCAGTTTGCTCATCAAACGCAGCAGAATATCGCTGGATAAGGCCTTACCATGGCGTTGATAAACTGTTAAAGCAATAATCATATTGCTTACATAGTGAAAAACTACGGGCTTGGATACGCCGTAGCCCTGATGCTGATTCTGTATGGTCTGTTCGATCAAGTCATAGATATAGCGCCAGGGCATAGCGGCGGCACAAACTTCTTTGATGCGTAAAGCCAGATCGGCTGTGCTGGGAGGCGACTGGGGTTGCATATTGGGTACATGCTGAAAAATATTGTTGTTACATCGACAAAATAACTGGCCAACAGCCAGGCTCTCTGTACTTTGCTGATAGACCTGAATGCGATGGTTAAAATCTTCAAGATCAGGCATTGCTAGACTCCCATTAGGTGGCAAATAATGGTTCCAGTAAAGCAAATAAAACTGGTGAAAGAGTGGAATAATAGTGAAAAACCATGGGAAGAAAATGCAGATATTATGGAGTTAGTCACTAAATCTGTATGGGCAGGTGCAGGCTAAAACAGACGCCTTTGCCGTTAGGCAAGTTATGCCAATTAACCCGACCACCATGATGTTCACAAATGATACGTACCACAAATAGCCCCAAACCAAAGTGCCCGGCTCCACCCTGCTTGGCTGTTGGCCGTTGGCTAACCATGGAATGGAACAAGTGCTCGGCTTGCTGTGGCTTAATACTGGGTCCGGTATTGGTGACGCTGATCTTGGCCCAGGCCCCCTGCTCTTGCAGGGTGATATTAATGGCGGTGTCTGGGGTACGGAAGTCACGGGCATTGTCCAGCAGCTTATCCAGGGCCTGTTCCAGCCGATAGTCCACGGCTTGCATATTGATACTGTGATGCGGGCCCTGATAGTGAATAAGCGGGTCAACTTGAGCCTGATAGGCGCAATAGCTGGATAGCAGATGAGTCAGGTCTACCAGTTCGGCCGTTTCCTGTTGTAGGGCCTGCTCTAGGCTGGCGGCACTGGCCAATTTGTTTAGAATGCCCTCTACCTTGTAGAGCCCGCGCTGTGCGGCAGTGAGATAGTCTTGAGAGGGATGTTCGCCCAGTTCGGCTGCTAAATTGCCTAATGAGGTGGAAATAGTATTCAACGGGTTTTTAATTTCATGGCTTAAGGTGCGTGGAATATTGGCCAGAAAACTCTGATGAGTTTGCAAGCGTGACATCACTTGTGCAATATCCCGCGCTAGATCGCCTAACTCATCACTACTATTTATGCCATATTCCAGCCCGGGGCCCTGTAAGCGACCATAGGCATCAACCAAAGCATGAGTATGCTTGCCAAGCGTGCGAATACGCTGGGCTAGACGCCAGAATAAGATAAATAACACTAACATAATAAGCGTAACAGTGATCAGGCTGACTAACACTACTTGTTCCATGGCCTGACGTTGTAACTGGAGTAACTGGTCGATACCCTGCTCTACCAGTACCACTCCCAGAGGCTGTTGCTGGTGCATTATGGGCATAGCTGTAGCTTGTATGCCCTGACTATAGGGCTGGGACCAGCGATCCTGCACTGTGATGCCCGCCAGAGCCAGGTTTAACAAGCGTGGGCGACTTAAGTTGGCTTCTCCTTGCACTGGGTTAGTGCTGGTCATAATACGGTTTAGCAAACTGCTATAGGCTTGCTGCCAAAGCTCACTAAGTTGCCAATTCCAAGGGTCTGTGCGCATAGTTGGCACATGGCCTGTATGGGCCAAGCGATTAAGCTGCTGGTCATAGAGGGTTACAGACAAGGGCCCCTCCTGCTGACCAGCCAGCAAGGCCATAGCCTGATTAGACAGGGTATTAAGGGCAGTGTAACCGCTGGCTTGCGGCCCTTGAGTAGTGAGTATATTGGCGGCTACATTGGGCTGGTCGGCATCTACCACCGCCAGCCGCAGGTGCTGACGTTCGCCCAATAGCGCTAAAGGCATACGCCACTCTACCATATAGCCTTCGTCATTAATTTGCAGGCTGGCGCGAATATCAAATTGGTTAAGCTGGTGCTGACTAACATAGCTGCCCTGAGCGTCTGTCTGGTAAATCTGCATGGCTCCGGGCTGTTTGCCCAGCAGTAACAAGTGGTGCTCCTGTTGCAAAGCATCAATATAGGACAGGCGTAAGTGGTCACTGCGCAGCCAACCGTCTGACGCCGTACCCGGGCTAAGCCAGTGTTGGTCATAGACTTGTATCTTGCCAATAAGCTGTTGCTCAAACCTGCCCAGAGTCACAGTAAAATGTACCTGACCCTCGGCGTCACGAAATTCGCTGGCCTGCACCATTTCATCGCGCCAGTCATTAGCCAAACCATCAATGGTTTTGGCCTGATTGATGCTTTGTACAAATAATAGGGGTTGTTGTTTACTTAACTCAGGTAGTTGCAATAACAATTCTGGCCGTTGGACAAACAAATTAGCCAGAGATTGAGCAACCTGCTTTTGCGCTTGTGCCTGACTTTGCTGCAACAGGTTACTGGTAGCATCGATAAAACGGTAGCCCAGATATGGCAGGCTCAGCAATACCAGACCTACGGCAAGCAGCTGATAGCGTAGCTTAAAGGGGCTATGTTTAGTTGCGCCAGCGATAGCCTTGTCCATACTCGGAAATAATACTGTTAAAATCCACGCTGACAGCCTTGAATTTGCGTTTGATATTGCTGATATGGGTACTAATGGTATTGTTTTCTACACAACCACCAAAGGTCGCCTGCGCCAACTGTTGATAGGTCAGCACTTGGCCTGGTCGCCGCGCCAGATATTCTAGCATGGCAAATTCGGTCATAGTGAACTCTTTTAGAGCCTGATTACGCCAAGAGATATGGCGTCGGTCCAAATCCATTTTTAGGTCACCACAAGTAACAAGGCGCTGTTCCGGGTTGGGATTACTATTACGAGCCAGACGCAGCAAGGACTCAACCTTGGCAATAAAGTAATCAATAGAAATGGGTTTGGGTTGATAATCCCAGGCCCCCATGCGCAGGCCTGATACTTGATCGATCTCATCTACCCGTTCAGTAAGAAACAAAACCGGTAAATCTTCATATAGCCGACTTAGCTGGCTATACAAGTTAAATCCAGCGTCATATTCATGGCCCAAAATAATATCCAGAATCAGCAAATCCGGACGCTGTTGCAGTAACGCCTTAAGGGCACTGTGCTGATCAGCAAAAGCCATTACCTGTACTGGCATGCGTGCCAAAGCCCGCACATAGTTATGGCGTTGGTCGGCATCATCTTCAACGATGGCAATAAAGGGTTGGTGTTGCATATTGGCTCCTGCCTTAAAGGTAGCACAGCTTGGGTCAGGAAAAGAATAGACAACCTTTGTTTATAGCGAATCTCCATTATATTTCCATAGATGTCGTGTCCTTTGACGCTAAAGTTAACGCAATCCTTTGCTGCGCTGATAAACCTAGGATAAAAATATGACTTTTGCATGTATTCAAAAAATATTCAGGCTAGAATTGCGCTCAACAATAGTTTGCTTTTGGCAGAGGTGATGTTTCTTATACTCTTACAGGAAACTCTGAATATCACGGCCCCTATTTTTTTGGTGGTCTTGTGTGGCTATATGCTACGCCGGATTGGTTTGCTGGATGATGGCTTTATTGGCATGGGCTCGCGCTTGGTATTTAATTTTACCCTGCCGATTCTGCTGTTTATCAGTATTGCAACCAAACCTTTAACCTATGGCGAGACCTTAAAAGCTGCCATCGTCGGGGTGGTGGTTACCTTGCTTATTTGGGCCCTGGTTGAGGCCTTGGCACGTTGGTTGATACAACCTCGACGTGACCGCGGTGTGGTGGTTATGGGTGGGTTTCGTTCCAATCTTGGTATTGTGGGTTTAGCTTATTGTTTTAATGCTTATGGCGAAACTGGAGTGGCTGCCATAGCCATGTATTTAGCCGTGGTTACCACGTTATTTAATGTGCTATCAGTGCTTACTTTAAGCCGCAAGCAAGGGGACGTCACCAGTATTGCTGTGACCTTAAAGAGCATTGGCCGCAATCCATTAATTATGTCTATTTGCCTTGCTTTGTTGTGGTCTTTGGCTAATTTGCCGGTGCCTTCCGTAGTGCAGGTTACAGGTAATTACTTTGCTGCCATGACCTTGCCGTTGGCGCTCTTGTGTGCCGGCGGTAGCCTGAGTCTGCGCGCCTTTAAAGATAATATGGGCAAGGTTTGGTTGGCTACGGTGGCCAAGCTTGTGTTGACCCCTCTAATAACATTGTTCGTAGGCTATATGGCTGGTTTACGAGATATGCAGCTGGAATTGATCGTGCTGATGTCTTGTGCTCCAACTGCAGCAGCAAGTTATGCTATGGTGCGGGCCATGCATGGCAACGATAAATTGGCAGCCAGCATTATTGCTATCACAACCTTGCTGTCTTTTGCTTCCACAGCCATTATTATCAGCCTGTTGCGCACTACCAACCTGGTATAGGGCTTGATCTTAGCCAAGAGTCTAGTTGGTGTGCTAATATCGCCTGTCGGAGTCTTAGGTGCTGTGATCGCAGGCAAAATGTTTGTCTGCACAGATAATCGGGAAGGTGGTGTAATTCCACAACGTGCCCAACGCTGTAAGGTGGACTCGCCTGACATTATGCCACTGCTGGCTACCAGCGGGAAGGCGTCAGGTGGGAGCGAAACCAAGTCAGAAGACCGGCCTGAGACTATTCCACAAACGCTTGGTCAGGCGTTTGTTGACCCTGTTCCAAGTAAGGGGAAAAGCATGGAACCTAGTCAGAATAAGCAAGCTCAACACTATTTAGCAGACCGCGACCGCGATGGTCTGTATCGTACCCTTTTTAATCGGCGAGATGTGCGCGCTGAATTTTTGCCGCAAGCCGTGCCGGACGAAGTCCTGGCGCGTGTATTGTATGCTGCCCATCATGCACCATCGGTTGGTTTTATGCAGCCCTGGGATTTTACCGTTATCAAAACCCATAAGGTAAAACATAAGGTGCAGCAGTTGTTTCAGCAAGCCAATGCTGAAGCTGCTGAAAAATTTGCCCATAAGCGCCAAGACCAGTATCGCCGCTTAAAATTGGAAGGTATTGTTGAAGCTCCGGTTAACCTGTGTATCACTTGTGACCGGGAGCGCAGCGGCAAAGTGGTTTTAGGGCGCACACATATGCCAGAAATGGATCTGTATAGCACAGTTTGTGCGGTACAAAACCTCTGGCTGGCAGCCAGAGCAGAAGGTTTGGGGGTGGGCTGGGTGAGTATCCTTGATCCTGATGCATTAAAAGCTGTGTTGGGTATACCAGCAAAGATTGTGCCCATTGCTTATCTGTGTATCGGCTATGTGGATCATTTTAAACAGCAGCCGGAGTTAGCCACCAGTGGTTGGCGGCAACGTATGCCACTGGCGCAGTTGGTCCATAGCGAGCAGTGGGGGCAAAGTATAGATCAGGAACTTGCGGCTGGGTTGGCTGTTGAGGCAGACTTTCCAAGCAGCTATCTAGAGCCTGCAGCAGCAGGACTTTAAGTGGCTGTGCGCTAACAAGGGGCCTTATCAGGCCCCTTGGTATGCTTGCCGGGCATTGTTAATTGTTACTTGGTAATTATTTCTGGTCCCATAAAGTAGGTGGGCAAGAAGGTAGACAGGGCTGGGATGTAGGTCACCATAATCAGGAATACAAACAGGATTGACAACCAGGGCATAGCGGCTTTAACCACGCGCATTACCGACATACCCACCACCCCTGAGGTAACAAACAGGTTGAGGCCAACAGGCGGCGTAATCATGCCAATTTCCATATTGACTACCATGATAATACCCAGATGAATGGGGTCGATACCCAATTCAATAGCAATGGGAAACACCAGTGGTGCAACGATCACAATCAAGCCCGAAGGCTCCATAAACTGGCCGCCAATCAATAGAATGACGTTGACAATAACCAGGAACATAACTGGCCCAAGACCGGCTGCCAGCATAGCATTGGCAATGCTTTGCGGGATTTGTTCGTCGGTTAATACATGCTTTAAAATCAAAGCGTTAGCAATGATAAACAGCAACGTGATGGATAAGCGACCCGCGTCAAACAGGGTTTCACGAGTATCTTTGTGAACCCAGGCTGTAAGTAAGGCAGAAGGCCTTTGGCGCAGGCTTAGGTGAGGCTGGCCGTCAGCCGTTTTGAGGGGCCCCATATCGCGATAAATAAACATGGAAACGATAAAGGCATATACGGATGCTACGGCAGCCGCTTCTGTAGGGGTAAAGTAGCCCCCATAGATACCGCCCAGAATAATAACAATCAGGAATAAGCCCCAACTAGCGGCTTTGGCGGAAGCAAAGATTTCACTCCAACCAGCCCACTCACCCTTGGGCATGCCTTTATATCGGGCGTAGAAGTAAATGCCCAGCATCAGCATAGAGCCGGCCATCAAGCCGGGAATAACCCCCGCCAAAAACATACGGCCCACAGACACATCAGTGGCAGCGGCATAAACCACCATTACGATTGATGGTGGAATCAGAATGCCCAAAGTACCCGCATTACAGATAACCCCGGCAGCAAAGTCCTTGCTATAACCAACCTTGCGCATACCGGCGATAACAATGGAGCCAATAGCGACTACGGTGGCTGGTGATGAGCCTGACAAGGCGGCAAATAGCATACAGGCAAAGACGCCAGCAATGGCCAAACCGCCATGGAAGTGGCCAACACAGGCGATGGAAAAGCGAATAATGCGCTTGGCTACCCCACCGGTCGACATAAAGCTTGAGGCCAGAATAAAGAAGGGGATGGCCAGCAAAGTATAATGGCCCTCAAAGGCCGAAAACAGGGTTTGTGCAATGGAGGCCAGAGAGCTGTCGGAATAGACCAACAAAAACAGAATTGAGCTCAAGCCCAAAGAAATAGCGATAGGCACGCCCAGCAGTAACAGGGCGATGACTAAAATAAATAAAATCAGAGCTTCCACGGTTAATCTTCCTTATCGGCTTTAGCGGCGGCTTCTTCCACCATATCTTCGGCTTCATGGCTGGCGATAATCATATCGGCGCGGCCTTGTACCACATCGACGGCGACGCGAGCATAGCGCCAGACCAGCATAATCATGCCCAAAGGCAGGGCAAAGTAAGGAATAAAGCGCGGAATTTTTTCGTATTTTTCACCATAGTTAAACCAGTCAGCCAGAAATTGTCCCCAGTCTGGCATCATAATGTCATTGACCTCATAAAAGCCCTGCTCCAGATAACGGCTCTTAAAACCTTCGGGGAACCAGCGGCCTTCGGTAGGTGCCAAGTTGGCAAATGGGGCCCAGTAATCGTAACTACCTTTTAACAGCAACAGAGCATAAGCCAGCGATGCGCTAACCGCCACCAAGGCACAGGTTCTGCGCATACTTGGGCTCATATAATGCAAAGCCACATCGACGCCCAACTGGGCTTTGATTTTGACGGTATAGGGGGTGCCTACTATAACTAGCCAGCCAAACAGGAACACTGTTATTTCCAGTGATTGCAGGCCAAAATTGGACAGGGGTTCGGCAATGGGAGCAAACCAGTCGGCGCGCCAAAAATCCTTTTCCTGTAATTTGCGGATCACTACGTTGGTAAAAGTAACCATGGTCATTAGACCCAACATCAGGGCAATAAAGTTACGTTCCCAGTGATCTGTGCGTGTTAGTTGTTTAATTTCTTGCATCTTATTACCTTGTTGCCTGACTCGTATGTGCATCGGGCCAAGGGCCAGGTATGAAGGTTAGAAAGGCCTCGAATGGCTATGATACTAGCTTGTTCGAGGCCCGTTGAAAAGGGGGCTGGTTGTGGTCAACCCCGGTACCTGCTGGAGGCGGACAATATCCTAGTGCTTGGCGTTAATGGCCTGTGCAGCATCGATATTTTCCTGACCAACGTCAGCCTTGAATTGATCCCATACTGGCAACATAGCTGCTTTCCAGGCAGCGCGTTGGGTATCGGTCAACTGATGTATGGTTTTGCCAGCGGCAATAATAGCCTGCTTGTTTTCTTCGTTTACACCAAAGGCTTTGGCATTACGCGATACAGTGACTTCGCGCAGGATAGTTTCCAACTGGTTGCGTACATCAGATGGCAGGCCGTCCCAGAACTCGGCAGAGGTGACTACCAGATAGTCGATAATACCGTGGTTGGATTCAGTGACACTGTCCTGAACTTCGAAGAACTTCTTACCATAGATGTTGGAGTAGGTGTTTTCCTGACCCTGAATAGTGCCAGACTGAAGGCCTTGGTATACTTCAGAGAAAGACATCTTCTGAGGTACGGCACCCACAGCTTTAAACTGTGCTACCAGCACGTCGGAAGCCTGTACACGGAACTTCAGGCCTTCAGCATCGGAAGGCTCCAGCAAAGGTTTGGTGGCAGACAGCTGCTTTAGGCCGTTGTGCCAGAATTCCAGACCCAACAGACCACGACGTACCATGGATTCTTTCATGGCCTGACCAGTAGCAGAAGACTGGAAGTCATCCACGGCATCCATATTCTTAAACATAAATGGCAGGTCAAACAGACGGAACTGCTTGGTGTACTTTTCAAACTTGGACAGGGAAGGTGCGGCCATTTGCACATCACCCATCAACATGGCTTCGAGTACTTTTCCGTCTCCGTAAAGGGTGGAGTTAGGGTACACTTCCAAACACACCTTGCCGTCCATTTCGCTGTTTACGCGCTTGGCGAATTCTGTAGCAGCGATACCCTTAGGGTGCTTGTCAGTATTGGTAACGTGGCTGAATTTGATAACGATTTCGCCGTCTTGGCAAACATCACTGGCCAGAGCTGGAGTCGCAGTCAGGCTGGTGGCCATAGCTACAGCCAAAGTAGTTTTCATCAGAGCTTTCATAGATAAACCTCAGTTATGGTTGTTATTGGTTACATTATATTTTTTGTGCAACGTACTCTATAGAGCAATCTCTATGCCAACTTTATAAACCTTTGTTTATAAAAGATAATATATTTTTATAGTAGTTTTTTGTGTGGTTGATCGCATGCTTTTTTCAGCAGGTGTGTGGGAATCCGCACATTTTACAACGGGCCTTCAGGGAGAGTATTCACCATGCACTGCAAAAGTTGGCAGTGGCTGCACATACCGCCTAATAAATAGCGATTGTTATGCTGCAAGCCGTGTCTACTCATCTATAAAACGCTGCCGATCAATGCCATATTTGGCCAGCTTGTCGTACAGAGTTTTGCGGGGAATACCCAGAGCTTCATAGGTCTGCTTAATTGAGCCTTGCGCCTGTGACAGGGCTTGTTCGATCAGGCGCTGTTCATATTGTTCCACTATGCTTGGCAAGTTCTGTTTACGGTTAGTGTCGGTTGCCTGCCAGCTGTCCAGACTTTGCTGATCGAGCAGCATATCTGTCAGCACATAGCGTTCAGCAACATTAATAAGTTCGCGTACATTGCCAGGCCAGTCGTGTTGCATCAGTGTATCTATGGTATCCATGGGCAATGCTGGAACCGGCAAACCAAAACGCTCTCCGGCTTGCGCCATAAAGTAGCGGAACAAATGCATAATATCTTCACCGCGTTGACGCAGTGGGGGCAGGAAGAGTTCTACCACATTTAAACGATAGTATAAGTCTTCACGAAACTCGCCACGTTCAGACATGGCCTTCAGATCTGTCTTGGTGGCGGCGATAACACGGATATCAATATCCACGGCATGGTTGGCTCCCAAGCGCTCTACTTTGCGCTCTTGCAAAACGCGCAGAATTTTAACTGCCAGAGTTGACGGAATGCTCTCTATTTCATCAAGAAAAATGGTGCCTTGATGGGCAAATTCAAACTTGCCAATGCGGGCCTTTTTGGCATCTGTAAAGGCGCCTGCTTCATGGCCAAATAACTCGGCCTCTATCATGCTATCAGGCAGTGCCCCACAGTTGATGGCAACAAAAGGGCCGTCCCGGCGTTGACTTTGCTCGTGCAGATTGCGGGCTACCAGCTCTTTGCCAGTGCCGGTTTCACCATGAATAAGCGTATTCACATCGGCCTTGGCCAGTTTGGCGATCTTGGTCTTTAAGGCTTGCATGGGTGGTGACTGACCAACAATGGCGCTGATACCATCGACTTGTAAAGACGCTTTTAAAGCCCGGTTTTCCAATACCAGACGGCGCTTATCCATTGCTCGGTTGACGACTTCCAGCATAATTTCACGCCGAAAGGGCTTTTCAATAAAATCATAAGCGCCATCATGAATGGATTGCACCGCCATCTGGATATCACCGTGGCCGGTAATCAGGATAACTGGTAACTCTGCGTCCAGTTGTTGTAGGGCAGCGAGAAAGGCCAGACCATCCATACCCGGCATGCGCACATCACTAATGACAATACCTGGCCAGTCGTCGCTTAGATGGCCAAGTGCTGCCTCGGCACTGGCATAGCTGGTTTGTTGATAATCGGCTAGTTCCAATAACTCACTTAGGGATTCACGAATTTCGGCATTATCGTCAACGATGCAGATAGGATTGCTGTTTGTCATGATTAGGGCTGCCTAAGCTTGGTAACGGGCTGGCAGGCGCACACTAAAGATAGCGCCGCTATGTTGAGGTTCTGTATCGGCTCGGTTGCTGGCACTAAGTTCTCCGCCCATGGTTTTAATTATACTGTAGGAAATAGATAGGCCAAGGCCTAATCCCACACCCGTATCCTTGGTGGTAAAGAAAGGGTCGAATAGCTGCGTTAAATGTACAGGATCGATGCCCGTGCCAGTATCAATAACCTGTAAACAGATGTGTTCGCCTGCGCTTTGACAACGTATTACCAGCCGTTTTTCACTGCTGTTGAGCATGGCATCAAGGGCATTGGTAAGCAGATTAATAATTACCTGCTCCAAGCGCACCAGATCAGCCATTACCTCTGTGCCAGGCAGGCAGTCAATAATCAGTTCTACCTGTTCCTGCTTACAACGCAATGTTATCAGCCCAACCGCATTATATATAGCCTCGTCCAAAGCTACCCAACTGGTACTATTATCGGTCTTGCGACCAAAGGTTTTCAGATGCAGGGTAATGGTAGCCATCTTCTGTGCCAGCTTTTTAATATTGCCCAGATTTTGTTCGACCCGGCTATAGTTTTCACGTTGTAACCATTGTTCAGCATTATCGGCGCAGGTCTGAATAGCGGTTAGTGGCTGGTTTATCTCGTGGGTCACGCTGGTGGCCATCTGTCCCAAAGTGGCCAACTTGGCCGCATGGATAAGTTCCGTTTGAGTTTGCTTAAGCTCATCATTACTATCCTGTAAGGCCTTGGTACGCTCAATAACACGCACTTCCAGAGAGGTCTTGGCCTGTTGCAAACGTGCCTGATTGACTTCTCGGCGTGCCAATGTTTCCTGAAATTGTAAGCGGCGCTGCATAACCACATAGGCCAGTGATAAAGTGAGAATAAATACCAGTAAAGACAGTGCCGTATTGCGTTGAATAACACTATTAAGTTTATTTAAGTCACCGTGGCCATACAGTTGCCAGCCTACCTGGGGTAGCGGCAAATTAACCTCCAGCACACGAATATAACCGGGCTTGGGTAAACTGATAATGCGGGCTGCGTCCAGTTCTTCAATAACCTGTGACTGCAGTTTTGGAAAAGAAGTAGAAGGGTATTTGCTGGTGTTTTTGATAGCCTGTCTGGAACGGTCATCCAGCGTTTGGCGGCTGGTAAACAGCCAGCTTGGGACACTCGAAGCAATGACCACACCATACTCGTCGGTAATCATCATGGGCGTGCGCTTATTGGGCCAACCGCGTTCTAACCGGGCCATATTTACCTTTACTACCACCACGCCAATCACATCGTCTGTGTCGCTATCAAAGATAGGCTCACTAAAGTAATAGCCGCGGATACCAGCATTAAAGCCCAGCGTGAAAAAACCTCCGGAGTTGCCCTCTTTGGCAGCTTGGAAATATGGGGTATGAGCATAATTAAGCCCCTGATTGTCAAGGGTTGTTGAAGCCAGGGTTTGCCCTTGCACGTCTAGTAGAAACACTTCATCGGCAGCGGTAACGGTGCGGATATGATTGAGGTAATCGTGGAGGCTGCGTTTATAGCGTATATTTTTGTCATTTAAGGCAGAAGCCAAGGTGGCATCCATAATCAGCATTTTCGGTACAAAGCGGTATTTTTCCAGTTCGCTATCCAGACTATCGGCAAACAGAGCCAGATCGTTTTCGATCTGCACACGTAAATTGTCTTGCGCCTGACTGGTAAAAGTGTACCAACTGGCAATTAACCATACCGGAATCATGATTAGCAGACTGACGATATACAAAGGCTTAATATTGCTTTGTAGCCAACTGCGCGGAGGGTAGGGGATGTCAACTTCTGGATTCATGGTCGGCAGTATACGCTATTTTTCTGGCGCATAAAAAAGGCAGGGGATAAATTTTATCCCCTGCCTATTCCCGATTGGTACCCTAGATTCAACTTTGGTTTAGCCTGTTGGGCTAAAACCCGACCCACAGGTGGGCACCAATTAAGTCTTGTAGGTTGGGCTCACATACAGGCCAACTAATTAAACCAGATGAGCAATAGCGTCGCGCTCTTCTTCCAGTTCCGCTTGGGTTTTGTCCATATAGGCGCGTGAAGCGGCGTCAATTTCCAGACCTTGAACAATGCTGTAGTCGCCGTTTTCACAAGTTACCGGGAAGGAATATACCAGACCTTCCGGAATACCGTAGGAGCCGTCGGAAGGAATACCCATGGAAGTCCATGCACCGTTAGTGCCGGCGGCCCACAGGCGCATATGATCGATAGCAGCATTGGCAGCTGAAGCGGCAGAAGACGCGCCGCGAGCCTTAATAATGGCAGCTCCACGCTGGGCGATAGTAGGGATAAAATCAGTGTCGATCCAATTTTGGTCAACCATGCCTGTAGCGGCTGCGCCCTTCACTGTGGCCCGTGTAATATCAGCATACATGGTGGCGGAATGATTGCCCCAGATGCAAAGATTTTCAATATCGCTGACGCTGGCACCGGCTTTGTTGGCCAATTGAGTCAGGGCTCGATTATGGTCCAGACGGGTCATGGCAGTGAACTGACGCGGGTCTAGGTCTGGCGCACTTTGTTTGGCGATATAAGCATTGGTGTTGGCTGGGTTGCCGACTACCAGTACTTTAACGTCTTTGTTGGCGTTGTCGTTGATGGCTTTGCCTTGGGCGGTAAAGATATTAGCATTTGCTTCCAACAGGTCTTTACGCTCCATGCCTGGACCACGAGGGCGAGCGCCAACTAACAGGGCGTAGTGCGCATCGTCAAAGGCAACGTTAGCATCGTCAGTGGCAGTGATGGAGGCAACCAGAGGAAACGCGCAGTCTTCAATTTCCATTACCACGCCGTTTAGTGCACCCAATGCTGGGGTGATTTCTAACAGTTTCAGATTAACAGGCTGGTCAGCGCCCAGCATTTCGCCCTGGGCGATACGGAAAATTAAGGAGTAAGAAATTTGACCGGCGGCACCGGTAATAACAACGTTTACTGGGGTCTTCATAGGGCGCTCCAAATAAATGGTGATAATGGTAGAGAGAAGCTGTCACAGAACAAAATCCCGGTTCGGGCAAAGCTCTCGTAGATGAAAAAAATCGCTGTCAGCGAAGGTGACCAAAAAATGAGGCGCTATTATAACCAAACTTGACGCTTTTCGATATGCGACTAATGACTATCGAATATCAACCTGTGAAATAATTGCTAATAACTTGCGTTGCGTCCTATTTATAGAGGGCTTTGCACGAGCCGATATTTTGTTATGTGACAAGGCAAAAACGCACGCAAAGAGGGAGTTTATATATGATAAGTGACCGATTGAGTAAGTTTTTAACACCGTCACAGGACAAAATAACTATCGTGCAAAGGTCTCTTATAGTAGCTTAAGCCTATGGAAAATCGCTTTCATTAGACAGGTAATATCACTATGCACTACGCAAAACTGAAAAATGGCCATTTGGCCGCTGTGTTAAATAATCAAATTATTGGCTTGGTTGAGGCGGCATCGCGTCTTGGTATGCCTTTACGGGCCACCTGCTTGCATGAATTAATTGCCGCAGGCATCGATGCTCAGACCGAAGCTGAAGCTCTGGCCAAGGCCGCTCTGGAACAAAGGGTAGCTTGTGCCGACTATGATAGCCACCTGCTACAAACCCCTTTAGGGCATGTAAAGCGCAATATTTTTTGTATTGGTAAAAACTATGCTGATCATGCGGCAGAGATAGCCGCCAAACTGGATGCTCAGGTAGAAGTGCCTGAGCACCTTGTGGTCTTTACCAAAGCCACCAATACGTTGATTGGGCCCCATGACGATATTCCCTTACATCAAGGTGTAACAGAAAAAATTGACTACGAAGGTGAGTTGGCTATTGTGATTGGCAAGCAAGGTAAAGATATTGCCCAACATCAGGCTTGGCAGTATGTGTTTGGCTATAGTTGTTTTAACGATGTATCTGCTCGTGATTTACAGCAGCGCCATCTGCAATGGCATCTTGGCAAGAGTCTGGATGGCTTTGCCCCCATGGGCCCGGTGGTAACCCCCACCTATGGTCAGCCCTTGCCGGGCGATCTTGAATTAACCTGTACGGTCAATGGTGAAGAGCGGCAACGTGCCAGATTAGACCAGATGGTGTTTGATATTCCCACCATTGTAGCGACCTTATCGAAGGGGATGACGCTGCAGCCGGGTGATGTGATCGCTACCGGCACGCCTGCCGGTGTGGGTATGGGCTTTACACCAAGCCAATTTTTACAACCAGGTGATCGGGTGGAAGTAGCTATTGATGGTACCCTGCCTTTGCTTAATCAGGTGGCTACTAAATAGGCAGGCAAGCAAAAACCATACTAGCTGCTAAACTTAAACCCGAAGTTTGGTGTTACAAGTTATATTGCAAAGGCAGGGAAGCTGTATGGCAATCAATCATTGGCCGTTGTCGGAACGGCCGCGGGAGCGTTTGTTGCAGGTTGGGGCAGATGCTCTATCTGATGCGGAATTGTTGGCTATTTTTTTACGCACTGGCTGTGCCGGTCAAAGTGCGGTAGATTTGGCGCGACTGTTGTTAGCTGAATTTGGTGGTTTAGGGGCCTTGCTACAGGCTTCTCAGGCGCAAGTTTGTCAGTTGACCGGTATGGGCCCTAGCAAGTATGCGCAACTGCAAGCTGTAAAAGAGCTCGGCTTGCGCCTTACCCGTGAGGAGCTACAAGACCCCCAAAGCATGGCCTCCAGCCAACAGGTTGGCGCTTACCTGTGCCAGCGTTTGGGCTATTATCAACGCGAAGTCTTTGTGGTGTTGCTATTGGATAATCAACACCGTTTGCTGCAGTTTTTGGAACTGTTTAAGGGCACTATAGACAGTGCCAGTGTGCATCCCAGAGAAGTGGTCAAGGTGGCCTTGCAATACAATGCTGCGGCTGTGATTTTAGCCCATAACCACCCTTCTGGCGTGGCTGAACCCAGCCAAAGTGACCGGCTAATTACCAATACCTTAACCGGTGCTCTGGATCTGGTTGGCGTACGCGTGCTGGACCATCTGGTGGTGGGGCGCAAGCAATGGGTATCCTTTGCTGACCGGGGCTGGCTATAAGTGTCCTTGGGGTGGTTAGCTCTTTTATGCAATAAGATTGGCCTGGTTAGCCAGCTGGGTTGAGCGCAATCAGATACTTTTTTAGTTCTTCAATTTTCTTGCCTGAGTATGGATTTTCAGGCCAACGATCAGTTGCGGTGAAAACAGGTGCCGCCAAGTCTTTTGCAGCAAGCATATTTTCCAGTGCAATAAACTCAAGGATTATATTTAAATCATCAAGAGCCGTATTGGACCATATTATTTGAGCCATTTATGCAGCCGTTGTTTGGCTGCCAATTGGGTCGCGATATTGCCAGATGCGAAGTCGGCTTGACCTTTGGCAATACCTGCAAGCAGAGCCATACGCATGGCCATATGTTCAAAGTCTTCCACATCAACCAGATATGCCGCAGGGCGACCATGCTCGGTAATCAGGATGGGCTCTTTGTGATTATGGAGGTCTGCCAGAATAGAAGTCGCCTGACGCTTTAATGATGTTACCAGTTCTGTGCGCATAATAATCTCCGAAAGTGATAGTATAGTGTCACTTGCGGCGATTATAGGTAAAGTTGGCAATACTCACTATTAGGTATTTAGGCAGTGACTGTCCTTGTTATTCCTTATTCTCTTGTTATTCCTGCAAGCTCAATTGGCTGAAGCCGTTGATGTGTCCAGAAAAAGCATAAACGCCGTTGAAAATGGTGTGTACATACCTTCTACCGTTTTGGCTTTGAAAATAGCAAAAACCCTGAACTCCACAGTACAAGACTTATTTGAGCTAACAGAATAATAGTCCGTTTAAAGAAATTGAATAGATAGGATAGTAGCTGCCCTAATCCCATCGGGTTTAGAAGATACATTAACTAAACGTGGAGGGACTAGGCAGCATAACGCCTCAAACACCGGCGCAGCTTTGCTGTGTCCGAGTGCTTTGACTGGTTAAATGCTTTCGTTTTCATTTGTAACTAAGCTATTAGATAGCTGCCTTTCTAACGATTCTTCATTTAGGATATTTGCTCCTAATGTGTAGGTGTATGAAGAGCTGGGCTGAAAACGTACTGAAACACCATCAAAATTACCTTCCTGCTTGATAGTTTTGGTTGTAACTAGTGCATCAGGTAAATTATTCTTTTTTACATACTCGATTACGCTACTTAGCATTCTAGAGTCTGTGCAAGGTAAATCTGACCACTTCACTTCAACGCACCAATCTGGTTTTTGATTAGCATTATCTAGCCAAACTATATCGACCTCGCCAGTCTTCCAGCGTGCGTAATGAAGCTTATCTATATTTTCATTATGAAACCATTGACTAAAAATTGCTGTTTCTGTCAGTGTCCCCATTACATCATGCTTTTCAGTTACAGGGCCGAACAACGCAGCCCTCATTGATGGGTTAGTAAGATAAACTTTGAATGTTGTTGCTCTTTTAAATTTCTTGGAGGTTACATCAACTCGATTAATCGTTTTTATTAAAAATGCGGCTTCCAAATATTCCATATATTTTTTTATTGTATTTTTAGAAACGCCAGAGGATTTGGAAAGCGATTCATAAGATATTTCATTCCCTGTATTGTAAGCGATTGCATTAAACAGTTTATTTAATTCTTGAACGTCATTAATTCCATATAGACTAGGTAAGTCTCTCAATAAGACCTTGTCAATAATATCACTTTTGATATATCTAGAACTTTCACCTTGTATTAGTTTAGAAAAAACAGCTTCGGGATATCCTCCATAGTTTAAGTAATTAATGAATTCCTTATTTAGCTCCTCTATATTTTTAGCCTCATGCCAATTCTCCTCATCTGTTTCGATTAAAGAATCAACTTTTCCAATAAAAGATATATATTCTGCAAAAGTAAGCGGAGGAAGTAGGAACTCTGTAAACCTACCAGCACCAGATTCCCTGCTTTTTAATTTTAATGCGGCCGCAGCAGATCCAGTTGCTACATATTTATAAGTTGGGTATGAATCAACAAGGGACTTTAAATGAACTTCCCAATTTGATAAGTACTGTATCTCATCAAAGATAATATATAGCTCTCCATTTCTTTTATGGGAGAACTCTTCTTGAAATAGGTTAACGATTTTTTCTAGTGATAAACCAGTATATATAGGGGTTTCTAATGAGATATAAAGAATATTGTGAGGGTTAACGCCTTGTTCAAGAAGTTTATCTATTGCGTGATAAACCATAACTGTCTTCCCGACTCTTCTTGGCCCCATTAAAACAGCAGCTCTATTTATCGAGAATTCATTGACTAACTTAAAGAAGGGTTTGAAGTAAAAGCGGCGAGGATAGTTTTTGTATCTTTCTTCAACCTCTCCGTTTTCCCACCACGGGTTGTCAAAATGTAGACGAGTTACAATTTCTGCAGGGGATATTGAGAGCATTTAAAACTCCGCTAAGGTCAATTGATTGATCTTAATGATAGCAGTATTTCGCCTAGAGTCAAGGCTGTGATTTTAGTCTGTTTTTCCTTTAGCATCAGGCATTTAACAGTATGTTTAAGTAGCCCTACGGCATCATAATAATTATTAGCGTGCCGGCACTTTAATTGCCGAACCCACTACCTCTAACGCTGTATACCCTCAAGCATAGCAGGCTTTTAGCATTTTTCTGTTTTGCCTAATTCGGCAAAAGCGTGAATCTTTCACTATAATTCTGTCACCGTGCCGTCTGACCAACCCCACTATAGTTGTTAATATAATCTGCTTGATATACCCGTATAGTTCCCATAGGCTATTTTCTTTGTTATACTCCGCGTCCCTTATTTTGCCGCCAGTTATTAAGGCAAGGTAAGGCTGGTACGGATATTGGCCCGCTGGAGGGCTGCTCCGCCTGAGAATGCAACATGGGGTTGTATTCAAGACACCAAATTGAGGTATTAAAATGTCCAGAGTATGTATGGTTACCGGCAAGCGTCCAGCTGTAGGTAACAATGTGTCTCACGCACACAACAAAACTCGTCGTCGCTTCTTGCCAAACCTGCATTGGCACCGTTTTTGGGTAGAAGGCGAAAACAAATTCGTTCGTCTACGTGTATCCTCCAAGGGTATGCGTATTATCGATAAAAAAGGTATTGATGTTGTATTGGCCGAAGTTCGTGCCAATGGCGTCAAGGTATAAGGAGCTGACTGATGCGCGATAAGATTAAGCTGGTTTCCAGCGCCGGTACTGGTCACTTCTACACCACCACCAAGAATAAGCGTAATATGCCTGACAAGATGGAGATCAAAAAGTTTGATCCCAAGGTACGCAAGCATGTTATGTACAAGGAAGCCAAGATTAAGTAATTGGTCTGGCTCTGAAAACCGGCTCAAGGAAGCTGTGTAAAAACTACTGCGCTTGACTATACGGCGTTAAAATTTGACTCAAAATGCTCATTTATCACTCATAAACTGCGCTTTTTCGTCAAATTTTTCCTTGTCTAGTCTGTGCTCGTGACGTTTTTACACGGCCTCCGGGGGCCGGTTTTTTTGTGCCTGTAACTAAAACGAACCAGGGTCATAGCCCAGAGCTGTAGAAATGTCTTTGCCGGCTTGGGCGATAGCCTCGATCCAGCTTTTGCGGCGGCGTTCAATGGGGGCTGAAACGGATAAGCCGGCGGCTACCTGCCCGCTGCGGTCATGGATTAACACACCAATACAGCCCACGCCGATTTCAGCTTCTTCATTATCCAGCCCGTAACCACGTTCATGGCTTAACATGCAGTCCTTATGCAACTGTTGGTAATTGGATAGGGTATTTTGGGTATAAGCAGGCACATTGGTACGTTGTACGTAAGCGGTGATTTCCTGCTCGCCTCCCATTGCCAGCATTAGCTTGCCCACTGCTGTTACATGCAAAGGGGCGCGGCTGCCAATAACCTGTTGCACATGCATCATGCGATTGGGTGTGACCTTTTCAAAATAGATAACCACATCACCTTCACGAATAGTTAAGTTAATGGTTTCTCCCAATTGATCCCTTAAGCTTTCCATATAAGGCATGGCCACAGCTCTGATATCAATATCAGAATAAAGCCGGTTGCTAAGCTGTAATAGTCTGGGCCCCAGTTTATAGAGACCGTTGTTGTCCTTTTCCACAAAACGGTTATAGATAAGCGACTGCAATATACGATGCACCGTGGACGGATGTAACTCCGTATCGGCACTGAGTACCTTTAGCTGAGTTGGTTTTGCATAACGCGATAAAGCGTCTAACAATAGGGCTGCTCTATCAATAACCTGTATGCCAGATCCATGCTGTTCACTCATACCAGTGCTCCGGTGTTGTTGCTTTGCTAGTCTGGGCCAGAACAATTTGTATACTTGTCTTTTTTGAGCGCAGCTAAGCAATTTAATAGCCATTAAAATCAGTTAGTTATAGATTTTTCTATCTATAGATTCCTCGCCATAAGGCATTTTGCAGACCTGTCTTAGGTGTGGCTTGCAGAGTCTATTTCATATTGTGAAAACTTATAATTATTGCCAGTTTGATAGCTAGTCCATTGTTTTTAAAGTAAGAAAAGCAATTTTAATCCGCAAATTCACGATATTTCATATTGTGAAATAATTTTGTATTGCAAAATAAGTAGGTGGTTTCTAGCATAATAACAATCTTTTTTCTTTTATAGCAATGGTTATCATGCTTACAGCAAACAGTCAGGGGCCCTGTATGTCGAGTCAAAATCCAGTATTTATACCGGGGCCAACCAATATCCCACAGCGGTTGCTCAATGCCATGCATATTCAGACTCGTGATCATAGATCGCCGGATTTTGTTAGCACCCTAGAGCCTGTGCTGCAGGGATGTAAACAAGTATTTGGTACTACCAGTGGTGAGGTCATTACTTTCCCGGCCAGTGGTACGGGCGGCTGGGAAGCGGCTATTACCAATACCCTCAGCCCGGGAGATAAGGTGCTAGTGGCACGCTATGGCATGTTCTCACAGCGTTGGATTGATCTTTGCCAAAGGCATGGGCTAGAGGTCGAAATTATCGAATGTGCATGGGGAGAAGGGGCACCTGCATCACGTTTTCAGGAGCACTTGGCCAAGGATAAGGCGCAGCAAATCAAAGCCGTTTTAGTTACCCACAACGAAACAGCTACCGGGGTAAAAAGTGATATTGCCGCTGTGCGTAAGGCCATGGATCAAGTGCAGCATCCGGCTCTGTTGTTAGTCGACTGTGTTAGTTCTTTGGCGTCCATGCCGTTTGCCATGGATCGCTGGGGTGTGGATATTGCCGTATCCGGATCACAGAAAGGATTTATGTTAACCACAGGCATGGCTATTCTGGGGGTCAGCCAAAAAGCCTTGCAAGCCATGTCCACGGCAACCATGCCTCGCACTTTTTTTGATTTTCGGGATATGTTGTCAGCCAACGCCAATGGTGGCTACCCCTACACTCCACCACTACAGCTTATATATGGCTTAAAAGAAAGTCTGGAAATGTTGTTTGCAGAAGGTTTGGAGCAGGTTTATAGCCGCCACCATCGATTGGCTCAAGGGGTAAGAGAGGCCGCCCAAGCCTGGGGCTTGAGCTTGTGCGCCCAGTCTGCGGAAAACTATTCCGATACGGTAACGGCTATCTATGTTCCAGAGGGTTTTGATAGTAATCAATTAACTGAACATGCTTTCCACAGATATGGTGTGTCTTTTGGTATTGGTCTGGGCCAGATGCATGGCAAGGCCTTTCGGATCGGACACCTGGGCTTATTAACGGAGACCATGATGCTATCCGGCTTGGCCACCATAGAAATGGCAATGGCGGATCTGGACTATCCTATCACCTTGGGTAAGGGTGTGGCGGCGGCCCAGGAATATTACCGCCAATCTGTAATATAAACGAACTCACAGGAAAGGTTATGAATAGTGTTTCCACAAGTCCATTAAGCATACCAACAATTGACGATGTTATTGCTGCCCATAAGCGCATCAAACCTTATATTCATCAAACACCGGTACTGACATCGCGCTTGATCAATGGCTTGGCTGGGGCTGAGCTGTTTTTTAAATGTGAAAACCTGCAGAAGGCCGGCGCCTTTAAAGTTCGGGGTGCCACTAATGCTGTGTTTGGTTTAAGCGCGGATAAAGCCGGTTTGGGGGTAGCGACCCACTCGTCAGGCAACCATGCTCTTTGTCTATCTTATGCAGCTGGTCAACGTGGTATACCGATCACTGTGGTGATGCCCCATACGGCACCGCAGGCTAAAAAAGATGCCGTACTGGGATATGGTGGCAAAATTGTTGAGTGTGAACCGTCTACCAGTTCCAGAGAAGCAGTCTTTGCTGATGTGGTAGCTGCCTCAGGAGCCGACTTTGTGCACCCCTACAACGATCCTCGAGTCATTGCCGGGCAAGCCACCTGTGCTCATGAATTGCTCCAACAAGTAGATAATCTGGATGCTGTTATCGCCCCAATAGGGGGTGGAGGTATGGTTTCGGGTAGCTGTTTAACACTTAGTCAGCTAGCGCCAAAAACCAAAATATATGCGGCTGAACCATTACAAGCAGATGATGCGGCGCGTTCCTTTAAGGCTGGATATATTATCGCCGATGATGCACCGCATACCATAGCCGATGGCCTTAAAGTGCCACTTAAAGATCTGACCTGGCACTTTGTCAGTAATCATGTCAGCGACATATTCACCGCCACAGAAGCAGACATTGTGATGGCCATGAAGCTGGTATGGAAGCATATGAAAATCGTGATTGAACCCAGTAGTGCTGTGCCTTTAGCGTGTATTTTAAAGCATCCTGAAGTGTTTAAAAACCAGCGGGTTGGGGTAATAGTAACGGGTGGCAATGTCGATTTAGACAGCCTGCCCTGGCTCTAAGACAAGTGATTAATTATTAGGAATAATATTATGCAAAACGCAATCAATAAACTGCAGGTGGGCTACGATGTGCCCGCCCTGCCAGGTATGGATGAAGCTGATATTCAAACCCCGTGTTTGGTGGTTGACCTTGATGCTTTGGAAAACAACATTCGCACTATGGGGCAATATGTAGCCGAAATGGGAGTGCGTCATCGCATTCATGGCAAAATGCACAAATCTGTTGATATCGCCTTGTTGCAGGAGCGACTCGGCAATAGCTGTGGTGTGTGTTGTCAGAAAGTGTCTGAAGCTGAGGTCTTCGCCCGCGGTGGCATCAAGGATATTTTGGTTTCCAATCAGGTGCGGGACCCGGTAAAAATTAACCGTATGGCACAATTACCCAAATTGGGGGCACGGACTATTTGCTGTGTAGACGACATAGACAATGTTGCAGAACTGTCTGCTGCTGCTCAGGCCAATGACGTGGTCATTGAATGCTTGGTAGAAATTGACTGTGGGGCAGGTCGGTGTGGTGTTGCCGGGGGTCAGCCGGTGGTCGATCTGGCACTGGCTATTGCCGCCGCGCCGGGGCTTAAATTTGCCGGCCTTCAGGCTTATCAGGGAGCCATGCAGCACCTGCAAAGTTATGCCGAGCGCAAACAAAAAATAGATATTGCTGTGGCTATGGTTAAAGCATCCATCGACCTGCTAAATGCACAGGGTTTAAGCTGTGACATTGTTGGTGGTGGCGGTACCGGGTCCTATTACTTCGAGGGTAATTCCGGCGTTTTTAATGAACTGCAATGTGGTTCCTATGCCTTTATGGATGCCGATTATCAAACTATACATGATGCTCAGGATCAGCCCATTTCTGAATTTGCCAACGCCCTGTTTATTCTCACATCTATTATGAGTCACGCCAAAGCAGACAAGGCCATTTGTGACGCCGGTCTCAAAGCCCAGTCAGTGGACAGTGGCCTACCCTATATTTTTGGTCGCAAGGATGTTGAGTATATCAAGTGTTCTGACGAACATGGTGTGATTAGCGACCCAGATGCTGTGTTAAAAATCAATGACAAACTGCGTCTGGTACCGGGCCATTGCGACCCAACTTGCAATGTACATGATTACTACGTGGGTGTGCGCAATGGCAAGGTAGAAACCTTATGGCCCATTTCTGCACGTGGTAAAGCCTACTAAGTTATTTTTTATCTTGGACAATGACTATGAATCAAATCAAATCAACGCCACCAGTGGCGCTGTTATCTGAATCTGTTTGTGAGCAGATTGTTGGGCGTAAAGAAGCCTTTTCGGCAGTAGAAAATGTATTTGCTGCCATGGCAAATGGTGACGCCTATAACTTTCCTGTGGTGCGTGAAGCTATTGGACATGCTAACGCACTATATGGTTTTAAATCCGGCTTTGATAAAGCCGGTCTGACTCTGGGGGTTAAGTCGGGTGGCTACTGGCCCGATAACGCAGCACAAGGTTTGACCAACCACCAGTCTACCGTCATCTTATTTGATCCTGATACAGGCCAACTGCGTGCTCTGGTAGGCGGCAATTACCTAACCGCTGTCCGTACTGCTGCCTCTGCTGCTGTATCGATTGCTCACCTAGCGCGTCAAGACGCCAAAGTGCTGGGTATGGTCGGTGCTGGGCATCAGTCAACCTTCCAATTGCGTGCCGCCCTGGAACAGCGTGACTTCGAAAAAGTTGTTGCCTGGAACTATCATCCGGAGTACTTATATCGCTTGGCTGACGTGTGTGCTGAGCTGGAAGTAAGCTTTGAAGCCGTGGATCAGCAAGTGTTAGGGGCTCAGGCAGATGTGATTATTACCATTACTTCGGCCTATGAGCCCTTGTTAATGCTGGACTGGATTAAGCCCGGTTGCCATATTGCCTGTATGGGTACCGACACGGTTGGCAAACAGGAAGTTGACGCCAATCTTGTCGCCAAGGCCAGTTTATTTACTGATGAGGTTGCCCAGTCGATTAGCTTGGGTGAGGCGCAACATGCATTTACTAACGGGCTTATTACGCAGAGCGATATAACGCCTATCGGCAAGGTTATCTCAGGCCTTCATGGGGGCCGCTCGGATGATAGCGAAATCACGCTCTTTGATGGCACTGGAGTGGGGCTGCAAGACCTTGCAGTGGCCGCGGTAGCTACTGATATTGCGGTGCGCGATAAACTGGCGCAATTAGTCTGTTTTTAGCTTATCAACTAATTTGTGTTGCTCCACATAGTTAAGGTTTAAGCCATAAGTTGGTTTTGGCGCTTGATGCTGACCGATAAATTGGCCATTTAGCTTGCTAAGGATACTCCCTGCCAAGTAATCAACTCTGCTTATATTAGTAGAGTTTAGCCCCATCATTGGTCCCGGCACTTTGCTGGTGCAAATTTATGATATGTGACTATAGGCGCACAGTCTCAGTGCGTCAGCCCAGCCGTGTTTTTCTAATTGTTTCATAACCTATTGATATAAAAAATAAAAATCAATGTGGCCTGATTCCTGCAGTAACACTACTGTTATAAATGAATAGACCTGATGGGGCGCCCCCACAGGCATTGGTAATCGGGAGTATCATAATGTCATTAACTCGCCTGGCTTTGGTTGGTAACGGTATGGTGGGACACCACCTGTTACAAAACTTGGCAGATCAGGGTGTGCTGGCACAATTTGCCATCACCGTATTTAGCGAAGAGCCCTTATTAGCCTACGATCGTGTGCAACTGACCAAGTATATGGAGCATGGCAGTGCTGAGGATCTGAGTCTGGGCAGTATGGCCCAGTATCAGGCTTGGGGCATTGAAGTCAAAGCCGGGGTGGTCATCGAGACATTGGACACTGAGCAGCAAGTGATCACTGCCAGTGATGGTACCCAACATAAATATGATCAACTGGTATTAGCTACTGGCTCCTACCCATTTGTACCCCCAGTGCCTGGCCATGATGGGCCTGCATGTCATGTGTACCGTACTATTCCTGATCTGGATGGAATCAAAGCCGCAGCCACCAGGGCCCGCTCTGGGGTGGTTATTGGGGGCGGTTTGTTGGGTCTGGAAGCGGCCAAAGCCTTGGTAGATCTGGGTCTGGATACCCATGTAGTGGAATTTGCTGATCGTTTAATGATCCAGCAACTGGATGCCGAGGGTGGCGAATTGCTGGGCGCCAAAATTCGTGCTCTGGGTGTTAAGGTGCATACGCAAAAGAACACTCAGGCCATTGTGCCCTTGCAGGAGGGGGGTGTGCAGTTACAATTTGCCGATGGCGAGGTGCTGGAAACCGATCTGGTGGTGTTTTCTGCCGGCATACGTCCGCGTGATCAGTTGGCTCGTCAAGCTGGTTTGTCAGTGGGTGAGCGTGGCGGTATTGTTATTAATGATCAATGTCAAACGTCAGCCGCTAATGTCTATGCCGTTGGTGAATGTGCCCTCTGGCAGCAGCGCATATTTGGTTTGGTGGCGCCTGGTTATCAGATGGCTAAGGTCGTGGTCAGCCAACTGCTTGGCCAAGAGGCAGGCTTTAGTGGTGCTGATATGAGCACCAAACTAAAATTGCTGGGCGTGGATGTGGCTAGTATTGGTGATGCTCAGGGGCGGACAGAAGGGGCTAAAAGTTATCGTTTATTTGATGAATACCATGGCCACTACCATAAACTGGTAGTGGACGCCAAAGGTGAGCACCTACTGGGCGCGATTTTGGTTGGTGATGCCACACAATACAGTGATTTGTTGCAAATCTATTTAAATCGTATGAGCTTGCCAGAGCATCCCGAAATGTTGCTGTGGTCTGCAGATGATAATGCCGACTCGGGTGTTGGACAGATGGTGCTGCCTGATAGTGCCACTATCTGCTCTTGTCATAATGTTACTAAAGGGGATGTGGTGAGTGCCGTGCAAGGAGGCTGCTGTAGTCTTGCCGATGTTAAGCAACAGACCCGCGCCGCAACCGGCTGTGGTGGCTGTGTACAGGCCCTGAATAATGTTGTGCAAAGCAGTTTACAAGATTTGGGTATGGAGGTAAGCAGTGACCTGTGTGAGCATTTTGCCTATACCCGTCAGGAACTCTACGATCTAGTACGAGTAGAAGGGCTAAAGTCTTTTGCCGAGGTCTTGCAGCAGCATGGTCAGGGACTGGGCTGTGAGATATGTAAGCCCACCCTAGCCTCTATTCTGGCTTCCTGCTGGAATGATTATGTGTTGGCCGGTGAGCATGTAGCGCAACAGGATAGTAATGACCGTTATTTGGCAAATATTCAAAAAGATGGCAGTTATTCCGTAGTGCCACGTGTGCCAGCTGGTGAAATCAAACCTCAGCAGTTAATTGTGCTGGGCGAAGTGGCTCAGGAATTTGGGCTATACAGTAAAATTACCGGCGGCCAGCGCGTAGACTTGTTTGGTGCGCGTCAAGAACAACTGCCGGCCATCTGGCAACGCCTGCTTGATGCCGGTTTTGAAACAGGTCATGCTTATGGCAAGTCGGTGCGGACGGTAAAATCCTGTGTTGGCAGTACCTGGTGTCGCTATGGTGTTGGCAACAGTGTTGGTTTGGCGCTTGATCTGGAAAATCGTTATAAGGGCGTGCGTTCTCCTCACAAACTTAAATTTGCCGTGTCAGGCTGTACCCGCGAGTGTGCCGAGGCACAAAGCAAGGATATTGGTGTTATTGCCACGGACAAGGGCTGGAATTTATATATTTGCGGTAATGGCGGCATGCGTCCACGCCATGCCGACTTGTTGGCTACCGATCTGGATCAAGCAACCTTGATAAGCTATATCGATCGCTTATTGATGTTCTATATCAAAACCGCTGATCGCTTGCAGCGTACATCAACCTGGCTGGAGAATTTGGCAGGTGGTCTGGATTATGTACGTCAGGTAGTGATCGAGGATAAGCTGGGTTTGGCCACGCAACTGGAAGCTCAGATGCAGGCTTTGGTCGATGCCTATCAGTGCGAATGGCGCACTACCCTGGCAGATCCACAAGCGGTCGCCCGTTTCCAGCCATTTGTTAATACTCAAGCCAGTGATAGCAGTATTGTTATGGTGTCTGAGCGTGAGCAAATGCGCCCGGCCACGTCGAGCGAACGCATTAATCTTTTCCAAGAAATAGCTTAAAGGAGCCTACTTATGTCTACCCAACAATGGATACCCGTTTGCCATGAAAACCAGCTATTACCTGACGCTGGCGTTGCGGCTTTACTGGGTGAACGTCAATTGGCGCTATTTTATGTGTCTGCCAAGCAGCAGTTTTTTGTGCTGGATAATCTGGACCCGGTGACCGGTGCTCAGGTTATGGCCCGTGGCTTGATTGGCAATCAGGGAGAGCAATGGTATGTGGCTTCCCCTTTGCTGAAGCAACGCTATTGTTTACACTCTGGCCAGAGTCTGGATGATGATCAGGTTGCGCTACCTAGCTGGCCAGCTCGTTGCATTAATGGCATGGTAGAAGTCGCTTTGCCAGAAGCGGCCTAGCCGGCAATTATCCTTGCGAGCGGCACCAAAGATACTCTTTACACTCCGTCAGATGGGTTGATTTTGGCAGTGAGAATGTGATCCTGCCATTGGCCATTGATATGTAGATATTGTTTGGCTAGGCCTTCTTGCACAAATCCCAAGTGTGCCAGTAATTGGCCACTGCGGTGATTGTCGATCATATAGGAAGCCTGTACGCGGTGCAGGTCAAGTGTGTGGAAGATAAATTGCAGGCAAGGGGGCAGAAATTCACGCATCAAGCCTCTGCCCTGGTGTTGGGCGTCAATGGAATAGCCCAGATAACAGGCTTGCATTGGGCCCCGCACAATGTGTGAAAAATCGATGCTGGCAATAAGTCGACCATCAGTATGGGCAAAAGCCCCCAGTTTTATTGCTTTGCCGGCGTAGAAATCACCTTCGGCTGCCAGTATCAGCGTCAGCATATTCTCCTGACTATAGAAATCATCCAAGCGGCTGGGTTCCCAAGCCGCCAAATGAGTGCGGTTACGCCGATAGTAGTCGAGCAGCTCGGTAGCATCGGTGGCGGCTATAAGTCTGATATGTGCGTGTTGAGTAGAAAAATCAGGCTTGGGCAGCATGTGCTTGTCCTAGAGTGCATCCAGAGCATCTGAGAGGGTTTTAACGCCACGAATCTGTATGTTTTTCAAACTGGGATCATGGCTATCTTTGGGCACATTGGCCAAGGGCACGATGGCGCGCGTGAAGCCATGCTTGGCGGCTTCTCGAATACGTTCCTGCCCCGAAGGTACTGGGCGGATTTCACCCGCTAGGCCAACCTCACCAAACACCACCAACTGTTGATCCAGTGGCTGATCTCGTAGGCTGGAAACAATAGCCATTAGCAGGGCCAGATCGGCACTGGTTTCGTTAACTCGCACCCCGCCCACGACGTTCACAAACACATCCTGATCACCCGTATGCAGGCCACCGTGGCGGTGCAGTACCGCCAGTAACATGGCCAGACGATTCTGGTCCAGTCCTACGGTTACCCGGCGCGGGTTATTAAAGTGGCTGTCGTCAACCAGTGCTTGCAGTTCAACCAGTAGCGGCCGGGTGCCTTCCCATATCACCATAACCAGGCTACCTGAAGCAGCCCCTTCGGCCCGTGATAAAAAGATGGAGCTGGGGTTTTTAACTTCTTTCAGGCCGGTCTCCAGCATGGCAAATACACCCAGTTCGTTAACGGCACCAAAGCGATTCTTGTGGCCCCTCAGAGTGCGGAAGCGGCTGTCATTATCCCCTTCCAGCTGCAAGGAGCAGTCGATCATATGTTCCAGTACTTTTGGGCCTGCCAGACTGCCGTCTTTGGTCACATGGCCCACCAGCAATAATACAGTGTTGCTTTGTTTGGCATAGCGCACCAGAGCGGCAGCACACTCGCGAACCTGTGAAACACTGCCGGGAGCCGAGCTGATATCGGCTAATTGCATAACCTGAATAGAGTCAACCACTAGGAGTTTGGGCCGGGCTGAATCTGCTTGGGCAATAATCGCTTCCACATCTGTCTCTGCCAGCATTTTCAGATTGGCAGTGGGTAATTCCAGACGCTGAGCACGCAGGGCGACTTGTTGCAGGGATTCTTCGCCCGTGACATACATGGCCGGCATGGTTTGTGCTAGGCTGCACATCAATTGCAACAGCAGGGTGCTTTTACCAGCCCCCGGGTGACCCCCGATAAGAATGGTAGAGCCCGGCACCAAACCACCACCAAGCACCCGGTCCAACTCACCAATGCCGGTGCTAAAACGCGGTACCTGAGCAATGTCGACTTCACTCAGATCAAGTAGTTGTGCGGCTACACCAGCATAACCTTTGACCTTGGCGGCACCACCTTTGGCGGCAACGCCCAGACGAATTTCCTGCAGACTATTCCAACTCCCACAGTCGTTGCACTGGCCTTGCCATTTGCTGTAGTCCGAGCCACATTCGTTACATACGAATGCGGTCTTTTGCTTAGCCATTTAGCAACTGCGCTGCATGTTTGGCGAAATAGGTCAAAATGCCATCCGCGCCAGCACGTTTAAAGGCCAATAAAGATTCCAGTGTCACCTTATCCTGATCCAGCCAGCCGTTTTGGAATGCTGCCATATGCATGGCATATTCACCACTTACCTGATAAGCAAAGGTGGGTACCTTGAGTTCGGTTTTAACCCGTTGCACGATATCCAGATAGGGCATACCGGGTTTTACCATCACCATATCGGCTCCTTCAGCCAAATCCAAAGCGACTTCGTGTAAGGCTTCGTCGCTGTTAGCGGGATCCATCTGGTAACCGTCTTTGTTGGACTTGCCCAGATTAGCGGCTGAGCCTACGGCATCTCGGAAGGGACCATAGTAGGCCGAAGAGTATTTGGCGGCATAAGACATAATGCGGGTATTGATATGGCCGGCTTCTTCCAGCCCTTCACGAATAGCACCAATACGGCCATCCATCATATCAGACGGGCCGAGGATGTCGGCGCCAGCATCCGCCTGAGACAGAGCCTGCTTGACCAATATTTCGACGGTGACGTCATTGAGTACATAACCCTGCTGATCAATAATGCCGTCTTGACCATGAGTGGTAAATGGGTCAAGGGCAACGTCGGTCATAATGCCTAGCTCGGGGCAGGCATCCTTGACCGCACGAATAGCCGTTTGCGCCAAACCGTTGTCATCATAGGCCGCTTCGGCCATATCTGACTTTGCTTCAGCTGGGGTTACCGGGAATAAACAGATAGCCGGAATACCCATGGCCACCAGCTCCTTAGCTTGTTTCACTAACAAGTCTACTGAATAACGTTCTACCCCGGGCATGGAGCTTACCCGTTCGGTTTGTCCCTGACCAGGAATAACAAACATAGGATAGATAAGATCAGCAGTACTAAGGTGATTTTCGCGCATTAAGCGGCGCGAGAAATCATCTGCACGCATGCGGCGCATACGGGTCAAGGGAAACAAACGTTGGCTGGTGGTAAAAGTCATGGTTTAGTCCGGAGTAATGATTCTGTTAGCTGAGCTAAGGGCTTATTGTAACCCTTTGCTGCGGGTACACCAACCACATTATATTGACCAAGGTTACAGAGGTTGCCTGACAGGAACTAGCTTTGCAACTGCTCCAGTTGCTCCTGACATAGCAGCCAACTATCTTCCAGTTCGGCAGCTTGTTGCGAGGCCTGAGTTTGCTGGTGCAATAAAGCACGCAGTTGTTCCTTTTGCTCGCTCAGGTACAGGCTGGGGTCAGTTAATTGTTGTTCCATCTCGCGCAGCAGGGTTTGGGTTTTATCCAATTCGCATTCCAGCTTATGTAACTGCTTTTTTAAGGGGCTTAGCTGGGCGCGCTGGGCAGCTTGCTGGCGCTTTTGTAGTTTACGATCCTGAGCTGAAAGACTGTTACCGCTGCTTTCCTGACGGCTGGCTCTGGTTTCCTGTTGGCGGGCTTTGGCTTGCTGTTGTACCAGCTTTTGCAGGTGTTGTTGATAGCTATCTAAATCACCTGCGTAAGGGGCGATTTTACCATCAGCCAACAACCAGTACTGGTCAACCACCTGACGTAATAGATGCCGGTCATGGGAAATAACCAGCACGGCGCCCTGATATTCCTGCAAGGCTCGGGTCAAGGCATGGCGCGCCTCCAGATCCAAATGATTGGTAGGTTCGTCAAGGAGTAGTAAATTGGGCTTCTGTAAAGCGATCATGGCCAGAGCCAGACGCACCTTTTCACCCCCAGAGAAGTTTTTCACGGGTTCAAATACGCGTTCACCCTGCCAGCCAAAACTACCCAGAAAATTGCGCAACTCCTGCTCACTTGCTTGTGGCTGTAAACGCTGCAAATGCAATAAGCCATGAGCCTGTAAATCCAGTGCTTGCAACTGGTGCTGGGCAAAATAACCAATCTTTAGATGCTCACCTGTAACAATCTGCCCGGCTAAAGGTGGTACATCACCAACCAGGGTTTTTATCAAAGATGATTTGCCGGCCCCGTTAGGCCCTAATAAGGCGATGCGTGAGTCCTGTAAAATACTTAGATTAGCCTCCAATAAGGGCTGGTTATAACCAATGCTAACTTGATTAAGGGCGATAAGGTTAGCACTGGTCTGGCTAAATTCCGGAAAGCGAAAACTAAAGGGTGAATCGGCATAGGCTGGGGCAATTAATTCCATGCGCTCCAAGGCTTTCACCCGCCCTTGGGCCTGCTTGGCTTTGCTGGCTTTGGCTTTAAAGCGGCGAATAAAACTCTCTATATGGGCAATTTCGGCCTGTTGTTTGTCGTACATGCTTTGTTGCTGCGCCATACGTTCCGCTTTTTGCCGTTCAAAAGCGGCGTAGTTGCCGCGGTAGCTAGTCAACTGCTGTTGCTGCAAATGCACAATGGTTTGCACCACCTGATCGAGAAAATCCCGGTCGTGAGAAATGAGCAGCAGGGTGCCCGGGTAGCTTTGCAGCCAACCTTCCAGCCACATGGTGGCATCCAAGTCCAAGTGGTTGGTAGGCTCATCCAACAACAATAGATCGGAGGGGCACATTAGGGCCTGAGCAAGGTTAAGTCGCACTCGCCAGCCCCCAGAGAAGTTGGCTACGGGTTGCTGCCAGTCACTCTCCTGAAAGCCCAGACCTTGCAATAATTGTTGGGCGCGGTTTTCTGCCGTGTAACCTGCCAACTGATCATAATCCGCCCAGGCTTGTGCCAGAGCAGTATCATCCTGATTTTGTTGAGCTTGTTGAATAGCTTGTTCTGCCTGACGATAGGGTTGGTCGCCATCCAGTACGTGATCAACGGCAGTACGGGCAATATCACCCAGTTCCTGAGCCATATGGGCAAGGCGTAGATTGGGTGGCAGCTGCAGTTCACCGCTATCGACCTGCAGTTCACCAAGCAGCAGTTTAAAAAGGCTGGTTTTGCCGGTCCCATTGCGTCCCACCAAGCCATAGCGCTGACCTGAATGCAGGCTAAGGTGAGCATCTTTAAGCAGGCTTTGGCCGCCTCGTAACAGGTGTATATTATGTAATTGGATCATGGCGACGCATCATATCATAGGCTTGTATTAGACCCTATGGGGTGTGCGTTAAAAGTGTCTGATCAGGACTAACTTTGTAAAGTTTTTAGGATAATGCTTGGCAGTTAGTGGTAGATAATTTTTGTAGATATGGCATATTGGTCTGGTAATTGGCGATTTTAGCCATATATACGTATGATCTGGCGTTTATGCCTGTATTTAAACCAGTCAATAAGGAAACATCATGAAAAACACCTTTAGTCGTCTGGCTGTGACCAGCGCTTTAGCTTTGTCTGCAACCACTGCCCAAGCGGAAGTCAATCTTGAAGATACGCAGCAGAAAGTGAGCTATAGTATCGGCATTCTAATTGCCGGCCAGTTGGCAAATGACTTTGATGATCTGGACTTAAATGCTTTTGTGGAAGGTTTTAACCAAAATTATAACGGTGAGGCTACAGCGCTGACGCCTCAGGAAGCTATGCAGACCGTACAAGCTTACCAACGTGATCAACAAGTAGCGCAAAGTGCCAATACGCTGGCTGAAAGTGAGGCCTTTCTAGCTGAAACGGCTCAGCAGGAAGGGGTTAAAATTACCAAGTCTGGTTTACAGTATAAGGTGTTGGAACAAGGTGCTGGAGTCCAGCCTCAAGCTACTGACACAGTGACTGTGCATTATCGTGGAACATTAATGAACGGTCAGGAGTTTGACAGCTCTTATTCCCGTGGTGAACCCACATCCTTTCCTCTAAATGGGGTGATTGCTGGTTGGACTGAAGGTCTGCAATTAATGAAAGAAGGCAGTAAGTACGAATTTTATATTCACCCGGATCTGGCCTATGGTGAGCGTGGTGCTGGTGGCGCTATCGGGCCCAATGCTGCCTTGGTATTTCAGGTAGAACTGATAAAAGTAGGTGAATAACTCGGTTCTTCTTAATTGATAACCGGTAAACTGCGTTATTTGGCAATATCTTGCCGGTGACCAGTTTTCAGCAAATTTT
The DNA here is from genome assembly GCA_030748435.1 of Gammaproteobacteria bacterium. Taxonomy (GTDB): domain Bacteria; phylum Pseudomonadota; class Gammaproteobacteria; order Pseudomonadales; family Balneatricaceae; genus Njordibacter. Next base: position 18,305 of record JASMLZ010000104.1, on the reverse strand, counting down.
TATAGTTTTGCTATATTTTAGGAATTTTGCTGATACCAATGCTGTTATTTTATAGTTATGCTTAAGCTCTAGGATGATGTTAGCCGGAGCGGCAGACAAGGAATGGCAGGATGCCCGACGATGTCGACCATAAGGATATGGTCGTGTTGTTAACCGCATACAAAAAACCCAGCTCAAGTGGCTGGGTTTTTTTTGCCTGTTTGTTATCAATAGGGATTAAATCAGGGTCAGTACTGCCACCATCACTGCGGTTAACACCAGCGAGCTGGCAATCACACCATTAACTGTGGTCAAGGGGCCCTGTTTGCCTTTCAGAGCATTGATTTCCAGTAGCACAATAATGGCCAGCATAGCCAGCATGGAAGGAGCACTCCAGTCCACTAGACTGTAGCTACTTAGGCCACTGTGGCCTGGGGAAGCCAGCATACAGAAAGCCATGGGTGCCGAGAACAATACATTGTGACGGGAAGCCAGCAGTGCCTTAGCACCAGCAGCGGCAGCGTCACCAGTTTTCATACCCAGAGCAATTTGCTGATTAGGCCAGATTACCAGCCATACATTCAGGAACATCAGGGTGCCAAAAATAGAACCAATCCAGATATAATTATTTACCGCTGTGGGGATGGTCAATAGCATGACGACACCGGTCAGAAAGGTGCCCATTGCTCCCCAGCGGAACCACCACAGGGCACTGGGTGCTAACTTCGCCTTGGCATCAGCCAGACCTTCCGGGCTAGCCTGCTTAAAGTAGCCACCTTGCACAAAGTTGAAGTAGTACAGCATGCCAATCCAGGTAATACCGAATAGCACGTGTGACCAGCGGAATAAAAATCCTAAAACTTCCATAAATAAGCCTCTCAATAGTTTTTACATGGGCTAAGCCCTTTTTTTTGGTGAGGCCATTGTATCAAGCTGGCAAGTTTTTGGAATATATTAGTGCAAAATCTGTTAATTTTTTAACGGTCTGAGGCCCGTTTAGTTCTCCTGATCATCCAGATAACGTTCCGCATCCAAAGCCGCCATGCAGCCCGTGCCGGCGGAGGTGATGGCTTGACGATAAATATGATCCATAACATCGCCAGCGGCGAATACGCCTTCGACACTGGTCTGGGTAGCGTTGCCCTGGGTGCCACTGTGCACTTTCAGATAGCCGTTTTCCATGTCCAATTGGCCGGCAAACAGATCGGTATTCGGTTTATGGCCAATGGCTATAAAGACACCGTCCACGTCCAGTTCCTTGTGGCTGTTATCAGTGGTGCTCTTGATACGCATACCAGTCACGCCCATATCATCACCCAGAACCTCTTCCAAAGTATGATTCCATTCGATATTGATATTGCCATTTTCTGCACGGTCGGCAATGCGGTCGGCCAGAATTTTTTCGGAACGGAATTTGTCCCGTCTATGGACAACGGTCACTTCAGCAGCAATATTAGCCAGATACAGTGCTTCCTCTACGGCGGTATTACCACCGCCAATAACAGCTACTTTCTTGTTGCGATAGAAGAAGCCATCACAAGTGGCGCAGGCTGATACCCCTTTGCCCTGAAAGGCAGTCTCGCTTTCCAGACCCAGATATTGGGCACTGGCGCCAGTACAGATAATCAACGCATCGCAGCTATATTGCGTCCCTTGGCCTACCAGCTTAAATGGCCTTTGTTGCAGGTCTACGCTATCAATGTGGTCAAACACAATATTGGTATCAAAGCGTTCGGCATGGGCTTTCATACGTTCCATCAAATCGGGGCCCTGCAAGCCTTCAACGTCACCCGGCCAGTTATCGACTTCTGTGGTGGTGGTTAATTGACCGCCCATTTGCATACCGGTAATCAGTGTGGGTGCTAGGTTCGCACGGGCAGCATAAACGGCAGCGGTATAACCAGCAGGGCCGGAGCCCAGAATAAGTAAACGGTGATGTTGTACTTCGCTCATGAAATTTTCCTTGAGAAGCATAAATTAGGCATAGCAAAAATATGCGCCCGACGATACCATAATTCAAGCATCGTATTGGGATAAATTGAGAATAAACGGGATTTACTTATGTTGGACTGGGCAAATATTGATACCGTTATGCTGGATATGGATGGCACCTTACTGGATCTGCACTTTGATACCTATTACTGGTTGCAGCATTTGCCAGAGCGTTATGGGCAGATAAAAGGCATGACCGAGCAGCAGGCCAGAAATATTATTTACCCCAAACTAATGGCTTTAAGAGGCCAGTTAAACTGGTACTGTCTGGACCATTGGCAAGCCGAATTTGATATCGATATTGTGGCGTTAAAGCGGGAGATTGATCATAAGGTGCGCTTTTTACCCGGAACGGAAGACTTCTTGCACTGGTTACAAACTACCGACAAGCAAATTTTTCTGGTCACTAATGCCCATCACCAGAGTTTGGCTGTAAAACAGCCCCATGTGCGTTTGGATCGTTGGTTGCATGGGGTATATCACTCCCATGATTATGGCTATGCAAAAGAAGAGCAGGGCTTTTGGCAAGCATTGCAAATAGACATTGGCTATGATCCTGCGCGTAGCCTGATGGTAGATGATAATTTACAGGTGCTGGCGGCGGCCGAAACCGCTGGTATTGGGCACCTGTTGGCGATCAGTGAACCGGATAGTCAACGCCCGGCTCAGCATACGGGTGATTTTTTAAGTGTGGCGAACTTGGGTCAGGCTATACCTTTAACCATAGGGGAAAATACATGATGAGTGATCAACATCAGGCCAAAGTTCGCTTGGACAAGTGGCTCTGGGCCGCGCGATTTTTTAAAACCCGGGGTTTAGCCAAGGCCGCTATTGAGGGCGGCAAAGTCCACTATGATGGCCAGCGAAGTAAATGCTCACGTATGGTAGAGATGGGTGTGGAGATGACTATCCGTCAGGGTTGGGATGAAAAAACGGTGCTGGTCACTGGCCTGTCGGAACAACGTCGCGGTGCGACAGAAGCGGCCAAACTCTACCAGGAGACAAGTGCAAGTATTGCCCAGCGCGCCGAGCAGGCTGCTGCCCGCAAGGCTATGGGTGGAGCTGTATCCGAGCATAGGCCGAACAAAAAACAGCGCCGAGAGCAATCCCGTTTCTGGCAGAAATTTGAAGACTAGTTGAGTGTAGAAAGCTTATGCTTCCCATTGTGTTGCAACTGATAGAAATTTTGGCCCCGGTATTTATCTGTGTGGGTCTGGGTGTAGGCTGGGTGCGTATGGGTGAGTCGTTTGATACGCCTATGGTCACCAAGCTGGTGACTTATATTGGCACGCCGGCCTTGGTTTTCTATGCTCTGGCCACGGCTAATTTGGAGTATTCCCTGTTTGTCCAAATGGGTCTGGCTGCGGTGTTAGCCAATGCATTATTTTTTCTGGCTGGGGTGATGTTATTGCCCCTGTTTGGGCTGCCGCGACAAGCTTTTTTGCAGACCTTAACCTTCCCTAATATAGGCAACGTTGGTTTACCCTTGTGTTATTTGGCCTTTGGTGAGCAAGGGCTGGCCTTGGCTATTGCCTTTTTTGTGGCGTATGTGGCAATACAGTTTACCTTGGGTATAGCGGTTGTCAGTGGTGGCTTTGCCCCGCGCATGCTGCTGACAATGCCGGTTATTCCGGCCACCATTATTGCCATGCTGTTCCGGTTGGCAGATATTGCTATCCCGCAGTGGTTACTTAACACTACGCAGATGGTTGGTGACCTCACGATTCCCTTGATGCTGTTCACCTTGGGAGTATCTTTAGTTAGCCTTAAGCTGGGCAGCCTGCGAGTTAGCTTTGGTTTGGCCAGTTTGCGCTTGCTGTTGGGATTTGGCGTGGGTTGGTTGCTGGTGCTTTTGTTGGGCTTGCAACATGAGGCTGCAGCAGTGGTAATTTTGCAATGCAGTATGCCGGTGGCGGTATATGTGTATTTGTTTGCCGAGCTCTATAATCAGCGCCCGACGGAAGTCGCTGGGGTGGTCATTGTTTCCACCTTAATGAGCACTGTGAGTCTGCCGTTGCTGCTAGTATACGTGTTATAATTGGCCGCATTATTTATTATGTGGGGTTAGGCCATGACTCAGGACCTGATGCGTGGGTTTTTGTTTAACAATATGGATATTCGTGGTGTACATATTCGTCTGGACGAAAGTGTACAAACCCTGTTACAGCAACATGCCTACCCGCCTGCTGTAGCAACCTTGCTGGCGCAACTGTTTATTGCCAGTGCTTTATTAAGTGCCAACCTGAAGTTACAGGGCCGTTTAAGTGTGCAGGTGCGGGGCGATGGGCCCTTGGAATATGCCATGGCTGAGTGTCGTCTTGATCAGCCAGGTACCTTACAGCCTTTGTTACTAAAGGGCTTGGCACGCCATGCTGAGGTAATTGATGACAATCTGGGGTTGCATCAATTATTGGGTAAAGGGCAATTGGTTATTACTATTGAGCCTGATGATGGGCAGCGTTATCAAGGTATTGTTGGGCTTGAACACGATACTCTGGCAGCCTGTCTGGAAGGTTATTTTTACCAGTCAGAGCAGTTGCCCACGCATTTGCAATTGGCAATGAGTGCCTCTGAGGCAGCCGGCTTTATGGTGCAGCGTTTGCCTGCAGATATCAACGATGAGGCGCGGGCTGATGAGGACTGGGAACTGGTGCATGCGCTGGTCACCACGCTGACTGCGACAGAGTTGCTGGACCTGCCGGCTGAGCAGGTATTACACCGTTTGTTTCATGAGCATGATCTAACGGTATTTGCTGAGCGTCCGGTTAGTTATCAATGTGACTGCAGCCGCGAACGCAGTGCTCATGCTATTGTGGCGTTGGGGCAACTTAAAGTAGATGACATACTAGAGGATTTGGGCAGTATTGTTATTGATTGCCAGTTCTGTAATAGCCAGTATGCTTTTGATAAGGTTGACTGTCATTTGCTATTCGCGCCAGGCACCGGCAACCCCGCTGAGCGGGAAACGTTGCATTAGTAAATCAACTAGTAAAATACCTAGCTTAAACATTGCTTCGCCCCAAGCTTCTGGCAATAACTCATTTTGCAGACCTTTCCGGGGCGTGATTGTTGGCTGGGGTACGGCTAGCCGCCTATCAACTATAGAGATTGGTTGCAGTTGTTATCAGTTCTGTAAATGAGCTCTATATTTAGCATTTATTGATCAATTCTGGCATAATGTTGCCTCGTTTTTCGGGGCTGATTCGGCATGTTATATGTTGAGTTTCAGCACACACTAAGCCCGATTAACACTTTAGGATGCTGGGTCTTGCTTGATATCCAAGTGGCCCGATCATAGATGTTCCTAATGATTTATCCACAACCTAAATCATTGGTAAAGCAAAGGTACCTTTAAATGAACTCAGCCGCTGAAGCCCCCACAACCTTCAAGCAACTTTCCCCAGCTAGCCTAGTACAAAAAGCCATTGAAAACGGTGAAGGTACTCTGGCCAGCACAGGCGCTCTAAACGTAATCACTGGTGCTCGTACGGGCCGTTCCCCGGCCGACCGGTATATTGTGCAAGAGCCAACTACTCAGGACAGCATTGAGTGGGGTGCGATAAACCGCCCTATAGCACCTGCAGTATTTGATGCTCTATGGGCCCGGGTTGAAGATTATTTAGCCGATCATGACAAGTATGAAGCCACTGTTCATGTTGGTGCGGATGCAAACTATTATCTGCCCGTCCGCATGACCACACAAACAGCCTGGCAAAATCTGTTCGGACAGAATCTGTTTATCATCCCGGAGCAGTACAACCCCAAAGATAATGCCGAGTGGCAAATTCTCAACGTGGCTGGTTTTGAGTGTGTGCCTGAGCGTGATGGCACCAACAGTGACGGCTGCGTTATGATTAACTTTGCCCAGCGCAAGGTTTTGTTGGCAGGTATGCGTTATGCCGGGGAAATGAAAAAGGCCATGTTCTCGGTGCAGAACTTTTTGCTGCCAGCTCAGGATGTGTTGCCCATGCACTGCTCTGCTAATGTTGGTGATGCTGGTGACGTCACGCTGTTTTTTGGTCTGTCTGGCACCGGTAAGACCACCCTGTCTGCTGACCCGAGCCGTTACCTGATTGGTGATGACGAACACGGTTGGGGCAAGGGTGTGGTATTTAACCTAGAAGGTGGTTGCTATGCCAAGACGATCAATCTAAGCCAAAAGAACGAACCCATTATCTGGGATGCTATCCGCTTTGGCGCCATCGTTGAAAATGTATGGCTGGATGAGCAGAGACTGGCTGATTACTACAATACAGACATCACTGAAAATGGCCGTTGTGCCTATCCGCTTGAACATGTAGAAAAGCGCACTGCAGAGAATCTGGCTGGTGAGCCGGGCGCCATTATCTTTTTGACTTGTGACTTGACTGGCGTCTTGCCGCCTGTATCCATCCTTTCCAAAGAAGCCGCCGCATATCACTTCTTAAGCGGCTACACGGCTTTGGTGGGGTCGACCGAAATGGGTTCCAGTTCAGCCATCAAGTCTACCTTCTCAACGTGTTTTGGTGCACCCTTCTTCCCGCGCCCAGCTGGTGAATACGCCGAGTTGTTGATGCAGCGGATTGAAGAATTTGGCTCCAAAGTGTATCTGGTTAACACTGGTTGGACAGGTGGAGCCTATGGCACTGGCGAACGCTTTAGTATTCCGGTTACCCGTTCCATCATTGCGGCTATTCAAAATGGCAATATTGCCAAGGCCGAGACAGTCCATCTGGACGGTATCAATGTTGCTGTGCCAGTAGCCGTTGATGGCGTTGATAATGCCCTGTTAAACCCTCGTGAGACCTGGGCAGACAAAGATGCATACGATGCTGAAGCCAAGGCGCTGATTGCTAAGTTTAACGAGAACTTTAAACGCTTTGACGTTTCTGCAGCGATTGTTGCGGCTGGTCCACAAGCTTAACGACCAGTTAACTCAATTGATAATAAAAGGCTCCTGCGGGAGCCTTTTTTGGTTGCTCCAGTAGTGTTAAAGTAAACGGCTAAAGTGACTAATAAAAAGGCGTAGAACAAGAATGACGATTGTGTACTTAAATATTGGCATGCCCAAACAGCAAGTGGATCGTCATGGTAAAGAGTTTGTTACTGGCATTGCCAAACAGCACACTACACAAGCACTGCAATTGACCCATTCCGGGTTGCCAAACGATGGCAGTTTTGAGGTTGTTCACGGTACACCAGACCGGGCCCTGCACGTGTTTAGCCACGAACATTACGATTTTTTTGCACAATGTGCTGGCAGCCCTATACAACATTGCAGTTTTGGCGAAAACCTGTGTGTTAGTGGCTTTACCGAGCAAGATGTATGCGTTGGTGATATTTGGCAGTTGGGTGAAGCTATAGTGCAAGTTAGTATGCCTACGGAGCGTTGTAGCACTATTGGCCGGCGCCTGCAATTGCCTAAAATGCTGCACTGGATTCACGAGCAGATGATGACCGGCTACTACTTGCGGGTACTGCAGACGGGTATTATCAGCGTCAAGTCTAATATTGTCTGCATCGAGCGGCCTGTGCCAGAATGGACCATTGACCGGCTAAATCAACTACTATTTAAGCAGCGTGACTCACAGTTAATGACAGCAGCCTGTGCTGTGGAGGAATTGTCCAAAGAGTGGAAGCAGCGGGCTTGGCAAATGTATAAGTGAGTTGATATGCAGGGGCCAATAGATTGGCCTGCCTGTTGGATTTGCAAGGAGTCTAGAGGCTTTGCCATTGTTGTTTCAGTTGCTGGCGCATAATTTTACCGGTGACGGTCATGGGTAATGCATCAACAAACTTTATCTGGCGCGGGTATTCGTGGGCGGCCAGTCGTTGGCGCACATAATTCTGGATCTCTTCTGCCAGGGTCTCACTGCCCTGCAGGCCTTGCTGCAGCACCACACAGGCTGCCACCTGCTGGGTACGCAGGGGGTCGTCCAGTCCCACGACTGCGGCTAGGGTAATAGCCGGATGTCCCAGCAGGCAATCCTCAATTTCGCCGGGCCCAATGCGATAACCGGAGCTGGTAATAACATCATCGTCGCGACCCACAAAGGCAATGTAGCCGTCTTGGTCCTGGCGGCCCTGATCGCCGGTGATCAACCAGTGATTGATGATCTTGGCGGCGCTGGCTGTGGCATTATTCCAGTAGCCCAGCATGGTCACCGGGTTTGGTTGGTGCACGGCGATATTGCCAACCTCGCCAAGGGGTAGCTTCTGGCCCTGATCATCTACAATGGCCACCTGATGGCCCACCACTGGACGGCCCATTGCGCCGGGCTTGTGAGGCATAATGGCGCTGCAGTTGGAAACAATCATATTGCATTCTGTCTGGCCATAAAACTCATTGATAGTAAGGCCAAAAGTCTCCCGGCCCCAAGCCAGCAGCTCGTTGCCCAGAGGTTCGCCACCGCTGGCCAGTGAGCGCAACCGGAAAGACCAGCGTTGGCGGGGGTTTTTTACCTGCCGCATCAGCTTCAGGGCCGTGGGAGGCAGAAAAACGTTACGTATGGCCTGCTCGGCCAGCAGTTGAAAAGCCTGCTCAGCATTGAATTTGCTGGCTTCTTGGCTGACCACGGGCAGTCCATGGTGCCAGGCGGCCAGCAGGACATCAAATAGGCCGCCAATCCATGCCCAGTCTGCCGGAGTCCAAAAGCGGTCTCCCGCCTGAGGAAGAAAATCATGGGACATTTCAATGCCCGGCAGGTGGCCCAGTAGTACTCGGTGGGCGTGCAGGGCACCTTTGGGCTGGCCTGTGGTGCCAGAGGTATAAATAAGCACGGCTGGATCATCGGCACAGGTGCTGACGGGTTCAAAAGCCGCACTACTGGCGGCCATCAGAGTAGTCAGATCCAGAGCACCGGGTGCTGGTCCGTCGATACAGAGGATATGTTGCAAACTGTCTGGTTGGGGCTGGATCTGGGTCAGTTTGTTAACCCCGGCTTGATCGGTGATGACTATTTTGGCTCCGGCATCTTGCAGGCGAAAGGCCAGAGCTTCGGGGCCAAATAGCCGGAACAGAGGCAGGGCAACAGCGCCCAGCCGATAGGTAGCAATATGGCTGATGCCGGTGAGCGGGTGTTGGGGTAGTAAAATTGCCACCCGGTCACCAGACTCCAGACCCAGATGGCGCAACAGATTGGCCAGACGATTGGCTGCTTGGCGCAGATACTTGAAGCTGAAATGTTCAGCCTGCCCATTGCTGTGCACATGGATCAGGGCCAACCGATCACTGTCGGCCCAGCGGTCACATACATCGGTGCCAATATTGTAGTGGTCCGGAATCTGCCATTCAAAACCGGCGCTGAGGCTGTCATAATCCTGCTCCATAGGTAACATATGTGCCTCCTGTGGGGTTGTTTTGACGGTTAGTATAGCCGCTTTTGGCTACTTTTGAATGCCACCCGCAGATTTTCTGCATAGCTTGGAGCAGCCTCTTTTTATGCCCTTATGGCAGGATTCTGCGTGATTTGTGGTCAATATTGAACAAGGTAGAACAAGCAGGACAGAATTATTTCTTAGCCAATATTTAAATCTTCTGCAATAGCCCATATAAAGACTAGGCTAAAAAGCCGTATTACTGTTATTGAGACAATATATGATCCATACCCAAATCGCCCAGCAACTGGCTGTGCAGGTCTGGCAGGTAGAAGCTGCTGTTAAGTTGCTGGATGAAGGCTCAACAGTGCCATTTATCGCTCGTTATCGCAAGGAAGTAACGGGGACCTTGGATGATACCCAACTGCGCACACTGGAAGAACGTTTGGGTTATTTGCGTGACTTGGATCAGCGCCGTGCCACGGTATTAAAGAGTATTGCCGAGCAAGGCAAACTTACCCCGGCTTTGGAGTCTGCCATTCAGGCAGCCGATAATAAAACCCGTTTGGAGGACTTATATCTGCCCTATAAGCCCAAGCGTCGCACCAAGGCCCAGATTGCCATAGAAGCTGGCCTGGAGCCCTTGGCGGATAAATTACTCGCCGATCCCAGTCTGGTACCAGACACAGAAGCGCAGGCCTTTGTGAATGCAGAAGTAAATATTAGTGATACTAAAGCTGCGTTGGATGGGGCCAAGCAGATTCTTATGGAACGCTTTAGTCAGGCTGCAGACTTGTTGGCAGAACTGCGTGACAAGGCTTGGCTGGGTGCCCAGTGGCAGGTGCAGGTGATCTCTGGGCAGGAGCAGTCAGGGGCCAAATTTCAGGACTATTTTGATTTTCAGGAAGCCTTTAAAAGCTTGCCATCCCATCGTGCCTTGGCGATTTTGCGTGGTCGTAATGAAGGCATTTTATTAGCTCAGATAGTTTGGTCTGACACTGGGCACGAACCCTTTGAGAGCCGTGTTGCCAGCTATTGGCAGATTCGTGATCAGGGACGTGCGGCTGATGCCTGGTTGCGTGAGGTAATCACTTGGACCTGGCGTATTAAATTGGCTAGCCAGCTCGAAACCTATCTGGTTTCACGTTTGCGTGAAGCCGCTGAAGAGTCGGCTATACAAGTGTTTGCCGATAATCTAAAGGACCTGTTATTGGCGGCACCGGCTGGCAATAAGGTTACTTTGGGGCTGGATCCAGGTTTGCGTACCGGGGTTAAAGCCGTGGTGGTTGATGCTACAGGCAAGTTGTTGGCCTACCAGACGATTTTCCCCCATGTGCCACGCCAGCAGTGGCAGCAGTCATTGGCCCTGTTAGGCCAATGGGTGTCACAGTATCAGGTAGCATTGGTCGCCATTGGCAATGGCACCGCCTCCAGAGAAACCGATCGCTTGGTAAAAGAGCTGCAAAGTCTGTTAGGCAGTGCTGCCCCCCAGCGTATTATTGTCAGTGAGGCGGGTGCTTCGGTGTACTCCGCATCATCCTTGGCGGCAGCTGAATTCCCGGATTTGGATGTTAGCTACCGTGGGGCCGTATCCATTGCGCGCCGCTTACAGGATCCCCTGGCAGAGTTGGTAAAAATTGATCCTAAAGCCATTGGCGTAGGTCAATATCAACATGATGTGTCACAGGTACAATTAGCGCGCCGCTTGGATAATGTGGTGGAAGACTGTGTGAATAGTGTCGGGGTTGATTTAAATACCGCCTCAGCACCCTTGTTGCAGCATGTGGCCGGTTTAAATAAGAGTTTGGCGGAAAATATTGTATTTTACCGTGATGCGCATGGTGCCTTTGTCAACCGCAAGCAACTGCTGCAGGTGTCGCGTTTGGGCGGCAAAGCCTTTGAGCAAGCGGCTGGTTTTTTACGTATCCGCCACGGAGACAATCCGCTGGATGCTACAGCCGTGCATCCAGAGGCTTATATGGCCGTTGATAATATGGCTCAGAGTCTCCGTTTGCAGGTTGGTGAATTGCTCGGCCATGCTCAGCTAAGTAGCTTGAAACCTGCCCAGTTTGTGGCTGAGACTTTGGGCGAGCAGACTATTCAGGATGTCTTGGCAGAACTGCAAAAGCCTGGCCGTGATCCACGCCCGGAATTCCGTATGGCCAAGCTCACCGAAGGCATTGAAGATATCAAGGATCTGGTGGTTGGCAGTATTATGGAAGGCACGGTAAGCAATGTTACCAACTTTGGTGCTTTTGTTGATCTGGGTGTGCATCAGGATGGTTTGGTACATATTTCTGCCATGTCTCAGCAATTTGTCAAAGACCCGCGCAGCTTGGTTAAGGCAGGTGATATTGTGAAAGTAAAGGTGATGCAAGTGGATGTGCCTCGCAAGCGCATAGGCTTGTCCATGCGCTTGCATGATGAACTCGACACCATGGCAAAAAGTCGAGACCAGTCCAGTCAGCCACCAGCAGGCGCTAAAACCCGAGCTGGTAAAGGTGCGCGTCAGGCAACTAGTAAAGCCGAACCAGAAGCAGGCAGTCTGGCAGCCAAGTTAAAAGCCGCTGGTTGGAAAAATTGATGCCACATTCTGATATACAATAACTTGCAAGCTATACTGGGAGGGTGCGGTCCCTGTGCAAGTCGTTGTTGGTGAACTGACCAATATTGAATAGGCTAACACAGCGTTTGCTGATGTTACTGAGATGATCTAATAAGCTGTCCTACAGAGGAGAACCGGGTTTTGCTAAAAAGTATTTCTGATACCTTGGCGCCATTGCATGGAACGCCAGTTGCCCAAGCCTTGCGACACCTGCAATGTGGCATTGAAAAAGAGGGTTTGCGACTCGACCACAAGGGGCGTATAGCCCTCACTGATCACCCTCAGGCGCTGGGCTCAGCACTTACCCACGGTAGTATTACCACAGATTATTCGGAAGCTTTGCAGGAATTTATTACCCCTGTCTTTAGCCAACCAGAAGCGGCAATAAGCCATATGCAGCAGTTGCATAGCTTTAATGCCCGAGTTTTAGCTGATCAGCAAGAGTATTTGTGGCCTGCCAGTATGCCCGGTTATTTAGCTGGTGAAGACGATATTCGTATTGCTGAATATGGCCGTTCCAATACCGGCAAGCTTAAGCATATCTACCGGGTTGGTCTGGCCTGGCGTTATGGCAAAATTATGCAGTGTATTGCTGGCATGCACTACAACTTCTCACCGCAAGAAGATTTCTGGCAGGCTTATCAGGCTTATTTGGGCGACACGGGTTGTCCAAAAGAGTTTCATTCAAGTCACTATTTTGCCCTGATCCGGAATTTTCGGCGTCACTCCTGGCTATTGCTATATCTATTTGGTGCCTCACCTGCACTGGACGCCAGCTTTGTTGGGGGCCGCGATGTGGGCCTGCAAGCGGGGCCGGGAGATAGCCTGATAGGCCCCTATGCTACCTCTTTGCGCATGAGTGATTTGGGCTATAACAATAACGTGCAATCGACGCTGAATGTTTGTTTTAATGATCTACCCAGCTATGCCAAGTCACTGGCTCATGCCATTACCACACCATTGGATCAATACGAAAAAATTGGCGTTAAAGTTGCTGGCGTATACCGCCAACTTAACGCTAACCTGTTGCAGATAGAAAACGAATTTTACAGTGATATCCGTCCTAAACGGGTGGCGCGTGCTGGACAAAAACCTGTGCATGCCCTGTTTGAGGGTGGCGTTGAATATGTGGAAGTGCGGAATCTGGACCTCAACCCCTTCTTACCCTTGGGGATGGATGCCCAGCAAGGGCATTTTATCAATGTATTTCTGGTTTGGTGTTTGTTAAAAGACAGCCCCATTATTGCTGATCAGGAATGTGATTGGATCATTGACAATCAGGCCAAGATGGTGCGCGAAGGGCGCCGACCAGATCTAATGTTACACTCTGCCCGCGGCCAGATATCAATGCACACCTGGGGCACAGAGATACTGGCTGAATTACGTGAAGTGGCACTATTGATGCCTGATCCTCAGGCCTGCATAAGCGCTATTAATACTTTGGCAGAGCGTCTGGCAGACAGCTCTCTGACGCCATCAGCACAGGTGCTGAGTGCTATGCAGGAAGGTGGTATGTCATATCAGCAGCTTATTATGCAGTTGGCTCAGCAGCATCAGCAGTATCATTTGCAGCAGCCTTTGCCTGCTGACACTCTGCGGCAAATGCAAGTTGATGCGCAGCAGTCATGGCTTGATCAGGCGCAGTTAGAAGCCGAGCAAACAGACACCTTTGATGATTTTCTGGCGGCTTATCTGGCGCAGTAGCCGTTGCTTGATTACATAAAGATAATGCTGCAACCCATAGCAACAGCCATACTGCCAAGCCAGGCATAGCGGTTGGGCCTGCGGCCAGTAATAAGCCATAGCAAGGGCAGGATCAATATGGGTGAGGTGGCAGACAGAGTGGTCACCAGACCCACATTACCCACTTTTAAGGCATAAACCAGCAAGGTCATACCCATTACCAGCCCCAGATTGGCGCTAATAAACGAGCGCAGAGCCCAGGGCCAGGTCATAGGACGCTTGGCTTTGCCCCATTGTATGGGCAGGGCGCGCATACTCCACATGCACACCGCCGCAAAGCCCACGCGTATGGCGGAAGCAGCAATAGGGTCGGCACCTTCCAGTAGTGCCGGTTTGGCAATAATGGCTCCTGCCGCCTGACCGGTGGCGGCCAACAGTCCCAGTCCGACCCCCACCCACAAGCGTCCTGATATCAGTTCCATGCTATGTTCACCATGGGCCGGGGCACGGCGATTACCCCACCAGATGGCAATCATGACCCCACCTATCACCAGACCGCAGCCAAGCAAAGTGCTGGATGACAGGGTTTCTCCAAGCCAGATATAGCCCATACCGGCAGCAATGGGTGCGTTGGTAGCAAACAGTATGGCATTGCGCCTTGGGCCAATACGTTTTAAGGCCTGCATTAATGCCGTATCGCCAATAAAGATGCCAATAAAACCAGATACTACCAGTAGCCACAGGCCAGTCCAGGATAGGCTATGCCATAGGCCGAACAGGCTGGTTAACAGAATTAGCATCACCCCCGCTACACTAATACGATAGCGGTTGGTAGCCGTAGCACCAAAATGGTGCACCAGGGGCTGGGTGATTAATCCGGTAAAGGCCCACATGGTGGCTGCGGCCAGAGCGGCCAATTCGGCCAGAGGTAAGTTGGAAAGTGTTGTCATGGTTGCGTTTGTATACCAGCTATTTTTTTAGCTAAGAAAATTGTGCAAGCTATTGCTGTTATGGGGCAGGGATTGCTGCGTTGGTCTCGCAATAGCAGGTTGGTAAATGTTTCAGGTTTTCCCTAATAATCCTAGATTCCGCATAGTGCTGCACCCAACTGGTGAAGGGTACTTTTGTCAACTATTTTTCATATTCAATACGTTAAAAGACGAATGCACTGTCAACTGCGGAATCTAGGATAATGGCCAATTGTAGCAGTTATCAGGTATTTAGCTCTATAGTTAGCTCTGCCTGTCGCTTATGGCTATAATACAGACAGTTTATTGCATCAATATACGAGGCTTCGCCATGCATTGCCCCTTTTGCTCCCATAACGAAACCAAGGTGATTGATTCGCGCTTGATGGCCGAAGGCGAACAGATTCGCCGGCGCCGTGAATGTATGGAATGTAACGAACGTTTTACCACCTTTGAAGTGGCAGAGCTGCTAATGCCCAAAGTGATTAAGCAGGATGGCTCACGCCAGCCATTTGACGAAGACAAGTTGCGGGCCGGTATTTTGCGCTCCTTAGAGAAGCGTCCCGTGGGGGTGGAAGCCATTGAATCGGCCATTAACCGCATCAAACATAAATTGCGCGCCAGTGGCGAGCGCGAAGTCCCTACCCAATTACTGGGCGAAACGGTGATGGGTCAGTTGCGGGAATTGGATGAAGTTGCCTACGTTCGCTTTGCCTCTGTCTATCGCAGCTTTAAAGATCTTAACGAATTCCGCGCCGAAATTGAGCGTCTGGAACAGGAACAGCATGGCTAATCACCCCTACTATATGCAACAAGCCCTGCAGCAGGCCCGCTTGGCCTGGGGGCTAAGTAAACCTAACCCAGCGGTGGGCTGTGTGCTGGTGCGCGATGGTGTGTTGGTGGGGCAGGGACACACGCAGGAAGTGGGTAGTGCCCACGCGGAGGTGATGGCTTTGCGTCAGGCCGGCATTAAGGCACAGGGCGCAACGGCCTATGTTACCCTGGAGCCTTGTAGTCATTATGGACGCACACCACCTTGCAGTCAGGGTTTAATTGATGCCGATGTGGAGACTGTGGTTTACGGCTGTGAGGACCCTAATCCATTGGTTGCCGGGCAAGGTTTGCAGCAGCTAAAGGATGCTGGTATTAAGGTATTGGGGCCAGTTTTGGCGGCTGAATGTGCTGCTCTTAACCCGGGCTTTATGCATGCCATGGCCAGTGGGCAGCCCTATGTGTTTAGCAAGTTGGCCTCTAGTCTGGACGGGCGTACCGCTATGGCCTCCGGCGAGAGTCAGTGGATAACCGGTGCGGCAGCACGAGCGCAGGTGCATCTGCTGCGCGCCCAAAGCTGCGCCTTGATCACTGGTATAGGCTCCATTTTGGCGGATGATCCCAGTATGACCTGTCGCCAACCAGAACTACAAATGGCCGGTGTTGGCAGCGAATTATGGCCACGTATTAAACAACCATTGCGGGTTATTCTGGATAGCCAGTTACGTTCGCCCTTGTCAGCCAAAATATTTCAACTATCAGGCCCCGTATTATTAGTGACCTGTGTTGCCGATGTCAGTCTGCATCAGCCCTATATGGATTTGGGAGCCGAAGTCGCTGTCGTGCCAGCCCAAGCAGGCAAGGTTGATCTGACGGCCACCATTGCCATGTTGGGCGAGCGTGGCTGTCAGCAGATTATGCTGGAGGCAGGAGCAGGGCTCAATGCCAGTTTCTTGCAAGCAGGCCTATTGCATGGGTTAAAGCTATTTATGGCCCCCAAATTGTTAGGTGCCGGTGGCAAGCCTTTGCTGGCACAGCATATTGAGCAGTTGCAGGATGCCTGGCAGTTGGCATTTTCGCAGGTTGAATCTGTGGGCGAAGATCTGTTACTTAGTTTGGACTTAAGCTAAGCAAAAGCGCTTGAAAATCCCCTCTACGACCGGCAATGTCGCTATTTATAAGGCCTGTAGCTACCTAAATGAGGTGATTTCTGGCACAATACGCACCCTGAATAACCTAACTATATGCGTTAATTGCGTGGTCATACTTAAATCAAGGCCCGCGTTTGAGGTAAAGGCATGCAAATAAATACCACCGTAGAGCTGATTGAAGATCTGCGACAGGGCAAAATGATCATTCTTATGGATGATGAAGAGCGGGAAAATGAAGGCGATCTGGTGATGGTTGCTGAGCAGGTGCGGCCAGCAGATATCAACTTTATGGCCAAGCATGCGCGTGGACTGGTGTGTTTAACACTGACGCGTGAGCATTGTGAAAAGTTGGATCTGCCTCTTATGGTGCAAAGTAATGGCACGGCTTATGAAACCAATTTTACCATGTCCATTGAGGCTGCAGAGGGAGTCACTACGGGTATTTCTGCTGCTGACCGGGCGCACACTATACGTACCGCAGTAGCGGCTGATGTGCAGCCCAGTGATATAGTACAGCCGGGGCATATTTTTCCCCTGATGGCCCGTGAGGGTGGGGTAATGACCCGCGCAGGTCATACGGAAGCAGGTTGTGATCTGGCCCGTTTGGCTGGTTTTACACCTGCCGCGACCATTGTGGAAATCATGAACGATGATGGCACTATGGCCCGCCGCGATGACCTGATGGCTTTTGCTCAGGAGCATGATCTGAAGATTGGTACCATTGCAGACCTGATTCATTTCCGCAGCTTGCATGAGAAAACCGTAAACAAGATAGACCAGTACAAGGTGCCCACAGCCTTTGGTGAATTTGATCTACACCTTTATCAGGATACGATCTTTGGTCATACTCATATGGCTCTGACCATGGGCACAGCTGACCCCGACCATGCTGTATTGGTACGTGTGCATGTGCCAGATATATTGCGCGATGTGCTAAATGCACAAAGCGATACGCCTAAATGGACAGTAGATGCGGTGATGCAGCGTATTGCTGAGGAAGGCAAAGGGGTGTTGGTGATACTGGGGCAAGGTGAAGTGGACACGATGCTGGGCAGCATTGATTCCTATTACCACCCGGAAAGACAGGCCCGCCCGCCGTTTACCACCGGTTCAGGTGCCTACCTGACGGTTGGCACGGGCTCACAGATTCTGCGCGATCTGGGAGTTGGAAAAATGCGTTTGTTTAGCCCGGAAATGAAGTTCAACGCCATTTCTGGCTTTGATCTGGAAATTGAAGAATATATAGAGTGCGACGCCTAACGGTTGGGCCACCAAGACTGGAGAAAAACATGTCCGTAACTAATATTGAAGGCCGTTTTAACGACGCCAATGGTCATTACACCCTGGTAGTTGGCCGCTTTAATGCTTTTGTTGTTGAAAGTCTGGTCACTGGTGCCATTGACTGTTTGCTACGTCATGGTGTTGATGCTGCCAATATCCGTGTGGTGCGTGTGCCCGGGGCGTTTGAAATTCCTTTGACGGTGCAGAAGATTGCCCAGCAAGGTAAAGACGATGCCATTATTGCTTTGGGTGCCGTTATCCGCGGCGGCACTCCACACTTTGAATATGTCTCTGGTGAGGCTTCTTCTGGCATTAGCAAGGTGTCTCTGGATAGTGGCATTCCCGTTACCAATGGTGTGCTAACGGTTAACTCTATTGAACAGGCTATTGAGCGTAGTGGCACAAAAGCCGGCAATAAGGGTGAAGAAGCGGCTATTTCTGCTTTGGAAATGGTTAGTCTGTTGCGTCAACTAGAGGCTTAATTTGTGAGCGAAACTAAACGCCCGGACCGACGTCGTGCGGCCCGTGAACTGGCTCTGCAAGCTCTTTATCAGTTGCATATGAATGGTGACACTGTCA
>JASMLZ010000103.1 GCA_030748435.1 Gammaproteobacteria bacterium | reverse complement strand
GCTTCTATTCCGCCATCGAAATAGGTGTGGTGCTCACCACCGCCAAGACCCAGGATATTGTGCAGCAAACTCAAAACTGGCTAGCGGAATTGCAACACAATTATGGCCAACCACAATTGGTACTAGCCTTCGATTGCATCTTTCGCCTGCTGGAGATTGATCACCAACAATGGCAACCAGCCATGGCAAGTATCTTAAATCAATATCAGGTAGCTGGCTTTAGTACCTATGGCGAGCAGTATCAGGGTAGCCATCTCAATCACACTCTTACCGGTGTATATTTGGGGCCGGCAATATGAGTAACGATGACACTGATCTGGCCACTGAAAATCAGCGCTTAAAAAAAATCAATGCGGCGCTGATCAGTCGGGTAGAGGCCGGCCACAATGAATCCCAGGCCTACGACAGTTTTGCCCACTCGGTATATCTGGCTGATCAGGTACGGGAGCGAACTGCCGCACTCAATACGGCCCTGAACCAATTACAGCAAACCAACCATAAGCTGATACTGGCACAACAGAGCGCCGAACAGGCCAATCAGAGTAAATCCAAATTAATGGCAGCCATCGGCCATGATTTAATGCAGCCAATCTGTGCCACAAGGCTGATTGCTGGCGCCTTAAAAGAAGCACAAACTCACTCCCTGAACGAGCCCAATATACAAAAGAAACTACGCGCTATTGATACCGCTATGGTCGATATGGAAGACCTGCTGGATAGCCTATTGCACTTTGCCAAGCTGGAAAGTAATGACATAGAGGCCACAGTCACCATTTTTGATGCTGCCAACCTGCTTGAACAGCTTGCCATTGAGTCACAATATCTGGCTCAGGAAAAAGGCCTGAATTGTCGTATTCATATACCCCATTGTCAGCTGGAAGGTGATATAAGACTACTGACTCGAGTACTACGTAATCTGATCAGCAACGCCATCAAGTTTACTGATCAGGGCAGCATCCTTATTGGTTGCCGGACTCGCCGCGACGGCTTGGAGATACAAATCTGGGACACCGGATGCGGGATTGAAGACCAGTATCTGGAAACCATATTCGATGAATTTACGCAACTGCCCAACCGCACCAACAGTCAAGGTTTGGGCTTGGGTTTGGCCAATGTCAAAAAACTCTGCAGGGCTATGGGCACTGCTATCAAGGTGCGTTCACAAGTAGGCAAAGGTAGTTGCTTTTCGCTTACTTTACCCTACGCTACAAGTCCAGCTAAAACAGCCACCAGCGACCTGCCCTATCAACATCTCAAGCAATGCCAAATTGTGGTAATTGATAATGATACGAGTGTTAGAAATGCCCTCACGGACTTGATTAGCTCATGGGGCGCCAAGGTACGCAGTTCAGCCACAGGGCTTGATTTAAAGCCGGAAATTATTCAGCAAGCGGATGCTTTTGTACTGGATTACCATCTGGACAAGAACACGACTGGACTGGATATTTTTACCCGAGTAATCAGCCCTAACAGCCACTCACCGGTACTCATGATCACCGCCAATCGTGATGAAGAACTGGCCAAGCAGCTAGCCACCAGCGAGCATCAACTGCTTTATAAGCCTATCCGGCCGGCCAAACTGCGTAGCGCTCTGACTAGTCTAGTAGCGCATCAAGCACGCTAGCATCTACGGCGACTGCTGCCTGTGTACGATTTTCTACTCTCAGCTTGCGCAAAATTTCCGAGACATGTGTTTTTACTGTGGTTTCGGCAATATGCAGTTCCTTGGCGATGATTTTGTTGGACTTACCCAACAGCAGACACCGCAATACACACAGTTGCCTGTGTGTCAGCTGTTTTAAAGCAGTTGTTTGGCTAGTCACAGCAGAGACCACTGATGGCGAATTACCGCGCAGCAGAGATGACGGCAAAAACACCTCACCTGCCAGAACCTGCCGCAAAGCAGTAACAATCTGCTCGGGGGGCAAGGATTTAACCACAAAACCTACGGCACCAATACTCATGCTTTGCAACACCAGTTCCCTGTCTTCTTGAGCAGAAACCATAATTACTGGTACGGTAGGGCATTCATCGATCAATTGCTGCAAGCCACCCAAGCCTTCACAGCCAGGCATATGCAAATCCAGCACTACCAGATCCAAATCCAGATGCTGCTTCACCAGTTGCATACAACCACCAAAGTCCTCCGCCTGCCAGAGTTGGCTACCCACAAAATTCTCTGCAATAAGGTCAACCAACGCAGCGCGAAAAAGGGGGTGATCATCGGCAATTAATATTTGCAGCACAAACTCTATCCTAAGTCATAAATCATATATGCAATATGCATCAGCCAGAGTAACATCTCAATAGTTGCATACATTTAATGCTGCAACATTATCCTGAATTTCGCACTTGAATGCGTATTAAAGCGCAGGCAAAAAACGAATGCATGGTCAAATTCGGAATCCAATATTATACCAGACCATAAGCATAGCATGGGTTGGCTATTTTTCAGCTCTTTGCCAACAACTAATAGCCGTGCACAAACACGGATATGCTATACTCCGAGCGTTTCTATTATGACACCATAAAAGGCAGACTCCATTGACCCAGTTTCGTCCCTGTATTGACCTCCATGATGGCCAGGTAAAGCAAATTGTTGGCGGTAGCCTTAGTGATCAGGGAGCCCAAACCAATTTTATAAGTGATCGTGATGCCAGCGATTATGCCAACCTCTACCGCCAGCATCAGTTAATTGGCGGGCATGTTATTTCTCTGGGTGGTGGTAATCAGCAGCAGGCCAAAGCAGCTCTGGCAGCATGGCCCAATGGCTTGCAATATGGGGGTGGTGTCAATGCTGATAACGCCATGGACTATATTCACTCGGGTGCCTCCCATATCATTGTCACTTCATGGTTATTTGAACAGGGGCAGTTTAGCTGGCAGCGGCTGGCGGCATTAAAAGACTTGGTCGGCAAGGAACGACTCGTCCTTGACCTTAGTTGCCGGCAAAAAAATAACAGCTGGTTTATTGCAACCGATCGCTGGCAAACCGTTACCAACACCGAAATTAATGCCCAAACCTTACATCGTCTGGCCAAGTATTGTGCTGAATTCCTGGTGCATAGTGCTGATGTAGAAGGGTTGCAGGCAGGTATTGATAAGCCGTTGGTTAAGTTACTGGGACAGCACTGCAGCATCCCCGTCACCTATGCTGGTGGCGCACGTTCATTGGCAGATCTGCAACAAGTAAAGGCACTGTCTAATGGCAAGGTCGATTTAACCATTGGCAGCGCCCTAAGCATTTTTGGTGGCACCGGCATCACGCTGGAAGAGTGCATACATTGGAACCAGCAAAATAAGCAGTAAGCACTTGCGACCAAGCTGAAGTACATTCACCTAACTTGAACAATGATCAGCTTATTTAGGCAATACACCTCTTATAATGAAGCCAATTCATTTAAGAGGTCTTTGATATGTTATTCAACCAGCTGGCTCCTATCGCCCAAGTGCATTTGCCCAATGTTAACCAAAGTGTACACTGCCCCCTGTGCAAGCAAGCACTGGAGAACAACCTGCAAGAAATCCAACCCTGTGAGCATCTGGTCTGCGTATATAATCAGGAAGAATCAGTATTCACCTTTGCCGAAGCAGACTTTGTCCAACGCATAGAAAATCAGGCAGTGGCTTTTAGTGAACTGGATGGTTATGTTCTGGCGCAACTGGGTTATAAGGATGAATTACTGGCTATGGAGCAGACCCGTACTGGCAGTTGGGACAGACAATTTGTGGCCTATCAGGTAAGTTAATTCGGCCAGCTTGCTCATATTTGCCCTATGACCACAGTTTTTTTCGTTTACACTCCCTATCGGCCCTTACCTTTGTAGCCAATTCTGCTATACAATGCAGGGTTCACGGCTCAATGCCCCAGAGAAGTGCTGAAAAATTAACCTGTCCGTCCTTGCAAGCGCAGTGCAGCAATGGCTTAAAGATGGCCACCTTGCTACGCTTTTTGGCAATGACAAATACTGCAGATCTTCCCTGGCATAATACTGCATAGCAAGACAATAAATTGAGGTTTGCTCTTATGACCGCGTTTGGTACGGTTTTTACTGATGAGATGACAATTAGTTGGAATAATGGCAACAGTTGGAGCACCCCGGAATTTGTGCCCAGTAATAGCCTCAATCTTCACCCAGCAGCTCATGTACTACATTATTCCAGCACCTGCTTTGAAGGCCTAAAAGCCTTTCGCCACCAAGACGGCAGCGTCAAAGTCTTTCGCATGGATCAAAATATCAAACGCTTTGCCCAAAGTACCGACCTGCTCTACTTGCCAGCCATTGATGCCGCTTTGACGCAACAAATGATTGTCGATGCCGTGGCCAAGTTTTCTGACCAAGTGCCACCTGCACCAGGCTCCCTGTATATTCGCCCTACCCATATGGGTACCGACCCCGCGGTTGGTAAAGCCGCCGCGCCTTCAGCCACATCTGTGCAATTTATCTTGCTGTCACCGGTTGGCGACTACTTTTCAGGTGGCGGTGAAGTCGCCTTGCGCGTGTTACTTAACGAGGATGGTATGCGTAGTGCTCCGCATATGGGCATGGTAAAAAGTGGCGGCAACTATGCCAGTGCTTTAGGACCAATTATGCAGGCTAAACAAGCAGTTAATGCCGATCAAGTGCTGTTTTGCCCAAATGGGGATGTGCAGGAAACAGGCGCTGCCAACTTTATTCTATTTGATGGCAACGAGGTTATTACCAAAGCTCTCGACGAATCTTTCCTGCATGGTATTACCCGGGATTCCATCCTCACCCTGGCGCGAGACCGCGGTATGCACGTGCAGGAACGCGAACTGAGTGTCGAGGAATTACTGGAACGTGCTGCCAAGCCCGGTTGTGAGGCTGCCCTGTCTGGTACGGCTGCGGTTTTGACATCAGTAGGAACCTTAATCTACAGGGGTCAGGAATATCAAGTAGGCAATGGCAAACCCGGCCAGACCACACAGGCCCTGCGTAAAGTCTTAAACGATATTCAGTGGGGCTTGGCCGAGGACACCCACGGCTGGTTAACCACAATATAATTTGCCACACCAAATTAAGTCACTAGCAAAAAAGGGTCAGATAGCATTTATCTGACCCTTTTTTGCTTCTTAGCTGGGTTAATTAAAGCGAATATTGACAAAGCACAAGTTTTCCTAATTATGGTTGAGAAACATTATCATTTAGATTGATTCCTCTTATTGGCTATCTATAATGGCTGCCGATCAAGAATGATAATGCTTCTCACTCCTTGCTTAGGATCAAATATGCTTAACTCATCTCCAAACCAAGCCTTCCCGCTATCTCTGGCACAACGAGGCGAAAAATTACGTATATCTGCAGTACTTTGTGGGCATAGTCAAAACCGACGCCTGGCTGATTTGGGTTTACCGATTGGTCGTGAAATTAAGATCATTCAAACGATCAGTTCCGGTCGTTTGATCATTGGCAATGGCAATGGCCGTCTGGCTTTAGGTTCTGATTGCACTCGCAGCATCATGGTCAATCCAATTAATTAAACCAAGGCACACTAATGAGTCGTTTTACTATTGGCATTATTGGTAACCCCAATAGTGGCAAATCAACCCTGTTCAATTCCCTAACGGGTTCCAGACAACGCGTAGGAAACTGGTCCGGCGTAACCGTGGATCGCAAAGAAGGTAGCTTTAAGCTGAACTCTCAAAAGGTTACTCTGGTGGACTTGCCAGGTATTTATTCTTTAAGTTTAATCCCCGGTTTAGACAATATTGACGAGGCTATAGCACGCCAGTATGTGCGCTCTGGCGAACCTGACCTGATTATCAACATCCTTGATGCTTCTAATCTTGAACGCAACCTTTACCTAACAACACAGTTACTAGAAACTGGCGTACCCATGCTTATTGGCCTTAACATGATGGATATGGCCAACAAATCAGGTGTTAATATAGACCTGCCGGAACTGGAACGCATGCTGGGCTGCCCGGTTGTCCCCTTGGTCTGTAACCAAAAAAGTGGGCTCACAGAACTCAAACAACAGTTACAAAGATGTCTGGAGAACCCCCAAGCCAGTTGTCATCAGCCCAGTTATGACAATCAACTTGAAAAGGCTATTGAAGACCTTGGTAAAGACCTTAACCAGGATCAGCCCCAGTCGGCTCGCTGGATGGCAACTGCATTGCTGGAATCCGACCCTGATGCATTACTCTCGGCGTCGGCAGATCTTAAGACACATTTGCAAACCAAGTTAGATATGTTCTCCGAGCAAGCCTTGGATGTGGATATGATGTTAGCCGATGGTCGCTACCAAATGGCCCATCATATCGCCACTCAGACCACGCAACAAAATCAGTTGCCGCAAAAATCCTTGTCGGACCGTATTGACCATCTGCTAGTCAATCGCTGGTTGGGATTACCCATTTTCTTAGCTGTTATGTACGCCTTATTTTTGTTTACCATCAATCTTGGCGGTGCCTTTATAGATGTGTTCGACCAGGCGGCTGGAGCTATTTTCGTGACTGGTAGCAGCCAAATCTTGGCAGCCATTAATGCACCACAATGGCTTACGGTAATTATCGCCAATGGGATTGGTGGCGGCATACAGGTCGTTGCTACTTTTATACCCATCGTAGGCTTTTTGTTTATATTTCTGACCCTTCTGGAAGACAGCGGCTATATGGCCAGGGCGGCCTTTATTGTTGACCGATTTATTCGCGCCATCGGACTGCCCGGCAAAGCTTTTATGCCTTTGATCGTCGGTTTTGGCTGCAACGTACCCTCCATCATGGCCAGCCGTACGCTTGAGAGTCAGCGCGATCGTATTCTGACTGTTGCCATGGCACCCTTTATGTCCTGTGGCGCGCGCTTGGCTGTATACGCGCTATTTGCTGCCGCTTTCTTTCCTCAGGGGGGGCAAAATATGGTTTTTGCACTCTATTTAATTGGTATAGCTGGGGCTATTTTGACAGGTTTCTTGTTACGCAAAACGCTGCTTCAGGGAGAAGTACAAGCATTTGTTATGGAGCTACCAGCCTATCATCTACCAAATATTGGCACACTATTGCTAAACGCCTGGCAGCGTTTACGAAGTTTTATGCTGGGAGCAGGGAAAATTATTGTGGTGGTGGTAACCATTCTTAGTTTTCTAAACTCATTAGGCAAAGACGGCAGTTTTGGTAATGAAGGAACCCAGCACTCAGTGCTTTCCAATATTGGCCAGGCAATCGTTCCGATCTTCACACCAATGGGTATTGATGACAATAACTGGCCCGCAACAGTTGGCATTTTTACCGGTATTTTCGCCAAAGAAGCCGTGGTTGGTACGCTAGATGCGTTATACCAAGAATTGGGCGACCCTACTGGAGCAAGTGAAGAGGACGCACCAGCATCCGTAACAGATGAACTGCAACAAGCCCTACAAACTGTACCAGAGAATCTATCCGGCATTAGCGACTGGTTAACAGACCCATTAGGAATTGTGGCCAGCGGCATGCAAAGTCAGGACTCAGCCATCGAGGCACAAGGTGTCGACAATGCCACCTTTGGTGCTATGCAAGCGCGCTTTCACGGCCAACTTGGTGCTTTTGTTTACCTATTGTTCATTCTGCTTTACTTCCCATGTGTCGCTGCAATTGGTGCTATTCATCGCGAAGTTGGTCCCCGTTGGGCAGTATTTATTGGTGCCTGGACTACCGGCCTCGCCTATATTGTCTCGGTATCTGTCTATCAACTCGGTACTTTTAATGCCCACCCAACCAGTTCCGCATTATGGCTAGCCATATGCTTTTTGATATTTGCTGGAGCAATTATGCTAATGCGCCATTGCGGCCAGCAACAAACAGCATCGATAGGACAGGCGGCATGATCCTTACCAAATTACAAGACTTTATCGATACTAATGCACCTGTGAACCGACAACAAATAAACCAGCACTTCAACATGCCTGCTACTGTCCTCACCGACATGTTATCGCTACTGACCAAAAAGGGCAAAATTACCCGGCTACAGCAACAAAGCTGTGGTGGTTGCACCAACTGTGACGGTTTCCTAATGGAGAGCTATAGCAGCAATACTCAGCCATAATAACGGCCAATCAGGGCCTGACTATAGGTCAAAAGTGATAACTAAAATGCCGCTGGCCAGAATACTAGGCCAGCACAAAGTTAGCTATCCACTGACCTACCAGAGCACCATCATGATGGCCCTGCAGTTGGGAGCGGGCCTGATCCGTGCATTCAGGCCCAAGCTTGTCAGCCACATAATCTGTATATAGGTGCATATAATCTGTAGAAAATTCCGGGTGATACTGACAACCCAGAATATGTTCACCCTTGGCATAAAAGGGTATAGCACATGCGCCTTGGGTGCCCAATACCTGAAAGCCTTCTGGCAGTGACAGAACCTGCTGAAAATTGCCACATAGTAAAGACACTTGAGATTGCCGGGGCTGCATCCAATCCGGAGCTTGCACCATAGTCACTGCCTCTATGCCCACTTGAGGTACCTGAGGCCCAACCTCTCCGCCCAGAGCATGGGCGATGGCTTGATGGCCAAAGCAAATGCCAACCAGCTTTACTTTTGCTTTATCCAGACGGCGAATATGCTTATACAGTTCCGCCATCCAAGGCTCTTGTTCGGTCACATTGGCAATGGAACCAGTTAACACTACCCCATCATAATCTTCGGGTACTGTTGGTAACTCACCCATCACCGCATCAAATAGTTCTATGCTGTACGCCGGTAGTAGTGGTGCCAATAATTGCGCAGTCATAACAGCGTAATCAGCATAAGGTTTATCCCATCCACTGCGGTCTGTATTGGTAAGATAAATGGCCAGTTTTTTGGTCATAAGTAAAATATCACAAGCTTAATTTTGCCGCCAAGAATACGCTGAAGAGGGCTTATTGTCATGCACCAACAACGACATTTTGTTAGTTCTATGTGTCATAATGGGCTTCTTTCATTCTAACATCCGATTTATGCTACTTGATCTTGGCAACCCCCTGTTTTGGCTTAGTGCTTTTATTGCTATTACGCTTACCGGTATTTCAAAGTCTGGCTTTGCCGCAGGTGGTGGTGCCCTTGCCGTGCCTTTACTGGCCCTGTGGATGCCTGTTTCCCAGTCCGTATTCCTGATGCTGCCGATTTTTCTAATTATGGATGTGAAAACCATCCAGTATTATCGCCGTCATGCCAACTGGGCTATTCTGAAAGGGTTATTACCGGCCGCCATGGTGGGCATTGTTATAGGTGGCCTGTTGCTTAATAAACTTGATGATCAGGTCCTGCGTTTGTTCTTGGGGACACTGTGTATCACTTTTGCCCTGTGGCAACAGCTGGCACCCGTGTTAGGGAGTATTCCCGGCGGATCCTACTTGTGGGGCAGTTTGGCCGGCTTTACCTCAACGGTTATTCACGCCGGAGGCCCACCGTTAAATATGTATATGATTGCTATTAATTTGCCAAAACTGGTCTGGTTGGCCACCTCGGGCATTTTTTTTGGGGTTATTAACATGACGAAACTGATCCCCTACCTCAGCAGTGGACAATGGCAATTAACTACCTTCTATTATTCCCTGATGTTGTTTCCTATTGCCTGGTTTGGTACCTGGGTTGGCAAACAGATTCAGGGACATATTAGCCAGTCTCAGTTTTTGACCTACTGTCGTTATCTGTTATTTTTATCCGGTAGTTTATTGATTTATAATGCTTTTTAATAATATTCTTGTAGATCGAACTCAGCATGCGCAGGGAGTGCTTTGGGCATGAGTTTGACATTGTCGGGTTAAAACCCGACCCACAGTCCAACCATAAGCAGGATAATCCGGCTTAATCTTCGCTTTTATCGTGTTCCAATAGTGAATCTTTGAAAGCCTGCAAAATACTGCGGCAACTAATCTGTCCAACAAAACAGCCATCCTTAACCACAGGCATGCGCCGCCGTTTAAGCTCACACAGGGTTTGCGCGGCCTGGAATATGTTAGTTTCTAGCGGCATCACATCCACAGAGGTGCTCATCAAGTCACCAATCCTGGCATCACCTTCTTGGTAATAACTGATTTGTTCCAGACTGTTAAGCAGGTCGATTTCTGAAATCACACCCACCACAGCACCCGTGTCATCCAGTACTGTGGCTCCCGAAACCTTGTGCACCAGTATTTGATGCAGGGCATCAATTATGGGTGTTTCCGGAGTAAATGTTACCGGATCTTTCGACATAAAATCTTTAATTGCTATCGAATTCAACATCACCATTCCCCCTTGTTTTATTTTCACTGTAACAGCACTTTTTGTGGGTTACAACAGCTAGCCCATGATTAACAAACATAGCAGGAAAATATTTGTCTGCCACCTGTACACTCCGACAGCTGGTCAACTATTGTGGCAATATTTCGTTTTAACTATTTGTTTTAAAAGGAATAATAATATATAGGAACTAGATATATATTAACGCGGTTGCTAAATTGTTTTTATCTCTTATACTAGAATACAGTGATAGGTTCTACCAGAAGGTAATTTGATTACACGTTAATCCGGTTCATTTAGACAATAAAAAGAGGTCGTGTGAAAACCCCACAAGTGCAAATTAGGCAGGATAAAATTAGATAAAAAAAACACCACAGTAAATGTGGTGATGAGTATGCTTTTGTCAAATTCTACTCCCCAATAGCACACTGCTTTGGTGATTACACGCTTTTATAACCGGGTTTTTTGTACCACTCACAAAAAGGTACCCGGTATGACATTTGAAGAACAATTAGCAAGTCACATCTGGCCCTTGGCTGTGTTTTTGTTATTGCTCATCGGGCTAATAAGCGTGATGCTCACCCTGCCCCGTGTACTAGGTGGACAAAGACGCTCTCGAGCTGTCAACGAACCTTATGAGTGCGGCATCGTCCCAGTTGGTAGTACCCACTTCCGTATACCTGTTCCATTCTATTTATTCGCCATATTCTTTGTCATCTTTGATCTTGAAGTTGTATTTTTGTTTGCCTGGGCGGTAGCCGTTACGGAAACTGGATGGGCTGGCTTTATCGAGGCTCTGGTGTTTATTGTCATCCTGTTTGTCGCGCTTATTTACCTTTGGCGGCTGGGTGCTCTGGATTGGCGTACGCAAAGGCAAAAACTGGATTTACAAAAACTTGACCCACGTTAACCGTTTGACAAGGACACTGCATAACACAACAACAGCATGTGAAGACTGAATAAACAAATAATGAGGGCTTTGCACGAGCCGGGATCTCAGAATTTAAACTAAGCCTTTGGGAGATGGTAATGCCAAAGCTAAAACCAAGTCACATCCAGGCTGAATTAATCAGCCCTGATCAGCAGAGCTTTTCTCAATCTGTGCAAGATAATGTTGTGCTCGGCAAATTGCAGGATTTAGTCGCCTGGGGCCAAAGTAACTCCCTATGGCCTTTCAACTTCGGTTTATCCTGTTGCTATGTGGAAATGGCCACCGCTTTTACCTCGCGCCATGATATTGGCCGCTTTGGTGCCGAGGTGATACGGGCTACGCCACGCCAAGCTGATGTGATGGTTATCTCGGGCACTGTATTTCGCAAGATGGCCCCAGTGATCCAGCGGCTGTATGAACAGTTACTGGAGCCCAAGTGGATTATTTCCATGGGTTCATGTGCCAATTCCGGAGGTCTATACGATATTTATAGTGTGGTGCAGGGCGTAGATAAATTTCTGCCGGTGGACTTATATATTCCCGGCTGCCCACCCCGCCCAGAAGCATTATTGCAAGGTTTGATATTACTACAGGATGCTATTCGCGAAGAAAATCGCCCCTTGAGTTGGGTACTGGGTCCCCAGGGGGTAGAAAAACCTGATATGCCCTGCCAACGTGACCAAAAGACACCGGAACGCAT
Organism: Gammaproteobacteria bacterium; assembly: GCA_030748435.1. Classification (GTDB taxonomy): domain Bacteria; phylum Pseudomonadota; class Gammaproteobacteria; order Pseudomonadales; family Balneatricaceae; genus Njordibacter. The sequence continues at coordinate 2,900 of JASMLZ010000103.1, read as the reverse complement.
GCGCATGATCCACTTAAACTCTCCGGATCAGGTGTAACCAGCTATGTATGCCGACCCTAACCATCAGCCCAGAGGCGCCCACCCGATTGGCAACCCTGCTGTCATAGGGCAAATCCAAGCACTGTGCAAATCTCAGTTGGTGACTCAAGATTGTGCCGATGGTATGCCAACTCTATGGGTTAGTGCTGAGCATATCAGTAGCCTCCTGTCATTATGCAAGTATCAATTACAGCCCGCCTACACCATGCTATACGATGTTACTGCCATTGATGAACGAGTACGCAATCACCGTGACGGCCAACCAGCCAGTGATTTTACTGTGGTTTATCAACTGTTAAGCCTTGCCGGTAATGCATTTTTGCGCATTAAGGTGGCTTTGGCTGGTGATCATTTGCGCATCGACAGCCAATGTGATCTATGGCCTAACGCCAACTGGTATGAGCGTGAATGCCACGATATGTTTGGCATTGAATTTGTTGGCCACCCAAATTTGTACCCGCTGATTATTCCTCCTACGTGGAAAGGTCACCCCTTACGCAAAGAGCACCCTGCGCGCGCTACCGAGATGGAACCCTTTAGCATTGATGCAGAAATGCAGGATGAGGAGCAGGAAGCTCTGCGTTTTGTGCCCGAACAATGGGGCATGCAGCGCAGCAGCAAGAATACGGATTATATGTTCCTCAATATGGGGCCTAACCATCCCAGTGTACATGGCGTATTTCGCGTGGCCTTGCAGCTGGATGGTGAAGAGGTGGTTGATGCCGTGGCGGATATTGGTTATCACCACCGAGGCGCGGAAAAAATGGGCGAGCGTCAGGCCTGGCACACCTACATACCCTATACCGACCGCATTGATTATCTGGGCGGTGTGATGAACAACTTGCCCTATGTTATGACGGCAGAAAAACTGGCCGGCATTAGCGTGCCGCAACGTGCACAAACCATACGGGTTATGCTGGCTGAATGTTTTCGTATACAAAGTCACTTCCTGTTCTTTGGCACCTTTGCCCAGGACATTGGTCAGATGTCACCAATTTTCTACATCTTTGCTGATCGAGAAATGCTGTTTGGGGTGATTGAGTCCATCACGGGTGGACGCATGCACCCAAGCTGGTTCCGCATTGGTGGCGTTGCTCAGGATTTGCCCCACGGCTGGCACCTTAAGCTGCAGGAATTTGTCAATATGATGCCAGCCCGGCTTGATCATTATCAGAAGATGGTGATGGATAATCGTATTATCAAACAACGTACCATGGGCATCGGGCGCTATAACAGTGAGCAGGCTATCGAGTGGGGCATTACCGGCGGTGGCCTGCGCGCTACCGGATTTGATTGGGATATGCGTAAACGCATGCCCTATAGTGGCTACGAGAACTATGATTTTGATGTTCCTCTGGGTAGCAATGGCGACTGTTACGATCGCGCTATGGTAAGACTGGAAGAAATACGCCAGAGCCTGCGTATCATTCAACAATGTATTGACCATATGCCAGCCGGGCCTTATAAGGCTGAACACAGCCTCACCTCACCACCCAATAAACAACGTTCCATGGAGGATATAGAAACGCTGATTCAGCATTTTGTTAACTCCAGTTGGGGGCCGGTTATTCCCGCTGGTGAAGCCTGTCTACCTATTGAAGCAACCAAGGGCATCAACAGCTACTATCTGGTGAGTGATGGCAGTACCTGCTCATACCGCACCCGTATTCGTACCCCATCATTTGCCCATTTACAAATGATTCCCACCATGGGTCGCGGCATGATGGTGGCTGATATGATCGCCATCATCGCCAGCATCGACTTTGTTATGGCCGATGTAGATCGTTAAGGAGAGCAAATCATGGAGCAGCTTATCGCCACCAGTGCCAGTACCCATCAAGCAGATAGCTGGCGCGCAGAGATTGAGCCTCTTAACGCGGTAGAAGAACAACAAATTGCCGCCCAGATCAGTCACTATCCTCAACCTCAGGCTGCCACCATTGAAGCCCTCAAAATAGTTCAGCAACAGCAAGGCTGGGTGTCTGATGGCAAACTGAAAGCCATTGCTGAACGTTTGGATATGAGTCCCGATCAGGTGGATTCTGTGGCTACCTTTTATAACAAAATTTATCGCCGTCCCGTAGGCCATACAGTGATCACCCTGTGTGACAGTATTAGTTGCTGGATCATGGGATATGAAGGTTTACGCGAGGCTATCTGTCGCGAATTACAAATTAGCCTGGGCCAGACCACCAGTGACCAACAGGTTACCTTGCTACCTACCCCCTGTCTGGGGGCCTGCGAGAAGGCACCAGCAGTTATGGTGGGTGACCAGTTACACGGTCCGGTTAGCGCAGAACAACTTATTGCCCTGGCGCAGCAGGCGAAGGAGGCGCAATCATGACTTGCACCAAGCCTTTAAGCCAACATATCAAAGCTGATGGCAGCGTCACCAACCTGCAAGAATATCAGTCTGACTATGGCTATCAGGGTCTGGCCAAGGCCTTGACCATGCCGCCGGCAGAACTGGTCGACTATGTTAAGCAAGCCAACCTCCGCGGGCGCGGTGGGGCGGGTTTTAACACCGGCTTAAAGTGGAGTTTTGTACCCTCCACAGAACAGCTGCCCGGGCCACGTTACGTTATCTGTAATGCCGATGAAATGGAACCTGGCACTTTTAAAGATCGCTGGCTGATGGAGCACGATCCCCATCAACTGCTTGAAGGTCTAGCCATTGCTGCCTATGCCATCCAGGCTGAAACGGCCTTTATCTTTCTCAGGGCAGACTATGACCTGTGCGCCGAGCGGCTGCAGCAGGCGATAGATGATGCTGTTGCTGCCGGTCTGTTGGGCACAGACCTAAATGCTGATGGTTATAACTTGCAGGTGTTATTACATACCAGTGCCGGACGCTATATCTG
>JASMLZ010000102.1 GCA_030748435.1 Gammaproteobacteria bacterium | reverse complement strand
TGCGAGTTTTTTGCAGGAAGTAGAATAGGGCAGCAACAGCAATCAGGGTGATGGCAACGGTCAGTACCTGTGTGGACTTAAGCGCCAAACCTTCATTTAAGCCCGTGAAAACTTTGAATTCGCGTGGTCTGAAGATAAACTTGACTCCATCCATAAAGCGCTGGTCATCAGGGCCAATAATAAAGCGCACAATGGCGTTCATAACGAACATAACACCAGTCGACACGATCACAAAAATAACGGGTGGGCTTTTTTTCTGGCGATAAAATTGATATACGCTCTTGTCGAACAGCAGGCTTAGAGCAATAGCACCCACAATAGCCAGGGGTAAAGCCAGCAGGGCTGTGGGTAAGACGCCAAAGCCAATGCCCATACTCTGGAACCACCAGGTAATAAGAATCACCAGCATGGTACCAAAAGCCATCAGGTCACCATGGGCAAAGTTGGAAAAGCGCAAGATGCTATATATCAGTGTGATTCCCAAAGCACCCAGAGCCAGCTGTGAGCCATAAGTCAAAGCCGGAATCAGTACGAAGTTGGATAACAGGACGATAGCATTAAGAATATCAGTAAAGTCAGGCATAGCTTAACCTCCCAGGAAGGTGCGACGCACCACAGGGTCGGCCAGTAGTTCTTCACCACTGCCCGTATGTTTGTTGGAACCCTGTACCAGAACATAACCATTATCGGCAATATTCAGAGCTTGGGCAGCGTTTTGTTCAACCATAAGTACGGCCAGGCCTTGCTGTTTTACTTCTAATATACGATCAAACAGTTCGTCCATAACGATCGGCGATACACCCGCCGTTGGTTCATCCAGCATCAGTACTGTGGGTTGGGTCATCATAGCCCGCCCAACAGCAACCTGCTGGCGTTGACCACCTGATAACTCACCCGCATTCTGATAGCGCTTTGCCTTCAGAATAGGGAAGAGTTCGTAGATTTGTTCCATGGTTTCCGTAATATCGTCCGTGCGCAGATAGGCACCCATTTCCAGGTTTTCTTCCACGCTCATGCCGGCAAACACATTATTGGTTTGTGGCACAAAGGCGATGCCTTCTTTGACCCGATCCTGTGGTGACATGGTGGTGATATCTTTGCCACCGATGCTGACTTTGCCCAAGCGTAAGTCGAGCATGCCCAGACAGGCCTTCATAGCGGTTGATTTACCAGCCCCGTTAGGGCCAACAATAACGGCAATTTCACCCTTGTCCACAGCAATCGTGCAGTTATTAAGGATGTCAGCGCCACCATAGCCGCCAGTCATTTGATTTGCTTCAAAGTAACTCATGCTTTATTGCTCCTTATGGGGCGCTATTTGTTTTTCAGACCGCGGCCCAAATAGGCTTCGATAACGGCTTCATTGCTGATTACTTCCTGAGCAGTGCCCTGTGCTAACACGGCCCCTTCGGCCATAACTATAACTGGGTCACATAAACGCCCAATAAAGTCCATATCATGTTCGATCATACAGAAGGTATAGCCCTGTTCTTTATTTAAGCGCACAATGGCATTGCCTATTTCTCGTAGTAGCGAACGGTTTACACCAGCACCTACTTCGTCCAGCAATACCACCTTGGCATCGACCATCATGGTGCGGCCCAGTTCAACCAGTTTCTTTTGGCCACCAGACAGGTTGCCAGCTAATTCCTGAGCGACATGACTGAGATTTAAAAAATCAATAACTTCTAAAGCACGGTCACGTATTTTGGCCTCTTGACTGCGTACCATCGATGGCCGAAACCAGGCGTTGATCAGTCCTTCTCCTGCCTGTTGGGCAGGTACCATCATTAAATTTTCCAGCACTGTCAGGGTAGAAAACTCATGGGCAATCTGGAAGGTACGAAGTAAACCTTTGTGGAATAGTTCATACGGCGGCAGGCCAGTAACATCTTCGCCATCCAGGTAGATACTGCCTGCAGTGGGTGTTAAGTTGCCAGCTATCATGTTAAACATGGTAGTTTTGCCAGCCCCGTTGGGGCCAATCAGGCCTGTGATGGAACCCTTGGAGATTTCTATGGAAGCCTTCTCTACGGCGTGTACGCCACCAAAATGCTTACTCACACAATCGACTTTTATCATTGGATGAACCTGTTGGTTGGCCGCTCTTATTCACTGTCTTGAATCGGCCATTTTTTCCGCTTGCTAGTGACAGAAAAACTGTCAACTTGTAATTTACAACAAAGCCGGCGGATTGGCCGGCTTCAAACAATTTATTATACCTAATCGCTGGGGTTGGGCAAGTTGAGCATGGGTTGTTACTAGGTGTATGTCTCAAATATGAAACTTTTATGTGTGTCTGGATTTGCTTGTAAGAATGCTGATTTGCCAGTTTGATGGGCTGATATTTACTCTGCGCCGAAGCTTTTGACCCTGTGGGTCAATAACGAAAGTCGGGCTCTTCCCGATCCAGAATTTGTTTTAGTTCCGCCAAGTGCTGGCGGGCAAAATCAAAACCATAGTTGGCCCATTGCTGAGCCGTTTTTTCTGCTACCTCATGGCTAACAACCAGTAGCTCCTGCCCTGTGGCGTAGGCATCTATCAGGGTTTGGGCAGCACGTTCAAAATAGTATAGATCGTCAAAGCACTGGGCGATATCTGCACCGGCTACCAGCACACCATGATTACCCATAAGAAGAATACTTTTGTTACCAAGCAAGGTGGAAAGGCGCTCAGCTTCATCGCCCAAGCCCATACCATCAAAGTCAGTGTCTAAGGCGATGCGGTTATAAAAGCGCATGGTATTTTGGTCAATGGGAGGCATGCTGCCATCTTTCAGACAGGCCAGAGCCAGAGCATAACGGGAGTGCACATGCATCAAGCACCTGGCTTGAGGGACGTTACGATGCAAGGCACCGTGAATCGCCCAGGTGGTTGGGTCTGGTGCATTGGCCTGTTGCATGGTGTCAGGGTTATTGGCGTCCAGTAATAGTAGCTCGCTAGCCTTAATATTGCTGAAGTGACGACCCCGGGGGTTGCATAAAAACTGACTTCCGTCTGCCGACACGGCAAAGCTGAAATGATTGGCAATGGACTCGTGCATATTAAGGCGTGCAGTCCAGCGGAAACAGGCGGCCAGATCAATACGAGCTTGTTGTATCAGGTCTTGGTCAAGGGGTGTAGTCATCAGGCATGGCTTGGGTTGTTATTGTATAGGCTAACCATAGCGGCAAATGGTAGCCGCATGCAAGTATTCAATAATCCGGCGTAATGCCTTTTGCTCTGTCTTTGGATGACGGCTAGCCCTCACTAGTACCCAGCCGCTGGCGTTTCTGGTGCGCCAGAATATAGAGAAACTCCACTATCAAGGTGGCGCCGGCCAGAGCCGTAATCTGGGCGTGGTCATATGTCGGATTAACTTCCACTAGGTCAAAGCCGACGATATTGGTATCTTTTAGACCACGTATAATCTTTAATGCTTTATCAGTGCTGAGTCCGCCCACCACGGGTGTGCCGGTACCTGGTGCATAGGCTGGGTCCAGACAGTCTATATCGAAAGTCAGATAGGCTGGCATATCACCTACCCGCTGTTGAATTGCTGTGACAATATCGGCTGCTGTCATATCATTGGCTGTGGCAGCATCCAGTACCTGATATGGGTGCTCTTGGGGCCGATATTCCGTACGAATACCAATTTGAATTGAGTGTTCAGGGTCGACTAAACCCTGACGAGGGGCGTGATAAAACATGCTACCGTGATCAATTTCTGTGTCATTTGGATAGGTGTCTGTATGGGCATCGAAGTGGATCAGTGCCAGCTTGCCATACTTTTGTGCATGGGCGCGCAGTAGGGGCAGGGTAACATA
>JASMLZ010000101.1 GCA_030748435.1 Gammaproteobacteria bacterium | reverse complement strand
CTAGGTGTACGAATAATCCGAGTGGCTCTGGCAGAAAACAGGTTTTTTTCATCCTGACCTTCAATTTGAATTAACATTAACTCGAGCAATTTATCTAAGTTATCAATACTCGGCCTGTGTAAATTCTTCCATTCTTTAATTGCACCCTCAAATATGACAGTGGCAACAGGTCCAAAACAATCTAACAATAAACTACGAAGGTTAACTAACTTTCTTTTGAGCTGATCATATTCATCTTTATTATCATCAGTTGGGCTTTTTACAGGGTTATTAATATTCTCTGCATTATTAGTATCCCTGACCTTCTCTATTACTTGATACTGTATTTTTGATTTTTGTTCTTCATTATTTGACTTGAGTATCTTTTCAACTGATTTAATTGTCATATAAATTAGAGAAAGATTTACATTATTGGCAGTCAATAGAATAAGTAGAAAATCATTATTTATTCGATATGCTATTAGTAAGTTTTTTTCTAACTCAAAATGAATTTCATCATGATTCTGATCTATTGATTCTGCAGTTACAAATATTTTATCAATAACACTGCCAATATTGGTCAACTTGTCTCTTATCACTGAAGGAAATGTAGAAGCCAAAATATTGCCATTTTTATATATACAACTATGACTTATACTATCAAATGACACAAACTCATCTAAAATCTTATTCATGTCTAATTGCAACATCATCTATCTCCAGATACTATACTTTCTAAATGTTCACTCACCTTTGAATGCAGCCTATTGATTGAACAAGATCTGTTGTAGATTAAACCGACACTATGCTCTTGGCCTATAAAAACACCAATATTGCTCTTTTCTCTGTCATTACATAAAATAACGCTATTAATTGGCCCTAGTTCTGCTTTTTTTTCGAACAGGGGCATAAACCCAACAATATATTTTATAAAATGGCTAAGTTGTTCGTCTTCAATATTAGACGCAATATCTGCACCCATTACATTAGTCTGCAGAACACCCTCGATGTCCTTTATCTTCATCATCTTATTGATAATATCGTCTTCTATCACTTGCTCATCTTCCGTTACAGTTTAGTTATCTTGAAGTACCTGACATGCTGCTGTACCCCCACTTATGGCGCCGTCCTACCGACTCATCATCACTGTATTTAAGCTGGGCCGACTACAATTAGAATAGACGATATTTTTTGAACTGCAGATTAATTGGCCGCATTGGCCAGCTTAGAGTGGATAAATTGATTTTTTCATCTGTTATTAAGCTTGACTTTCAACTAAAAAAACCGAATATAATCATTATGTTATATGTTTTCTTGGCAAAAGAAAGCTAACCAGGATGAATGGCATAGAGGTTTGCTTGATTTGGAGATATGAAAAGAGCCGAAAGGGATAAAAAAGCTGACTTTTTTACTGGAGCAACAGGTTAATGACCAATCTTATTGCGAAACGATGCAGTAACGGTGTTGCATGTTGCTGGATGGTATCACTAGACCCGAGAATGGCTCAGTACTTGCCCATTAACAACTTAAAGTGACGAAATAGTAAGGCCCCCATGGCCGCTGTCAACAAAGCCATCAGCATGGCTACACGAATACCCATGGGTGCCACAATTACTTGTCCTGTGCTAATCAACAGGATAATCAACAAACTCCAGCCATAATTAAAGGTAATCAATACCTGCAATGTCCGCATCGGGACTGCCACACGAAACGCAGCCAATAACAGCCACACGCCATAGATCAACAGGCCCCAGCCAAGAGGCCCTGTAAGCCATGGATGCTGATTTGCCATAAGATTATTGACCTGCTCGGTGGCTATCACCATTGATAGTCCATAAGCCAACCATATCAGGGCATTTAGACGCTGCAAAAATGTACAAGACATGGCTATTTAATCAGCCATTTGTAAAGCAATTTGCATCATATTGGTAAAAGCCTTTTCCCGCTCATCAGAAGTGGTGGCCTCATGGGTTACCAAAGAATCTGATACGGTAAGCACACAAGCTGCCTGTTTGTTGGTGGCCTGAGCATTGGCAAACAGAGCAAAAGCTTCCATTTCTACAGCCTGACAACCATGCTGATCACGGATGGTTTTATAATCATCAAAATTTTGACGATAAAAAACATCACTGGAATGGATACGGGTTTTGACATAATCAATGTGCAGTGCTTGGGCATGACTCTCCAGCTCAGCAACCAGATCTGGGGTAGCGGCCAAGACATCAGTATCACTCACACCTTGGGTACGAGCAAAGCTGGACTCACTCCAGGCCTCATCAGCAATAATGACATCATAAAGATCTAAATCGGCACTATATGCACCACAGGAGCCAATGCGAATAATACGCTCTACACCATAGAAACTAAACAACTCAAAAGAATAGATGCCAATACTGGGCATGCCCATACCACTGCCCATAACGGAAATGCGCCGGCCCTGATAAGTACCTGTGTAGCCCAGCATGCCACGCACACTATTAACCTGCTGCACATCCTGCAAAAAATTATCAGCAATATACTTGGCACGCTGAGGATCGCCAGGCATCAATACAGTGCGAGCGAAAGCGCCAGCATGACAGTCAATATGAGGGGTAGGAGTGGACATACAGGATCCTTAAAGCAAAGGCCCTGAGTATCAAAAACACAGCAAGACCATTAATAATATTAAGGTCCCATTTTAGCAGCTTGGGCAACTGCTGAATACGCTGTCTCTAAACTTAAAGCAGATCAGGCTAGAGCACAATCAGCCTCATAACGCTCATTCAACCAACGTTGGGCATCCTGTAGCGTATTGGCGGCGTATACCACCACCGACCTAGTAGTGATGCAACCATCCTTTTTAGGATCATGGGGAAATACCCACCACTTCCCAATATCACGTTTTTGAATGATATGGTTGTGCAATTTATAACGGTTCTGTCGAATCAATGCGGCTTTTGTCATCAAAGACTCCTCTTCTGACCTTAGGCATGCAACTTTAGCGATATCACCAAATACGGATATTAGCGTTCTTTGTGCAGGTTGCAAGCGCCAAAAAGCACTCAGATGCAAAAATGTCGCAAATAGATAAATTATATGTCTCGAATATATAATTTATAAATGACTCAAGCAGTTATTTAGCTACAAACAACCCTTTACCTGTTCCAAAAAATAGGCCCTTTGATCAACATCACTGCCTTGTAAAACGAAGCCTTGTAGCCTATTCCGATTATCAATAAAGCGTCCGATCATGCCCTGTGCCGTGGTTTCCACCTGCCAACTACCAGTTATGTCAGATGCCGGAGTTAACAAACTTAATGGACAAGCTGGTGTTTTCACCATGATTGTCATCAGTGGATAGTTAACCTCTGTCGGGGTACCTGTCAGGGTCTTGGCCAGAGCCTGAATACCCCAATATATAGGCGCGATATAAGGCATTAGTTGACCATTGATCTCAATACAGTCACCCAGCGCATAAATATGCTCAATATTGGTGGCCAGTTGGTGGTTGACCTTAATCCCTTTATCACACTCAATACCTGCTGTAACAGCCAACTCCATACGGGTTTGTAGACCGACAGCAGATACCAGTACATCAGCTAGTAATACCTGACCATCACTCAAGATTACCCGATAGCCACTATCAGCTTTACCAGCTATTTGATAATCAATACGTGCCACGGTATTTTCTAAATACCAGTTGACCCCAAGCTCTTGCAAATTGGTTTGTAGACAACGACCAATGGCTTCTGGTAGCAGACTGTCCATAGGCCAGGCTGTCAGCCCCACCAAATCTACTTGATAACCACTAGCCGCCAGATCATTGGCAAATTCACAGCCAATCAGGCCGTTTCCAATCAGCAACACCTTGTGCTTATCAGCCAAAGCCTGACGATAGCGCCGATAATCCAACAGATTATTAACACTGAGTATATCGGCAGCACCGGTACCTGGTATAGGCAAACGGATAGGGCTGGCACCGGTAGCCAAAACCAATTGGCCATAAGGTTGTTGACCAAGGCTGGTATGCACCGTCCGGGCCTGCTTATCAATATTCTGGACCTGACAATGAGTGACAATACGGACACCTAAACGATTGGCCATAGACAAGGGCTTATCAGTGACTAGGTCGCTGGCTTGTTGGCCATTTAGTAAACCGGTAGACAAGGCTGGTTTGGAATAATGCATACCGTCATCGGACGTCAATACCACAATGTCTACAAGGGTATCAATCTTGCGGATGGCTGCAACCAGATTATAGCCTGTGTAGCCAGCACCAATAATCACGATAGGACCAGCAGGCACATCGTTTACTGGGGGCATACTTGCTGGCGCGGCAACTGCCTCGGCTGTCAGTTCAATCATTTCAAAGTCAGACTTGCCTACTAAGCAGTCCGGGCAGAGCCAGTCTTCAGGAACATCTTGCCAGCGGGTACCAGCGGCAATGCCGTCACGGGGCCAACCCTGCTCTTCATCATAAATAAAACCACAAATAATGCATAACCACTGCTTATAAGGCTCAGCCATAGTTTTTCTTTTACTCAATGTTGTCTTGGTAAGGCGATTATCTCAAGAATATAGGTCAAAGTCTGTTGTCTGATCTGGATCAGATTAATCAGTTGCTGCAAGTAACCTGTCTGCCACCCACTTATTAAAATAATGCGTGGGGTTATCCAGTACCGGGGAGAATACTCCACCCTCAAAGCCGGGCGATGCACGACCGGATTGCATGCCTTCAACAACACCTATGTCTTCGGCAAAAACAATCTTCCAGGAGTCCAGTGTAGCGGCACGATGTGGTTCGTATTTGGCATTTAATGCCTCATCACCTACATACATAATACGCAAGTGTTCCAAGGTACGGTTATTGGCTACCGGATCAAGCACAATAGCAAAACTATGGTCTGCCTGAATACCCAACAAGACGTTAGGAAAGACACTAATATATTCAGCTTCTTTTAGTTGCTCGGCTGGCCATGCTGGAAACACTGGCAGGCTGGTACCTGCCTGTTCTGACAGGTTATAAACACGGGTACCCTGACCAGCAAATCCAGCAAACATAATATGATAATGATCCTGAATACGGGAATAACTATTAAGGCCGGGATGCACCCAGGGCAAATGATAGCTCTCACAGTAGTTTTCTACAGCCAGTTTCCAGTTGCAGGCGACATCCAGTTGCATAGCGCCACCAGTGGTTTCACGCCGCATTTGGGCATATCCATCCGCACCCAAATAAGTCTGCCAACGTGCAGTCACTGGTGCAATAAAATCATCAAATGCCGGTGCCTTGCCATCCAGATTAATAAATACCACATCGAACCACACCTGGCTGCGCACTTCTTTCATACCGTGTTCTGCACAGCGGAAACTGCTAGTCTGGTGCACACCAACACCACCCAGATGCGGTGTGCCCTTCAGGTCACCATTGAAGTCATAGGTCCAGGAATGATAGGGACAACGTATACTGCCGGTTACCGGTCCCGCAACATTGACCACTACCATGCCACGGTGACTGCACACATTGTGAAACACACGCACCTTATCCTGACGGTCACGTATGATAACCAAAGGCAAACCCATAAAGGTCACCGGTTTAACATAACCAGGCTGAGGTAAATCGCCAGCAAAACCAATACCGGCCCAAGTTTTTGCCATAATCTGATCACGTTCATAAGCCAGAAAATCCGGATCGTTATAAACCCTGTTTGGCAGGCCTTTGGCCTGTTCGATAGGGCCTGTAACAGCTTCCAAATCAGCCATTGGAATATGTACAAAGTTACTCATAGTCAGGCTCCACGGAAAGCTTGATGCAGGTCATTTATTATGCCCAACAATGTGCCTGAAAAATACGGCTTGAGCAATCGATGAAAAATCACCTTATTAATGAGTAAAACTCATAGCAAAAACAGCTGATAAGCGCTTCTACAGAGCCTGAGCAGCCAACCAATCACAGAACACCCCTGCGGCATGCTTCTGTTCACCTTCTGGCGAGGTCAGCAAATAAAAGCCGGCAGCCGTTTCCATGACCAGATCAGCCGCTTGCACCAGCATGCCTGAAGCCAGATAATCATTGGCCAGATAGTCCCAGGCCAAGGCCACACCCTGCCCTTGCTGGGCAGCTTGTAACAACATGGTATAGTGGCTAAAGGTCACCCGGTGTTGTGGCACCACGCTTTCCAAGCCAACCCCAGCAAACCAGTCTGACCAGTTAAGCCAACCTGAATCCGTATTGTCCAATACCAGTTGTCGTGTTGCCAGCAGTTGCCGAGGTGTCAAATCTTTATGCTGAGCCAAATAATCCGGACTGCAAACCACAAAAATACGTTCATTAAACAGTTTAACTAGGCGACCACGTTCAGGCGGCTGCATACTGTAGCCTATACAACAGTCATAGTTCTTAGGATGCATATCCATAACACTGTCAGACGCCAGTAAGCGCACGTCTACCTGTTCTTGCAACTGGCAGTATTGACTAATAAGGGGCATTAACCACAGAGAAGCCACAGCATGGGTAGTAGCTACGGTTATCTGGTTGTCATCAAAAGGCTGTTGCAAAACTTCTGTGGCACTGGCAATCTGTGACAAGGCGACAGAGATAGCTTGATGATAGTTAGCTCCAGCGTTAGTTAACCGCACTTGCCGGTTATCGCGCTCGAACAGGGTAACATCCAAACGCTGTTCCAAAAGGCGAACCTGGCGGCTAATTGCCCCCTGGGTAACGAACAAACGCTGCCCTGCGCGGGTAAAGCTCTGTTCTTCAGCAGCGGCGCTAAACGCTACCAAAGCATTGAGCGGCGGTAAATTACGATAATTAATAGCCATGATAAATTCTCATTCAAACTATTTAAATTAGTGTACCTTTATTAATGATCTGAAGCAGCAACTACTTTATATTTATCAGTAATCCAAAGCATTATAAAAACCATGAAAAATATACCCACCGAATTATTACGCACCTTTGTCACAGTCATTGACCGCGGCGGCTTTACTCAGGCTGGACAAATATTGGGCCGCACCCAACCCGCTATCAGTTTACAGATTAAGCGTCTGGAGGAGCTGGTCGATGCGCCCTTATTGCATCGTGATAAGCACCTGCAGGTTACTGAGCAGGGAGAAATGTTGCTGCATTTTGCGCGGCAGATGCTGACTTTAAATGATGCTGCCTTTACCCGCATTCATAAACAGCAGGTCAGTGGTCAAGTGCGACTGGGCATCCCCAATGACTTTGAGGTATCCTACCTGCCCAGCTTATTAAGCCAGTTTACCTCGGCTTACCCGGAGGTCAGTTTGGAGGTTAACTGTGAACTTAGCGAGAAGTTGTTAAGGGATTATGATCAGGGGCATTATGATCTGGTATTAGCCACAGCAACACACAATATGGACAGTGACAAGCTCAGTTCAACAACAGCTAATATCTTTGTCGAACCCATCGTTTGGGTTAGCAATGGTCACGATATACCTGATCCTGAGCAGGCCGTACCTTTGGTCGTTTATCCTCAGGGCTGTGGGTACCGGCAACGTATTGTTAGTCAACTAAATCAGCACAATAGAGAATGGCGGGTGGCCTACAGTTCATCAAGTCTATTGGGTATTACTGCTGCTATTCAGGCCGGTCTCGGTATCAGCGCCATGGCTGCCAGCACAGTGCCGGAAACGCTTGCTGCACACAGCCATCTGTCAGGTTATCCTGAGCTGGGTAATATGCACATTATTTTTCAATCAGACCCCAGTAATACCAGCCCGGCCTGCTTACGCTTAAAACAGCACTTACAGGCCAACTTACCGACTATGCCAGCAACCAGCTAATTTTCCATGGCCTGCCATTGACGCTGCAGGCGTTTGGCTGAAACAGCCTTGCGAGTGCCCAGTTGTTGGGCAAATAAAGATACTCGATATTCCTGTAACTGCCAGAAAAAATCCTCCAGTGCCTGAGCCTCCGGAGAATAGGGTAAACAGCGTTGTTTGGCAGCCAAATAGCGTTGTTGCCAGTCACGCAATTCCTGTACCCAGGCATTTTCTTTGGCCAGTTGTTGCTGGAACCGCCCCAAGCGGTATTCAATAGCGTGCATATAACGTGGTAAATCAGACAATACCTGCAGTGGGGTTTGGGCCACAAAATCACTGTATACCAAACTATCCAACTGCCCACCAATATCCTGATAAACATTAGCCCAGGCGAGATTTAACTTACCCTTAAGTTGTTTGCGAGCTGCCTGCTGGGAGGTTAGTATCTGTATCACTAAAGCCACTATCTTTTGTACCGCGTCTGGCAGCTCGCCACGTTTCTCCAGACTGGCTGTAAATGCCTGCTGAGTGCGCGGTAAATCCGACTGCAAGAACACCATTTCTATGGCCTTGGCGAATAATTGTTCACGCAAGCTCTGGGCTGAACCTATGGTAGCAAAGAGTAATTCCACCTTACGCATCTGCACTAATGTCTTGCCTAAATGTTTCAGCTGTTCGTTCAAGGCCAGACGATATAAGCGCAAGAGCCCCTGTCTGGTTAAGCCCAGCGCTTCTGCAGCACTGTCAGCGAATACCACAGCAACTGTTTTTCCCTCATCTTTAAGAGCTGGCCACACGGGCAAGGTAGCACCGGCTTGGGTGATGCTTATCTGTTCTGGCAAACCCGTGTCGGGATAGCTGGTTAAATCACTCTGCAATAAGTTATGCCGGGTTTGTGGACGTGTTGCACCAGCGCTATTGGCATATTTTATTAGCAGGCTATCGATATCACGACTATAAGCCAGCTCTTTGCCATCCTCAGATAGCACCTGAATACCCATATCATATAGGTCATCCAGTACCACATTGTGTAGCAGTTTGACATCGAAGGGTCGACCACTAATGCGCTGTAGCTGGGTGGCCACGGCATCAAGCAAATCTATATTATCAACTTCCAGGGCCTCATAGATTGCCTGAGCATAATTAGGAACCGGTACAAAGGCCTTGCGTTGAGACTTAGGCAGGCCGCGTATCAGCGCCGATATTTTATCCAGCAATAAGCCCGGCACCAACCAGGACAAACGTTTTACCGGCAAACGTTTTAACTGGTTGACCGGCACTTGCAGGGTCACCCCATCCTGTTTTTGACCGGGTGCAAACTGGTAATATAATGGCCAACTTATATGCTGCCAGTGCAAGCGATCAGGAAAGTCGTTATTACTGACAGTATTAGCCTGTTCGCGCATCAACACCTGTTGATCCATATATAACAGCTGCGGGGTATGTTTTTCGGCCCATTTACGCCAGCGTTCAAAAGCTGCCGTACTGGTTAAGGGTTGTTTGGCACTTGCCAATTTAGCGGCATAAAACTCATATACCACACGGTCATCAACCAAAATATCGCGGCGGCGGGTCTTGGCTTCCAAACCTTCAACGGTATCTACCAAAGCACGATTATGGGCCAAAAATTCAGCTTTAGTATGCATATTGCCCTGTACCAGACCTTCCATAATCAACAACTGCTGGCTAACCTCGGGATCGATCTTGCCATAGGCAACCTTGCGCTGACTGGCCAATACCAAACCATACAGGCTTACTTGCTCGAGCGCCATTACCTGTCCCTGCCGCTTGTGCCAGGCCGGCTCGGAATAGCTATACTTAAGCAAAGGAGCAGCGGCTTGCTCAACCCAGGCTGGCTCAATTTTGGCTAGGCCTCGGGCAAATAGTCTGGAAGTCTCAACCAATTCCGCAGCCATCAACCAGGGTGGCGACTTCTTATACAAAGCGGAACCAGGGAAAATATGAAAACGTCGCTGTCGTGGTCCCAAATAACTACCATCTTCGTCTTTATGACCAATGTGGCCCAATAACCCGGTCAATAAAGCACGATGGATAGCCTCATAGCCGGCTGGCTCCTGCTTGGCCTTGAAACCCATATGCTGACACATTAGCAGAATTTGCCGATGCACTTCACGCCATTCGCGCATACGCATATAAGATAGAAAATGCTTCGTGCACCATTTGCGTAACTGGTTTTGGCTAAGATCCTGACGTTGGCTTTCGTAAGCCTGCCAAAGATTAACCAGACTAAGAAAATCAGAACTGGTATCACGCCAAACCTGATGTTTTTGATCCGCTGCCTGCTGCCGTTCCTGAGGGCGCTCCCGTGGATCCTGAATAGTCAGTGCGGCCGCAATAATCAGCACTTCTTGTAACGCTCCCCACTCTTGACCAGCCAACACCATGCGGGCAATACGCGGGTCCACCGGTAAGCGCGCTAATTGTTTACCCAAAGGTGTCAGATGTCGCTGATTATTCAGGGCACCCAATTCCTGTAACAGCTTTATACCATCATTGATAAAGCGACTGTCAGGCATATCAATAAACGGAAAATCGGCTACGTCTCCCAACTTCAGATCTTGCATTTGCAAGATAACTGAAGCTAAATTGGTGCGCAGAATCTCGGCGTCGCTAAATTCAGGCCGACTAAGAAAGTCTGCTTCATCATACAGGCGAATACAGATACCTGCTGAGACACGTCCACAACGCCCTTTGCGTTGATTGGCACTGGCCTGGGAAATGGCCTCTATGGGCAGCCGTTGTACTTTAGAACGATAGCTATAACGGCTGATACGGGCCGTACCCGGGTCAATAACGTAGCGAATGCCCGGCACGGTAACAGATGTTTCCGCCACATTGGTGGCTAATATAATACGTCGCCCTGCGCCTCCAGTGTGAAATACCTTTTGTTGCTCAGCAAAACTCAGACGTCCATAAAGTGGCATAATTTGCCACTGGGGTCGCGCCAACTGGCGCAGAAACTGTGCCAATTCGCGGATATCACGCTCACCAGGCAGGAATATCAGAACATCACCACCGGCTTGGCTTTGCCCCCGCTCATATTGCTCTATTTCAGCCAGGGCCTGTTCAACGCCGTCCAACAAAGCCTGGTCTCTACTTAGGCTACGATCTTCATGTTTAGCATCACCATGTTGGCCCTGAAACAAAGGCCGGTACCAAGTATCAACAGCATAGGTACGACCGCTGACTTCGACCACGGGCGCATTATTAAAGTGCTTGGCAAACCGGTCTACATCAATGGTAGCTGAAGTGATTATCAGTTTAAGATCTGGACGACGTGGCAGCAGTTGCTTTAGATAGCCAAGTAGAAAATCAATATTAAGGCTACGCTCATGGGCTTCGTCAACAATGATGGTGTCATAGCGTAATAAATCAGGATCATGACGCGTTTCAGCCAACAAGATACCATCGGTCATCAACTTAATTAGAGTTTGATCAGATACCTGCTCATTAAAGCGTACCTGATAGCCGACCTGCCGGCCTAAAGGTACTTGTAACTCTTCGGCTATACGTTGGGCTACACTGCGCGCCGCCAAACGCCTTGGTTGGGTATGGCCAATCATACCCCGCAAACCTTGCCCGGCCGCCAAACATAATTTGGGTAGTTGGGTAGTTTTGCCAGAACCGGTTTCCCCAGCCAGCACTACCACCTGATGGTCATGAATAAGCTCTATCAGCTTGTCACGCTGACCCGCCACAGGCAAATCGGGATAAGTTATTATGGGTTTGGCTTGCCAGCGTTGTTGATAGGTATTAACCGATTGTTGCCATTGGGCCTGCAATTGCGCTTGCAATTGGTCGCTTGGCTGTTGCCGCTTGACTCGCTGGGCTATTTTTGCCACCAGACGCTGTAACGCCGGACGGTCTTTGGCCAAACATTGGGAAAGATCAACAGACATAGGGCTTCATAGGTAATCCAGTGCATCACGCACTGATATGCGTAACGATAATAACGTTTAAATACACCGGATTATACTACTAAAGCCCAGCCCTAATCTCTGCTTAGTTACTGGTCTCGCAAGGCGCGCCGTAAAATCTTGCCGACATTGGTTTTCGGTAGATCATCACGGAATTCGACTTCCTTTGGCACCTTATAGGCTGTCATATGCTCACGACAATAACTAATGACTTCGTCAGCCGTTAGATTAGGGTCAGACTTCACCACAAACTGTTTTACTGTTTCACCGGAATTTTCATGGGGAATACCCACGGCAGCACATTCTACTATACCTGGATGCTGACTGGCCAGATCATCAATTTCATTAGGATAAACATTAAAACCAGAGACAATAATCATATCTTTCTTGCGATCTACCAGGCGCACAAAACCATCATCAGCAATAATGGCTACATCACCTGTTTTAAACCAGTCATCCTGCATAACTTCCGCAGTAGCCTCTGGCCGATTCCAATAACCAGCCATGACCTGCGGCCCGCGTACACATAGCTCACCTTCTTCGCCATTGGGTAGGGTTTGCCCATTATCATCAATCACCATCACTTCAGTATTTGTGATGGGTTTGCCAATATAACCAATGCGGATTTCATTATGCGGGTTCAGGGTCACCACTGGCGAGGTCTCAGTAAGGCCGTAGCCTTCACGAATTGCGCAGCCCGTAACCGCTTGCCAGCGTTCGGCCGCTGCATGGGTAAGTGCCATACCACCGGAAAGCGTCTGTTTCAGGTTACTAAAATCCAGTTTGGCAAATTCAGGATTATTACACAGGGCAACAAACAGGGTATTTAAACCGGCAAAGGAGCTAAATTTATGCTTGCCCAGTTCTTTGACAAAACCTGGAATATCCCGCGGGTTGGGTATTAATACCACATGGTGCCCACAATCAGTCATTACCAAACTCAGGGTAAAAGCATAGATATGATACAGAGGTAAAGGGGCGATAACAATTTCGCTATCACCGGGCAAATCCTGTTGCACACTTTCCCTTACTTGCAACATATTGGCTACCAGATTGCGGTGCAACAACTGTGCGGCCTTGGAAACGCCAGTGGTACCACCGGTATATTGTAATGCCGCAGTATCGTCCAGTGTCACTGGGACGGGAGCCGCGGGCTTGGCACTACCTAAGGACAGGGCCTGGCGCATACCAATGGCTTGCGGTAAATGATAAGGCGGCACCAATTTTTTGACCTTTTTTACCACCGTATTAATTAATAGCCGCTTGGCAAATGAGTGCATATCACCCAGTTCTGTTACCAAAACTGTGTTGATGCCAGTCTTGGGTAAGACCTGCTCAGCCAGATGGGCCATATTAGCCAATATCAATAAGGCTTTGGCACCTGAGTCATTAAACTGATGTTCCATCTCACGGGCGGTGTACAGGGGATTGGTGTTAACAACCACCAAACCAGCACGCATGGCTCCAAACACGGCAATAGGAAACTGCAGTACGTTGGGCAATTGAATGGCAATACGATCACCTGGCTGCAGGTCTGTATGGTTTTGAATATAGGAAGCAAACTGGCCACTTAAGCGCTGCATATCATTAAAGCTAAGGGTCAGGCCCATACAGGAAAATGCTGGTTTATCCCCATAACGTCCACATGCTTCCAGAAAAATATCCGATATGGACTGGTACGACTCCATATCAATAGTATCAACGGTCATAGTCAAAGTATCCTGTTCTTGTTATATAAGGTTTCAAGTGCAAGTATTTTACACACTCACAGGATTAAGGCAAAGAGAATTTAAACAGGCGTTTAAATTATTCACTGAATGACCTTGCCGTCACATAGCACTAACAGGCTCCCCGGATGCATAGTATGCCACTGCTCATTATCGGTTAGCGGCTCGGTGGCTACCACAGTTACCACATCATCGGGTTGCGTCTGCGTACCAAAATCCACTTGCATATCAGCATCTTTGAGGCAGGCCTCACCAAAGGGCGCTCGCCGGGTTATCCAACTAAGCTTGGTGGAGCAATAACAATACAGATGATGACCATCAGACAGGAGTATATTAGCCACCCCCAGACTATGCAGATAGTCCATACGCTGCTGTAGGAATAAACGCACGGGCCAAGGATCCGATGCTGACTGGGGAAAGGCACTGCGTAATTCACCCAGAAGCCAGCAAAATAGGTATTCACTATCCGTACTGCCCACCGGCAGATAGTGCTGCAATGCCAAATGTTGATAGTTTTTGATTTGGCCATTATGTGCAAAGGTCCAGTGACGCCCCCACAGTTCGCGTTGAAATGGGTGGGTATTTTCCAAACACACTTGCCCCATATTTGCCTGACGAATATGACTGATCACCACATGCGATCGCATGGCATGTTGTTGTACTAGTTGCGCCACCTGCGAATCTATACTGGGTTGTGGGTCATGAAAAGAACGGGCACCTTTTCCCACATAAAAGGTAATTCCCCAGCCGTCAGTATGTGGACCAACACCCCCACCCCTTTGCATCAGGCCAGTAAAGCTAAAACAGATATCCGTAGGTACGTTGGCGCTCATACCCATAAGTTCACACATGTAAGGACCTTATTACGCAGGTTTATTAGGGACTGGTTTAACTTTGGACTTATTCTGGACCGGCCCTTTTATACGCGCCCAGATCATGCTCACCACCAGTACTAATAACAAGATACCTAACAAAGCGAGACGATTATCTACCTGAGTTTCAGCAGGCTCCACTTCCACAGTTACTTCCGGTACAGCTGCGACTGGCGACTGTATATTAGCTGCAGATGTCACTTCCAGTGCCACTTCTGGTGCCACTTCTGGTGCCGCTTCTGGTGCCGCTTCTGGTTCATTCATCAACGCCTGCATTGCCTCAGTAGGTTGCTCTTCACTGACCTCAATAGGAGCTTCTTGTGTCGGGCTGGCCTGCTCGGCTTGAACTTCTATCACTTTGGCTTCCGGTAGATCCTCCACCGCAACAGACTGAGCCTGTTGCTGCTGTGCAACCTGTTTCGGGGTCAGCACATTCACTTGCGCCACAGGCACAGAATAAGTCACTGGCTCACCCTGCAAGGTCACACCTTCCAGACGCAGAGCCAAGGCACTTAAGGCTTCGGTTTCTTGCCAACTGCCCTGCCATTTATCAACCTTCAGGGCAATGGACTTTTGCAATCCGGTGGCATCCCCTCGCTGTCCCGTGACCGTGACATAACTGGCATCCAAATCCAATTGTTTAAACAAAGGCGTCACAGAGACTTCGTACTGCAGCATTTGCCCAACTTTCTGCTGGGTAATTTGGTATTCTACAGGTGGGTGCACACGCAAGCTACGCTCTACTTCCTGTACCTTATCAGCATGCACAAGACGGGCCCGCAAGCGATACAACCCCAGCTCTTGTTGAGCCGGCATATCAACGACCAACGCAGGAGCGGACATAGGCATTTGCTGCTGCCACTGCACCTGATTTTGCTCATTCTCCAAGCTTAATTGCAAGGTGAATTGAGATAATAACTCAACATCGGCCAGAGGACCTTGAGCGTCATTCAAAGTCACTTCCAAAAATGTTGGCTGCCCCAGATAAATATTGGTACTAGGCACCCGCAAGTCCATTTTTAACTGCCCCTGAACGTTGACTCTCGTCACCTCTGCCGCGCCAGAGGTCACCGCCCAAGTACCCTGCTCCGGCTCTTGCACAGTAACCACATCATGGGTGCTGGACTCTTGCCAGGCTATTTGCTGGTTGGCCTCCGTAGCACTTATCACTTCGCCATCAGGACTTTGCAGCGCTACTCCCTGATCCCCCTTCTTGGCCACCACCACGGTAATACTCTGGACATCGCTGTTGACCACAAAAGATTGACGATCTGCCGCTACAGGTGCCTGTTGGGTCAGTACACTATTGTCTAGAGCGCGCAGAAAAATATCCAACAGTTGATTCGCGTTTTCGGCCACAGCAAACAGGCCATCTGTGCGCCGGGCAATATCACTGAGGGTTTTTTCATCAGCAGCATGTGAAAGAGCGATAGCATGCACTAAAGCCCCAGCATCAACATATTCCTGGGTTATATGTTGCAGCAGTTCATTGCGGGCGCGAATATTTACCACTTCATTCTTGGCCACATCAACCATACCATCGGTCAACAAGATAACATGCAGATTACGACGACTGGCTCTCTCTTGCTGACCAAAAGCTGCCGCTTGCAAGGCACCACCAATATCCGTGTATTGACCATCCGAGCGGATATTTTGGGCTGCTGCCAAAGCCAGTTCACGCCACTGATCATCGATAGCACCGTGGGGCACGACCAAACTGGCACTATCGGCAAACTCCCAAACACCGGCATGGGCTTGTTCTGGCAGTAGTTGGGTGAGTACTTGTAAAGCTGGCACCCGCAAGTTTAAAGGATCGGTCTGTTTCATACTACCCGACACATCTACCAGGATACGAATATCAATTTGATCATCAAGTTGTTGCATTGAAGTCTGCGACTGAACGCCCGCAGCGTTGGCTGACAAGTTGAATTGCATAAGCAGAAGTAAGAACAAGGCTAAAGGCCGAGTAAAAATGGTCATGGCATCTGTGTCCAATTGATTACCGGTATAGGGTGTTGAGCTAACCGGGTAATCCATCCTAGTTGTTATTGGTCTAGTACACCAACCACATTATATTGACAAGTTCAGTGAGATGGTCCAGCGTTCCTGGCAAGGCGCGTCTTGCCGCTAATGGTGATTCTCTTAGCAAGAGGCGCAAGGCAATCCAGGGGCGCTGAACCACTCACCCGAAGGGCGCTGTTCTGGTGCCCCACAGCCGCGTTGTCGTGTTTGGCAAGGGAATGACCATTACCTGCACACTTCGCCTTGCTGCGCAACATCAGAACAACGCTGAACCCGTCAATATAATGTAGTTGGTGTACCACTCTAACCATAACAAAAATCCGCGGCAATAACTATGGCTGTCAGGAAGCAAAAGCGATACTTTAGTTACTCATCAAGTTGTTGAATCTCGATAACAAACTCACCCCATTCTTCCTGGGGCACTTTACGCTCAGATACGGCCCACTTTTTTACCGTCATACCGGCTTTGATTGGGCTTTTATGATCACCACTTTGCAATGGGTGCCAGGCAGGCAAGTCCTCGCCAGCAGCAACCAGACGATAGGCACAAGTTTCTGGCAACCAGGCGAACTCAAGCACATTATCTGGCGACACCTTGGTACAGTCCGGCATTTTTGATTGCCGCTGCTCATAAACCTGACAACGGCAAGTCTTAAGATCCAGATACCTGCAAGCTACGCGTGTGTGGTACATTAATGGTGCTTCATCATCAATGATTTTTTGCAGACAGCATTTACCGCAACTATCGCATAGGGCCTCCCACTGCTGAGCGCTCATATTGACCAAAGGTGTACTCAGCCAGAACTTGTCCATAACCCTAAAAACCCTAATTGATCGTTTATATCTTGCGTAAGATGTTGAAATAAAATCAAAATGGTCAGCTATTCTATTCACCCTACAGGTAAAACCAAAAACGCGACACTGTTTTGTGCTGGATCCAAAGCCACTAATCATCGTTGCCGCTCTTACCAAGCGCTACGGTCATTGCCTGCTAGAGACGCCTTGTTGTGCTACCCAGTTTCTCAGCGCAAATCCTGTGTTCAACTGAAGTTTTAAGGATAGCGCTAAGGAACAGTCTAATAAGTTGGGTTAACCGGCGCTTTATAAAGATCCAACAAATACTCATCCCGTGCAGGTGGCATTTGTAAATAATAGCCTTTTTCTGTAATGGCATTAAGAATTTCAACCGCATCTGCCCGGGCCAGCGTTTTATCCGCGGTCAATAGCATGTCCATACTATGCTGGGCCTTGCCAAACATCTTTAATAAGGCATCTGGCACCTCAATTAGACCTTTGGCTTTGGCTACATACAAGTACATTTCATCTTTCTTACTGCTCCGATAAATAGAGCAAATCAACTTATCCTGACTCATGGCCACCTCTACAATTGGTTAAATAGGTCGTGGATTGGCTGACGCAACAGTTCTGCTCGCCAACCCTGCCAAGTACTTGGGAGCATAAACGCCTGTGCCTGGCGGTGACGTTCAAATAACGCTAACAGCTCTTTTTTGCGGGCCAGTATCTGAGGTAGCAAATCATGCTCTTTAGCCAGATTATTTATACAGGCTTGTAGTTTTTTATAATTTTTTTGCTCAGCCTTGTTAAGCGGCAAAGGCAGTGCTACCGGCATACTGATGGTGTCTTGTGCAAATCCCTCATTAGCCAAGGCCAACTGCTCTAGCACGGCTTTACCATAGCGCCTCAAACTACTGGGGCGCATGTCCTGTACCGTCGCCAAAGCCTGCATATGTTTAGGGTTGTTCTGAGCAATGTCTATCAAGCTGGCATCTTTAAGGATAAAGGATCGCGGCTTATCTAAATCTCTGGCCTGAGTTTCACGCCATTTGGCCAGCACCTGCAGACGTACCAGTTCCAAGCCCTGCAAGCGCCAGGCGTTGTTTATATTCTGATAACTGTGTTGTGGCTCTACGGCTGGCTTGGCTAACGCTAGTACCTGCATATCAGCCATAAACCAAAGCCATTTATTTTGCGCCTTCAGGGTTTTCTGCAATTCAGCAAAACACTGCAACAACAATGATACATCAAGTGCTGCGTAGTGACGCTGAGATGCGGTTAACGGACGCTGCAGCCAATTCGAACGCGTCTCACCTTTTTCCAGTTCCACGCCCAACAGGGTTCTTACCAGATTCTGCAAGCCCATAGACAAACCGTGGCCAACATAGGCGGCGGCAATTTGTGTGTCAATTATGGGCGTGGGGACGATACCTAACCAATGGCGAAAAACTTCCAGATCTTCAGCACAGGCATGTAACACTTTTGATACTCGGGGGCTAACCAGTAAACTCTGCAAGGGTTGCCAGTCATGGATGGTTAGCGGATCAATTAGATAAGTCCGCTCAGCATCGGATAATTGTACCAAGCCCACTTGTGGATAAAAGGTATCCACTCGCATAAACTCAGTATCCAGAGCCACCTGAGTGCCTCGGTGCAAATATTCACAAGCGCTTAAAAGATCGGCATCTGAGTCCACATAAATATAAGGTGTGGCAGCTACTACCATGCTTTACGCCCCGCAAAGGCATGGGCCAAAGTGCCACCATCCACATACTCAAGCTCACCACCAATAGGCACACCATGGGCAATGCGGGTCACAGAAATATGCTCACAGTTGGGCAATGATTTGATATGTTCATAAATAAAGTGAGCCGTCGCTTCCCCTTCTACGGTCGGGTTGGTAGCAATAATCACCTCCTGCACACGTTGCTCCATGGTCTCGCTTTGTAAGCGCTTGAAAAGTTCAGGCAAGCCCAAGGCTTCTGGCCCTATACCATCCAAAGGCGACAAGTGCCCCATCAGCACAAAATACAAACCACTATAATCAGTTGACTGGTCAACAGCCAAAACATCGGCTGGCGTTTCAACAATACACAGTTTTTGGCCATCCCGGCGAGGACTACTGCAGGTTGCACAAATATCTGTTTCACTATGATTGCGACACCGTTGACAACGCCCCACACCTTCCACGGCTGCCAGCAAGCTCTGGGCCAAATTGCTGGCGCCCTGACGATCACGTTCCAGCAACTGTAAAGCCATACGCTGAGCTGATTTACGACCCACGCCGGGCAAACAGCGCAAGGCCTCAATCAATGCTTCTATAAGAGGGCTAAATGACATGATGGCAGTATTTATTCCCTTAGAATGGCATCTTAAAGCCGGGAGGTATACCCAAACCAGCTGTCATATCAGACATACTGTCCTGCTGTGCTGATTCTATTTTTCGCACCGCATCATTGACAGCAGCAGCCAGCAGGTCTTCCAGCATTTCTTTATCTTCATGCATCAGGCTGTCATCAATGCTAACCCGTTTTACATCATGCCGACCATTCATTACAATTTGCACCAAACCAGCACCAGCACTACCGGTTGTTTCAGCTTCTGCCAATTTTTCCTGCGCCTGTTGCATTTGCTCCTGCATTTTTTGGGCTTGTTTCATCAAATTGCCCATACCACCTTTCAACATATTCTTTCTCTACTTTTGCTTAAGATTTTGCAGCGGTTAGCTGTCTGCTTATTCTTTAAAATTCTGTACTGGCTTGACACTGGCCAAGTCCAGCTGACCACTAAAGGTCTGTTCCAACTGCTCTACATATGGGTCAGCCTGCAAAGCTTCAACAGCTTCTTGCTGATGGCTGGCAAGACGTCGCTCGCGCCGGGCATAAGGTGTTTCAGTGGGCGCATTACCAATATCAATAGCCAACTGCAAATCACAGCCAAACATCATTTCCAGTGCCTGACGAATGCGACTTTGATGAGTCGCATTGAGCATACTACTTTGTGCCTGTTCCAGGGTAAAGGTCAACTGCGTCCCAACACGCTTGGCAAAGACCATATTAGCAGCAATAGAGCGGGTTAAACCGTCGGCTTGCAAATCACGAAAGATATTAGGCCAATTATTTTCGTCCAAATCAGCCAAGGTCCAGTTTGCTGTCGACAGTGGTTCAGACTGTTCGGGTTCGGGTTCGGGTTCGGGTTCGGGTTCGGGTTCGATCTGTGCATCAACCGATGCTACTGGGCTGGGTCTATTTGACTCACCTTGCCATCCTGCAGGAGCCTCTTCCCAAGGCGGTATATCCGCCACCACTGGCATACGTTCAGCACCCAGATTAACATGGCCAATCACTTGATCTGAACTGGACATAACAGCCGCTGCAGGTTGCTCTGCAACCACTGTCAGTGGTGCTTCCTGTAGGGCTTCGGGTACCGCTGTTTCTGGTGCTGGGTCTGGTGTCGACTCAAGCTTGGGGATTATTTCGGGCTCAGGCTCAGGCTCAGGCTCAGGCTCAGGCTCAGGCTCAGCAGTAGATTCCATAACAACAGATGGCTGTTGTGCAAACGCACTATCTGCCGTCATGGGTGCAGGTGATATCGCCTCAGCAGCAGCTATGGGCACCTGCTGTAGTTGCTCCGGATCAAGCTGAGGGCGAAAAGCCAGCATACGTAACAGAGCCATTTCAAAACCATTACGAATATCAGGAGCCAAAGCCAAATCTTTGTGCGCCACACTACCCATTTGATAAAATAACTGTACATCGGCAGCTGACATAGTCTGGGCCAAGGTTTGTATCACCTGCTGATCGAACTGTACGGCTATTGGCGCATCTTGTACTACCTGACATATGGCCACCTGATGCAGCAAGGACAAAAGATCTTCCAGAGCCAAGACGAAGTCCTGCCCCTGTTCAGCCAATTCAGCAATCTGTATGAGCATTGCCCTACCATCACCCGCTTGCAAGGCTTGTACTAAAGCCACTACCCGACCCTGGTCGATACTGCCTAACATTTGATTAACTGTGGTTTCAGTCAAGCTACCACCACAGTATGCAATGGCCTGATCAGTCAGGCTCAGAGCATCACGCATACTGCCCTTGGCAGCACGACCTAATTGCCAAATAGAGGCTTCGTCACAAGCAATTTGTTCCTGACCCAATATATCCCGCAAGTGCCCGGCAACCTGCTCGGCTGACATATTTTTCAGATTAAACTGTAAACAGCGTGATAAGACAGTTATAGGCAGTTTATGGGGATCCGTAGTAGCTAACAAAAACTTAACATGAGGAGGTGGTTCTTCCAGCGTTTTCAGTAACGCATTAAAGCTACTGGCAGACAGCATATGTACTTCGTCAATAAGGTACACTTTAAAACGGCCGCGAGTGGGCGCATATTGGACATTTTCCAATAGCTCACGAGTGTCTTCCACCTTGGTACGCGAAGCAGCATCAACTTCAATCAAGTCGACAAAGCGACCTTCGCTAATCTCCACACAACTAGAACAAGTGCCACATGGAGTAGAGGTGACGCCCTGCTCACAGTTCAAACAGCGTGCCAAAATACGAGCAATAGTGGTTTTACCAACCCCCCGCGTGCCGGCAAATAGATAGGCATGATGCAAACGCTGCTCGTCAAGAGCATGAACAAGAGCACGCAACACATGCTCCTGCCCCACCAGGGAGTGAAAATCCTGCGGCCGCCATTTGCGCGCCAATACCTGATATGCCATGCAGCCTGTATCCGCTAACCAATAATTCAAAGGCCATTATAGGGGGCCTACACTAGGGATTCAATCTATCAGAGAGGTTTGCATAATAGTTATTTGATCCTGCAAAACTCTCTATTAGCAAAAAACCAGTGCCACAGATCGCAAACCTGCTTATGCATCGTTATTTTAGCGGCTTGTTTAACGCGGCGCAGAATAGCTTGACGCTAAGCCTTTGGGTGATAATACCCACTGCCATACCTGTAGGTCACGGGCTCGGAACACCCCCGCAAAGGAAAGTAAATAATATTCCCACATACGCTTAAAAAGCGGGTCATATCTATCCTCTAACTGCGGCCAGGATTGGATAAAATTATTATACCAGGCCATCAATGTGGTGTCGTAATCAGGACCAAAATTATGTATATCTTCCACCACAAACAAACCTTCACAGCTAGCCGCTATTTGCTGCATAGATGGCAGGACACCATTGGGAAAAATATAACGATCAACCCAAGGGTCATTGCCTATGGAACTGTTATTCTTGCCAATGGTATGTAATAAAAACAGGCCATCATCAACCAGCAGGCTACTTATCTTGGCCAAATAGTCATGGTAGTTTTTGTGTCCCACATGTTCAAACATACCGATCGAATAGGCCCGATCAAAGCGGCCCTGCAAATCACGGTAGTCCTGAAACAGATAGTTAACCGGAAGGTCATCCTTTTGAGCATTGGCTAAATCCACCTGTTGTTGGGAAATAGACACCCCTACCACCTCAACCCCATAGTGCTGAGCAGCAAAGCGCGCAGCCCCACCCCACCCACAACCAATATCCAGCACCCGCATGCCTGGCTGTAGTTGTAATTTATCAAATACCAAGCGCAATTTGGCAACTTGCGCATCGGCCAGGTTTTCCGCCCGCTGCCAATAACCACAACTATAAATCATTAAAGGGTCGAGCATACGCTTATACAGGTCGTTGCCTACATCATAATGGCGCCTACCAACAATAAATGCACGCTGCACTGTTTGCAGGTTAAATAGTCTGGCCCACCATTTGCGCCACATAACCAAAGGAAACTTTATATTCTTATCAATATCATGGAGTAGCAAGCGATAAAAAAACTGGTCCAGTGCCTCACACTCCCACCAGCCTTCCATATAAGCTTCCCCTAAGCCCAGTGTGCCTTGTGTGATAATTCGCCTATACAGGCCTGGGTTGTATACCTGAGGGTCCCATATATTAGGCCCGTCAAAGCACACACTGGCTGGAGCAAGCTTGTGATTAAGCCGTTGTTTTATTATTTTATTCAACATACTCATATCTCCCCCAACAGATAGCGGCATCAGGCTAACAGGGAAGGAGTTACCCATATCACAAGCGAAGCCATTTAGGGCCACCGTATTACCGCGCATGATAATCCGCATAAGATCCCTGATAAACCCAACTATATACTCAATACGGCGGCATTACGTCTGATTATAGACAAAGTAAAATCTTAACATCAAGACTTCTAGTAAAAATGGAGAGGATACTGAGGGCTGTTCTGAATGAAAGATTGATGTCGTTTTCAGATTTTTCGCAGCACCTGTTTGTGACCTGCAAGCAGATTCTGTAACAGTGCTTTTTTTAAGGCTTTAATATGCTTTAGCTTGGCTTGTCTGACCTTAATTTGAGTATCTATCGAGACCAGAATTGAGGTGATTTTTTGCTGTTCATGGAGTGGCGGTAGAGCGAGCTTTAACCCTGTTAACACCTCCAACCGGATGCCTTTTACAGTGCTTCCTGTACCCAAGGAAGCAAGCAATGGCGCTTGCGATAGTAACCATTGATGAAGAAATTCGGTGGCGATATTGGCTTTGGGAAATAGGGCTTTTAAGTCTTGATTGATGGTCACATCACGATCAAAAACGGCGGCCTTACCCAATGCCATCCGAGTAGCAATAATGATGGTATTGGCTGGAATCAATCTGGCAGCACTATGGTATAAACCCTGATCGGAAATACATTCAGCTGTCATTGACAAATGCGAAGCCCTTAGATCCTTTACCGTAGCCCATGGAATATCACCTCCCCAATAGGCCGCATTATTACGTGCTGGGGTGCCACCACCCACAATATTGGTCAGTAGTTCACCCAACTGCTTGATCTCCCATCCCACGGGGATGTTACCAACCGGACTGGATTGGTATTCGGTATGCTCAAGACCACGAGTAAATAACCGCTCCATGCTAGCCCGCTTAAGATCTTTAAGCTTGTTGATTTGAGCCAGAGTCTTCTCAATAACCTCATCTACAGAGGCCAGAATAGCCGCTATTTTTTGCTGCTCCAGCAGAGGTGGAAGATAAAATTGATAAGTCTGCAAATATTGCCAGGAAGTCCGCGGCATGATGTTGCCTGCCGCACTTTCCACAGCATGACTTACTAATTGGTTGGAACTAAGCACGCGCAGTAGAAAACCCGCCATAATATCATCCTTGGCCCTGATCACTAGTATATCTGTCGAACAAACACCGGCGAATGGCGCTAGCACTACTTTATTTAGGTAGGGTCTTAATTTGCCCAATAAAATATCCTGTCTGTGAAATCTCATCTTGGTGGACATAATATCGGCCGTTAAGCCATGCCTGGTTAGTCTGTTTTCGTGAGCAATGATATGTTCGAGGCCGATATATTTAATGGTTTGAGATCCTGTTTTGGCAGGCACAAATTTATCACTGATATAATCTGCTACCTCAGCAATATTGACCCGCTTCCAATACGTAGCTACAACCGGCTTATTCATAACCTAAGTCTCTTAGATGTGCCCACATTAACTCTTCGGCTGCTTTCACTTGGGTATCCAACTCATGCAAGGATATTTGATACTTGTCCCACCAGTGTTCAAACTGGCGTATAACTTGGGCATCATTAGTGCACAAATGATCACGTATCTGCTCCTTGCTGCGAATACAAGGCTTAAACTGATAGTAGCCCTGATCTTTACGCTGCAATACACAGCTAACATCCATACCGCACAGTGTCTCCTGAATATATTCATCTTCTACCTCACTCACTGGAATAGTGCCATCCAGAATGGACTGCACATCATAGTGTTCCGGAGGTGGCGCCGTATCGGCATAAAGGCGAATATTCAGGTTATAGTCGTTGGCCCGGATAGCTGCCAGATTGACAACCCTGGCGTAACGCCTGCAATCGACATAACTATCGAATGTAGACACTATTTTTTGTATATCTTGCTGCCTGAGTCGGTTCTGGTTTTTGCCCTCCTGAAAGTTCAGCTCAGCATTGATAAACAGCACCCTGCCCCGACGAGCTGGTGGTTTACCTTTGTTAAGAATGAGCAGTGCAGCAGGAATACTGGTACCATAGAAGAGTGCCGGCGGTAGACCAATAACTGCCTCGAGCAAGTCATCATCCACTATACCCTGACGAATTCTCTGCTCACTGGGCCCCCTAAATAAAACCCCATGAGGTACTACCACCCCCATCATTCCCTGAGCATTTAGTGAGGCTATCATATGCTGTATAAAAGCCAGATCACCGGCATCTCTGGGTGGTGTGCCATAGGGAAAACGCTTATAAGGATCCTTATCGGCTTGTTCTTTGCCCCACTTTTTTAAACTAAAGGGAGGATTAGCAATCACCCGATCAAACACCATTAGTTCGCCATGCTGGACATGCTTGGGGTCACCTAAGGTATCACCTTGACGAATATCCGCATTAAACACCCCATGCAAAAACATATTTATTTTACAAATAGCCCAAGTGCTAAGATTCATTTCCTGTCCGTAAAGTGACAAATTGGCGGGGTTCTCACCATGCTGAGTCAGATAATGGCGAGTGGTTATCAACATGCCCCCAGAGCCTGCTGTAGGGTCATACACCTTCATGCCCGCATGCGGCTTTAGCAAGGCTACCAACAACTGCACGACTTCGCTGGGGGTGTTAAACTCACCGCCTTTTTTGCCCGCCGAGTCAGCAAACATTTTAATCAAATATTCATAGGCATTACCTAATAAATCTGGCGCCTCAAAATCAACGTTGCGTAATCGATACTTGGAAAAATGCACAATCAAATCCCGCATCTTACTATCTGGCAGCTTATTTTTGACGTTAAAATCAATGGACTGTAGCACTCCAACCAGACTCGGGTTCGATTGCTCGATAGATGCAGTGGCTTTATTCAATTCAGCACCTATACCATGCTGTAGATCTTTAAGGTAATGCCAACGGGCACATTCAGGCACAAAAAATGTCTGTTCGTACTCGCCTTCAGCACTGGCCAGCCTGTGAGCCTGAGCTGGGGTTTTTCCGTTGGCTATATAATGGGATACGACCTTTTCCTGCTCTTCATCAAAAGCATCAGACAGGCGCTTTAGAAACATCAGGCCGAAGATATAATCCTTAAACTCCGAGGCATCTATATTGCCACGCAATATATCGGCCGTTTGCCATAGAAAAGATTCAAGTTGTTGCAGAGTTAACTTTTGATTTGAGGGGGTCATAAATATGTTCTTAAGCCCATATTAGCGGGCACATTGGCAGACAACAGCACTAGTCAAGCCGAAGCCTGATCAAACTAGCTAACAAAGGGAAAGTGATCTCGTAATCTGGTAACTGTTTACTTAAGTCTATACGTCAATATTTATTTTTCATATAGATTTTGTTTTTATCATTTTATAATCTATTTGTACAGCAAGCAGGAGTATACTAAATGCCCAGAGGATGGTTTTTGCTAGTGGTAACGATATTTTATATAGCTTGTGCAGCAAAAATAAAGTTTTACTATAAAGGTTTAAAAAGGAATGGAGGCAGCCTTAGTACTCGAATGTTGATCATTCAGAACGCTCGTGCCTTGATTGAATACTGCATCACTGCTGCTGTTCGTAACACCTAATAAATAGCTTGTTACCAAACTCGCTGATTATCAGACGTCTTGTCTGGTGCGTTTCATCAAAGATGTCTATGGACAGTTTCTGAGCTATTTCTGGTATTGGAGTCTTGTAAGCTTCCAAGGCTAGTTCGGCTATCTCGGGGTAATTCGGAAGCGTTAGCTTAGGTAAAATGTCCCGTATTGACTCCCCTTTCAGTCTGTCGCTCATGACTAATTCACCGAACTCTGAGTAGAATTTACAGTATTCTAGGTGTCCTTGTGATTTTATGTCGGCTAGCTTTGTTTCAAATGCCTGAATGAAGTCGTAATCTTCCTCAGTAGTGGTGGCCAATGCATTCGTGCTAACCACAATCAGGGTTGTAGCTACCAGCCCTTTTAGGTAGTTATTCATGGTTCGCCTCCTCTGACAGTGTGTCATAGTACTTTTGAACATTAATGTTCTTTAATGGCATTTGCTTGAAGTCTATCTTAAGTAGCTCGAGCATCTCAGGTTGGTCTGCGTAAAGCTCCAGAAGGTGCTTATACTGGTTCATTATAT
>JASMLZ010000100.1 GCA_030748435.1 Gammaproteobacteria bacterium | reverse complement strand
CAGCAGCACTATATGGAGGGTTTTATATGCGTTATCGTCATACCATGATACGGGTTACTGATTTGGATATGGCTCTGGATTTCTGGTGCAACAAGCTAGGTCTGCAAGAAATACGCCGCGCTGAGTATACTGCCGGACGCTTTACTCTGGTGTTTCTTGCGGCTCCGGCTGATGTTGATCAGGCGCGTGCGGTAAGGGCACCAGAACTGGAATTGACCTATAATTGGGATGGTGAAGCCGAACCATTAACCACAGGTCGTAGCTGGGGGCATGTGGCTTATAATGTGGACGATATTTATGCTGTGTGTCATCGTCTTATGGCGGCTGGTGTTACCATAAATCGGCCACCCCGAGATGGTAAAATGGCGTTTGTAAAGTCCCCTGATAATGTGTCTGTGGAATTGATTCAGGCTAACGCACCTCTGGAGCCAATGGAGCCATGGCTTTCTATGGCCAACATAGGTAGTTGGTAGCAGGCCTCCATATGATATTGGCGGCCTAGCTACCGGCTTTGGGGTAACGATTATTGGTTTCCAAAACATTAAGGTCCAGGTGATTACGCATAAAGCGTTGTTTGGCATCAATTTGAGGTTGATAATCCCAGGCCGTAAATATGCCTTGGCGTTGCGCCCGGTCTACCAGATTGCGGCAACGCTGGCTGCTGATAACTGCCCTGGTAAATTGGTCAAAATCCCAACGTGCATGCCGTTCTTGGCGAAAACCATTGATACGCTCTTGTTGCTCCGGTGCGCCAGCCAGATTAGTCAGCTCTAACGGATCACTGTGCAGATCAAATAATTGTTCTGGCTCTGTGGTGCTGTAAGTATATTTATACTGTCCCTTACGAATCATTACCATGGGGCCCATGGAGCCCTCGGCACAGTATTCTGAATAGGCACTACGTTGCGGTTGTTCCTGGCCCTTGGCCAAGCCGACAAAGCTGCTGCCATCAATGGTACAGGCTAAATCCTGCGGGTCACCACCTGCCAGCTCAATTAGCGAAGGTAAAATATCACAGTTGGTTACCGGAGTATTGACTTGAGTTGGGCCAAAACCATGGGCAGCAGACAGTACCAATGGGATACGACAAGAGTATTCAAAGAAACTCATCTTGTACCACAGCCCCCGTTCTCCAAGCATATCGCCATGATCAGAGCACAATAGTATATGGGTATTGTCGGCAAAACCGCATTGTTCCAGAACCGCTAGAATAGCCCCCATTTTTTCATCCAGATAACTGATATTGGCAAAGTAGGCATGTCTAGCTTGGCGAATATCGTCTGCAGTGACTGTAAAGTTGGTATAGTCAACAGCGTCGTAAAGACGTTGGGAGTGGGGGTCTTGCAGGGCATAACCTGGATCAGCCACCTTGGGCATGGGAATTTGCTCGTGATCGTACAGGTCCCAGTATTTTTGACGAGCCACATAGGGGTCATGGGGGTGAGTAAAACTCACACACAAACAAAACGGGCGGGTGTCCAAGCGTCGGGCATATTGGTATAACTTAAGTTGGGCATGGTAGGCGACGTCATCATCAAATTCCAGTTGATTGGATATTTCCGCTACCCCGGCTGTGGTGACCGAGCTGAGGTTATGATACCACCAGTCAATACGTTGCAGAGGGTTTTGCCAGTCCGGTGTCCAGCCAAAGTCGGCTGGATAAATATCTGTGGTAAGCCGCTCTTCAAAGCCATGTAGTTGGTCAGGACCAACAAAATGCATTTTGCCACTAAGGGCTGTCTGGTAGCCAAGGTCGCGCAAGTAGTGGGCAAAGCTGGGTGTGGTGGCTTTAAATTCAGCGGCATTGTCGTAGATGCCATTACGCGAGGGTAGCATGCCGGTCATAAAGCTGCCGCGAGAAGGCGTGCATAAGGGGCTGGGGGTATAACAATTATTGAATTTCACACCCTTGTCGATCAGCTTGCGCATATTGGGGATATGCAGATGCTTGATCATATCGTCATCTAACAAGGGGCCAGCCATTTGGTCGACCATAAGAATCAGGAAATTAGGTTGCATTGTATCGCCTTATTGTTATTTTAAAATAGGTCAAGGTGTTATTGTTAGTTGGTATTATGTTGGATACCGCGCATAAAGAAAACTCAGTGGGTCGGTTTTGGCGCTGATCAGGTCGCGTTGGCCTACTGGCTCCATTTACCTGCTTAAGGTGCCTTGTCACGCAACACCAAAATAAGGCTGAAGCGGTCACTATAATCTGGTGGGTGTAACCAGTCTCTGTGGTATTATGGCACCGTATAACTATGGCAAGGAGATTTGATATGGGGTTTTTATCTAGCTTAAAGAGCTTACTGGGTGGTAGCGGTGATAATACCAGTGCCAAGGTATCGGCAGATATCCAGCAACACCAATATCAAGGCTTTGATATTGAAACCCAACCAACCAAAACCGGCGGTGGTTATCGAGTAAATGGCATGATTCGCAAAGATGGTCAAGAGCATCAGTTTGTGCGTGCTGATTTAGCTTCCAGTATCAGTGACGCCCATGATCTGACCCTGTTTAAAGCCCGTCAGGCCATCGACCAGATGGGTGAGCGCATTTTTAATTAATCATCGCGTTGTTTAGCTAAGCATTAAAGGCTCAATACGCCCTATATCCTGGGTGTGCAAGATCTGGTCCAGTTCGTCGGCCAGATAGCGTGATAAGTCAGTGGCTTTAGTCCATGCCTTGATGCGGGTGTTATCGTCATAGGCCCGAAAATCATTACGCTCGGGGATGCGGTTGTTTTTGAGTCGTGCCATAAATGCTTTGCCAGGCGTTAGCAGTAATGTTCTGTCATAGCTTGTGGCGCTGGGCGGCCGTGCCAGATGCTTATCAAACCAGCCAGCCCGAGGCTGATCAGTAAAGTGTGGGTAAAGTATCAGAGATTTATCTGCGCCCTGCAATTGTAAATCAAAGTGATAATCCACTATGCCGCCATCGAGATGGCCACCGGGGGCGCCTTTTATATTTTGCCGTAGCGGTGAAAACAGGGGTATGGTGCCACTGGCTAACAGGGATGTATAAAGGTTGTCCTGTTGCATGGGATAATACTGAGTAGGTAGTTGGTATGGGTCCTTTAGCCACAGTTGGCTATTGGCTGGGCGGAAACAAGCGCGGGTATACAGGTGGCGTAATTGTCTGCGTCCTGCGCAATTGAATAAATACGATAATCCCAGGTTGGTGGCTTGTGACCATTGGCCTGGTAATCGTCCAAGACCCTGACATTGGGCGCTAATCCAATGTGGGCGCATATATGGGTTGTTGATAATCTGTTGTTCTTTACCCAGCAGGATATCATCCAAAATGGCTTTCACCGACTGGTCACGCTCCCTCATCTTGGGACGTGGGCTGCTATAGGTAGTAGCAATATAGTTTTTGGCAAATTGGGTAATAGCCTGATGTGGGTGGTCTTGGGCGTAGCAGGCCAGACGGAATGCACCAGCTGAGGTGCCAAGCCCATGTATACCTGCCATGGTTGGTAAATGCTGTTGACATAAATATGCATCCAAACCGGTCAACACTAGCCACTTTGGGCCGCCACTGGCCGCCAGCAGATAACCAAAATCCTGCATATTCAGGCCATGCCGTTGAAAGTGTTTAAGTGCTGCAGAGCCTGCTTGAAGGCGTAGCAGAGATAAATTGCTCATATTGCTTATCGATTATATAGTCATATCCCGTAAGTGACTGGATTGCTTACAGAGTCTGAGTTTAATCTGTTGCAACAGGAGTACAAGTAAAAAACCGGGCAGTCTTAGGGTGAACCCAATTTATACACCGCCCCCATTACGAGGGCAACTGCGCCATCCCTGTCAGGAAAATCAATGGGTTATAGATACCTCAAGGATGGGCACTAATAGTGATGATATGGACTTGGTTGGGCACTAATCTAAAGTTTGTGTAAGCCACACTCACGCCCATATTGGGCTTTTACTGGGTCAAAGTAGCGGCTTTCATCGGCAATTTGATGATCGTCCAGATAGGCTTGCATATCGTTTTCTTGCCAAGCGATCAGTGGTGCTAATTTGATGGTGCCTGAGGGACCTTCGTGGATGGCTGGTAAAGTTGCTCTGTGGGCAGATTGTTCACGCCTTACACTGGATATCCAGACATCAGGTTGTAATGCTTCCAGAGCCTGTTGGAAAGGCGTTATTTTAAAGTTATTGGTAAAGGCCGCATGGCGCTCATCATCGACTGTTGGTATGCCGCCACGGGTAGCATCCCAAAAAGCGGCACTGGTGCTGGGGGTATAGACTTTTAGATTTAAACCAAGCTCACGAGTCAGTTTTTCAGCATGCTGGTAAGTTGCTGGCAGATTATAACCAGAGTCCACCCAAACCACTTTAATGTTGGGCGTAATCTGACTCACCATATGCAATAATACCCCTGATTGAGGGCCGAAGCTGGTGGTAATAATGGGATTCTTGCTATGACTCAAGCACAACCG
The DNA here is from genome assembly GCA_030748435.1 of Gammaproteobacteria bacterium. Lineage (GTDB taxonomy): Bacteria > Pseudomonadota > Gammaproteobacteria > Pseudomonadales > Balneatricaceae > Njordibacter. The sequence continues at coordinate 16,858 of JASMLZ010000100.1, read as the reverse complement.
CAAGAATTTTTCACTGGCTTCAGTACTGGCCTGATCGGGCAGAATATCGGCGATGGGTTCTAATAACTCAAGTAGTGGTGGTTTTGTGCGAGTAGGCATAATAAAATTAAAATCAGCGCAAGATTGGTATCTATGCGTCATTATGCAGTAATTTTGTTGTAACAAGAAGTAATAAAAAATTTATTGTATATTCTAATTTGGAATATGTAAGCAAAACATAGGAAGCGGCCATTGTGCCTATGACACAGACAAATATTGATATTGTAAGGGTAAATTACCAGGACCAAGTTGAGCTAAAGGAGTTAATTGGACTGCTAAATGCTTATGCTATGGATCCTATGGGGGGTGCTGAAGCCCTGAGTAGTGAAGTCCAGCAACGTTTGTTAACAGAGTTACCTGCGCAAAGTAATATGTTTAGTTTGCTGGTCAGGGTCGATGGCATAGGGGTGGGTTTCTGCAATTGCTTATGGGGATTTTCCACTTTTGCAGCCCAGCCGTTAGTTAATATTCATGATTTGGCGGTAGTGGCAGAGTATCGTGGTTTGGGTCTGAGTCAGGCTCTGTTGCAGGCTGTGGTTGATATAGCCAAACAAGGCGGTGCAGTAAAGGTAACCCTGGAGGTGCTAGGCAATAATGACGTTGCCCAACAAGCCTATCGCCGCTTTGGGTTTGTGCCTTATGAACTGAGCGATGGTGCTGGCAGGGCTGAGTTCTGGCAGTATTATCTGGGTACTAGCTGCAGTGGTAGTTGATGGTTATTTTTCAATTCTCGTAAGGCAAAGCTGGAATTCAGGGATTGCACTCCTGGCAGGCGTACCAGCTTGCGTTTTAGGGTTTGCTCGTATTGTTCAATTGATGACACTACCACGCGCAGTAAATAATCCATATCACCAGACATAATGTAGCATTGAATCACCTCATCCATGGCGACAGCCTGGGCTTCAAAATCAGCCAACATCTGCTCATCATGACTAATTAGTTTGACATGCACAAAAACAGTCACCCCTAAACCCACCTGTTTGGCATCTATTAAAGCCACATTGGCACCCAGTACACCTGCCTCTCGCAAACGTTTAATACGGCGCCAGCAGGGGGTATGAGACAGGCCCACATGTTCCGATAAATTTTGTACCGATATATCTGCTTGCCGCTGCAGCATCTGCAAGATTTTGATATCAAACGTGTCTAATTTCATAACTATGGCCTAATAAAGGATGTTTATCCCAAAATTTCGCATATACTAGTATATATATAACTAAAATTAAACTGGTTACACCATATATTAAAATGGACAGCCTCTTGTTATCAGGCATACTGAGTAACCTTTAGGGCGTCTAACGGGCAAGTTAAAACATTTGAAAATCATTGTCGCTATATCCGTCCCTATGACGCATGTTGCAGAGATTCTTTAGTCACGTTATAAATTGCTGATGTGGCTGAAATAAATTGACTAGGTAAAATATTGAGGAATATATGAAGCTGTCCGCTTTTGGCGAAAAATTTGGTTCCACAACAGGTATTCAGGTACTTATGGATGATATTGGTGATGCCTTGGCTAGTGGCCGCGATATGATCTTGATGGGAGGTGGTAATCCAGCTTCTATTCCAGCAGTAGAGGCGGTGTTTCAGGCGCGCATGGCTCGTTTGGCGGCCCAGCCGGAGTTATTAAATCAGGTGCTCGGCAGTTATGACCCACCACAAGGGAATGCTACCTTGATCAATGATCTTGCGGCCTTGTTTCGTCAGCGTCTGGGATGGCAGGTATCGGCCCGCAATATTGCTCTCACCAATGGCAGTCAGGCGGGTTTCTTTATGCTGTTTAATATGTTTGCCGGGCCCTTTAAAGATGGTACCCAGCGGCAAATACAACTGCCTCTGGCGCCGGAATATATTGGTTATGCTGATGCTGGCCTGGGGGCTGATTTTTTTGCTGCAGCACATCCTCAAATTGATCAGTTAGGGCAGCGTGAATTTAAATATCGAGTATGCTTTGATGAGCTGGAAATTGGTGATCAAACGGGTGCTATTTGTGTCTCTCGGCCTACCAACCCGACGGGTAACGTTATCACTGACGAAGAGGTTGAACATCTTGATGCTCTGGCTCAGGCCAACGATATTCCATTGATCATTGATGGTGCCTATGGTGTGCCTTTTCCCGGTCTGATATTTACTCAGGCTACACCTTTTTGGAATCAGAACACGATAGTTTGTTTAAGCCTTTCCAAACTGGGTTTGCCGACTGCCCGTACGGGTATAGTGGTGGCTAATGAAGAGGTCATTCAGACCGTTGCCCGCACCAATGCCATTATTAATCTGGCCAGCGGTAACTTTGGTGCACTGCTGACTCAGGAGCTGGTACATACAGGTGAAATTATTGACCTTAGTAATCAAGTGGTCAGGCCTTACTATGAACAGCGACTCGACTTTGTTAAGAGCCTTTTGCATAGAGAAATGGATAACACTATACCCTGGGCCATGCATAAACCTGAAGGCACTATGTTTACCTGGATGTGGTTTAAGGATCTGCCTATTTCCAGTCAGGAACTATATGAGCGGTTAAAGGCGCGTGATGTGATTGTGGTCTCTGGTCACCATTTCTTTATTGGCATTAAAGATGACTGGCAACATCGCCATGAGTGTATTCGTGTCAACTATGCTGCGCAAACCCCAGAGCGCATAGAGAAAGGCATAAAAATTATTGCCGAGGAAGTACGTAAAGCTTATTTGGGTTAATGTTGAGCCGGTCGGTATATATACCGACCGCATGTGTTTTAGGGTTGGTTGGCATAGATATAGCCCAATAGATTTAATAATACTTGAGCAGCCAGAAAACTGGTGATTTCACTATGATCATAATGGGGAGCCACTTCGCACAGATCAATGCCCACAACCTTGCCTTGTCTGGTTAAGCCCTGCAGAATTTCCATGACCTCATAATACTGAAATCCACCGTGGCTTGGCGTGCCGGTGCCGGGAGCTATGGAGGGATCAAAGCCATCTATATCAATGGTGATATAGTAGTTTTCCCCAGCTGGAATCTGGGCCAGCACGGCGTCAGGCCCCAGTGCTCTTACTTGGCGCACAGAGAGAATATTGGAGCCCTGTTCCCTTGCTGCTGCATAGCCTTCACGGGCAGTTGAGGATACATTACGAATACCTAATTGGGTCAGGCCCGTAACATAGTCTTTTTCTGCGGCTCGGCACATGGGGTTGCCGTGGCCATGCTTGACCCCATGGCGTTCGTCAACAAAATCCAAGTGCGCATCAATCTGAATAATGTGGAATGGCTCGCCCAGATCAGCCATAGCGGCAATGCACGGATCATTTACTGAGTGGTCGCCACCCAGCACAAGGGGTAGAGCACCTGCGGCCAGAATCTTGCGTACACCAAGGGCAATATTGGCATGGGATTGTTGGGTGTCGGTGTGCACAATATCAGCATCACCTATATCAACAATGTTCACCTGATCATTGGGTAGGTAGATAACGTCATCCTCATGGTCATAGGCACCAGCATGACCGAAGGAGAACAGGGTAGAAGCCTCACGAATGGATCTTGGCCCAAAGCGCGCACCAGCTCGATATTGGGTGCCAAAATCAAACGGTGCTCCCATTACAGCTACATCAGCCTGAATATTATCCCAGTCCAGACAGGGAGGATTTTTGCCAAACGTACAGTGGCCCACAAAAGGTAGGTTTAGGCGGCCAGATTGATACCCGTGATTACTCATTATGTGCCGGTTATAGGTTATTAGAAGTCCGAGCTTACTGTATTTTTTGGGGCTCTGTACAGTAATAAATATTAATGGCTGAACACCGGAAAAATTGTTATGCAAATTTGCTAAACAGCAGTATTGTGGCGACATTGTTGTACAGGCAGTTTTGAGATCGAAGAAATCATGCTTCAGGAAATGCGCGCCAGTTGGGCACTATTGCTTGGTATTGGCTTTATGATGTTGGGTAATGGTTTGCAAGGCACCTTATTGGGTGTACGGGCTACCATTGCCGGCTTTGATACCTTTACCACAGGTGTGGTCATGGCGTTTTACTTTATCGGCATGCTTGCCGGTGGCCTGTTAACGCCAAGGCTGGTAACAAGAGTAGGTCATATTCGTGTCTTTGCGGCCCTTGCTTCCACCGCCTCCATCGCTATCCTGCTGCATTCCGTATACGTTAATCCATGGACCTGGTCAGGTATGCGCTTAGTGACTGGCATCTGCTATTCTGGCTTATATGTGGTTTCTGAGAGCTGGCTCAATGATCGAGCCAGTAATGAGAATAGGGGGGCCATCCTGTCTGTTTATATGGTCGTTGTCACTCTGGGTATGGGATCCGGGCAGTTTCTGTTGAATATTGCTGATCCAGCCAGCACCACTTTGTTTATCCTTATTTCGGTCATTATTTCCTTTGCTCTGGTGCCGATTCTACTGACTGCGCGCCCCGCGCCAAGTTTTGGCGAAAGCGAATCCATGACTATCGTTAAACTTTACCGCCTATCGCCACTGGCGGTTATCAGTAATGCTCTTACGGGAGCGGCCCATGGTTCAGTATTTGGTATGGGAGCAGTGTTTGCCTTACAAAAAGGCTTTGATAATCAGTTAGTGGCCTTGTTTATGGCGGCGTTTCTATGGGGTGGTTTATTGTTTCAGTGGCCGATTGGCTGGATGTCAGACAGGTTTGGCCGGCGTGGGGTTATGCTGGTTAATGCTAGTGTGGCTTGTGCCCTGTGTTTACTGGCAGTAGCGGCAGATCATAATACCATCTGGTATATTCCCCTGATTGTAGTAACGGGCGGGGCGGTCATGCCTATGTATTCATTGTGTGTTGCCTATGCCAATGATCGCTTGCCTCCAGAGAAGATTGTGGCTGCCAGTGGCGCCATGGTAATTGCTGCTGGCATCGGCCTGAGTACTGGCCCGATCTTGGTGTCATACATGATGTCGGTGATGGGCCCCAATGCGTACTTTGTTGGTATTGGTACCTTTTTTGCTCTGATTGTACTGGCAGTATTAAGCAGTATGAGAGCGCGAGAGGTAACTGGACAAGATGTTCAGGAGCAAGCACCAGCCTTGGCCCCCGGCCCCATTGGATCGCCAGTGGCGGCCTTTATTTCTCCGGATGCTGAGGATTATGCCCAAGCGCTGGTGGAAGATGAGCTGGAACAGCTGGATGAACAAGAATTACAAGCCCCAATTGCTGGTCCTGAAGTGGCTTTTGTGGAGCATATAGATGCCATGGAAGAAGATCATTACTAGCCGGGTTCAGCTTGGTTCTGGCATTACTCCAGCGCTACCCGTACCTGACCGACCAGCATGCTATTGCGGTTATATAAATCCTGGTGTTGGGTAAAATTCGTATCTGCAGGGTTAAGCCCTATGGTGTTTAGAATATAATTGAGGGCAACTTCAGCAGCTCTACTATTGCCATCTAAGGCTTTAATGGCAATACCATAACCTAGGCTTGGCACAGCAGCGCCAAATACTCCTTCGGCGCCGGTCTTGCACGCTACCTGACCACTATAGGCCTGCATTACGCGGGTACAATGACGTTCACTGCCAGCCACGTAAAATGGCTCTGTTACCATGGCTTGATAGAGTGCTTGGGCGGCTTGTGCCCAGCCCTGAGGCAACTGCTCGCCACTGCCAAAACGGGCAAAACCCATTGCCAGTGCAGGTAAGGGCAGAGCATAGGTGGGAATAGAGCAGCCATCAATACCCATGGGGAAAGCAAAAACATCAAGATCAAGCATACGCCCCATGGTTTGGTTTACTTCCTGTTGGACAGGGTGATCAGCCTTAATATAATCCTGATGGTCGATACCGCGATGGTAGGCCAGACTTAAGAAGCCACAATGCTTGCCGGAGCAGTTATTGTGGATCGGGCAGGCTGTATGCCGGGACTGGGCCAGTTGAATAGTGGCTGACTCCAGACCAGGCCAGTGGGTGCCACATTGCAGGTCGGTACTGGTCATACCCAACTGTTGCAGCCAGTTGCCGACTAGCTGGGTATGGGCTGGCTCACTATTATGTGAGGCACAGGCCATGGCTAGTTGCTGTTGGCTGAGATGAAGCGCTTCGGCTGCACCAGATAATAGCAGGGGCATGGCCTGTAAGGGTTTAGCCGTAGAGCGGGGAAATACCAACTGCTCGACATTGCCCCACTGTCGTACACGCCGGCCAGTACTGTCGCTGACTACAGCAATCACTTGATGCCGGCTTTCCACATAGTTGCCGCGGGTGACTTCAATGATTAAAGGCTGTTGCATAGTGATGCTCCAGTGCACTTATTTAGTCTTCGTGACCGATAAAGCCACCGGTTTGATGGCGCCATAGTTTGGCATAAACGCCGTTCTGAGCCAAGAGTTGTTGATGGCTGCCTTGCTCTACTATTTGGCCTTGATCCATGACGATGAGACGGTCCATGGCGGCAATGGTTGATAAGCGATGAGCGATAGCAATCACGGTTTTGTTTTCCATTAAACGGTATAGTGCACGTTGAATGGCTGCCTCTACCTCTGAATCAAGTGCGGAAGTGGCTTCATCCAACACCAGTATGGGGGCGTCTTTGAGCAGTACTCTGGCCAGAGCGATGCGTTGGCGCTGGCCCCCGGATAGTTTTACCCCCCGTTCTCCTACCTGCGCCATATAGCCACTATTACCATGTGGGTCGACCAAATCATTAATAAAGCTGTCTGCTTCGGCTTTGCGAGTGGCTTCAGCGACTTCGGCGTCGCTGGCGTCAGGCTTGCCATAGACGATATTTTCGCGCACAGAACGATGTAACAGGGAAGTATCCTGAGTGACCATGCCGATGGCGGCACGCAGACTATCCTGAGTGACTTGACTGATATTTTGCCCATCTATGCAAATCTGTCCTGTTTCCACATCATGGAAGCGTAATAGCAGATTAACCATGGTTGATTTGCCCGCACCAGAACGCCCCACGATGCCGATTTTTTCGCCCGCACTGATGGTCAGGTTAAAACCTTCAATAACGCCACCGCCTTTACCATAGTGAAAGCCAACGTTGGCAAACGTTATTTGCCCTTTGCTGACGTTTAAAGTGGTATCAGTCTGGTCCACCACGGCTTGTGGGTTAGCCAGTGTTGTCATGGAATCAATGACCGTGCCAATATTTTCGAATAGAGAGTAGATTTCCCACATAATCCAGTCAGAGAATCCCTGTAAACGTAAGGCCAGTGCTACTCCTACGGCAATGGTACCAATGCTGACGGTATCGCCCAACCACAGGTAGATGCCAGTGGCTGCAGTGCCAAATACCAACAGATTGTTAAGACTGGTAACCACCATATCCATATTGGTGCTCTTGCGCATCATGTCATACACAGTGCCCATAAAACCATCCATAGCGGTACGGGCATATTCAGCTTCAGCTTTGGTGTGGGCAAACAGCTTAACCGTGCTGATATTGGTATAGCTATCAACCACACGCCCGGTCATAACCGCGCGCTCATTGGCTTGTGCGGTAGATATTTTTTTCAGCCGCGGGGCAAAGAATAACTGGGTTAGAATAAAACAAATTAACCATACCACCATAGGCATAGCCATACGCCAATCGGTATAGCTGATCACTCCTACCATGGACAGCAAATACACAATGACATACACAAAGGTATCACACGACTTGATGGCCGTATCCCTTACTGCCAGTGCCCCCTGCATCACCTTGGCGGCAATCCGTCCGGCATAGTCATCCTGATAAAAGGACATACTTTGCTTGAGTAGATAACGATGTGCCTGCCAGCGCATGCGCATAGGTAGATTGCCCATCAGAACCTGATGTCGGGCGAGGTTATTTGCGCCCACTACCAAGGGCATAACCACCAATAATAATATGCCATATAACCATAGAGTGTCTTTTTGGTCAGCTATAAAAGTATAGGGTGAAAGCCCGGCAAGCCAATCGACCAGTTGTCCCATAAAGCCATATACCAATACCTCTAAAAATGCGAAGGTAGCGGAGGTCACGGCCAATATAGCCAAATAACGCTTTAGGCCAGCACAATAGTGCCAAATAAATGCCACCAGCGTTGCCGGTGGCTGGGTGGGTTCTTCCTGCGGGTAGGGTGGTGCGAGATTTTCAAAAAACTTAAACATCAGTGCTGATAACTCACAGGTCATTAATTATCGTAGAAAGATTGAGTATAGCTGCTTTAAATAAATATCCCAATCAAGTTTGTACTGAATTACTGTCAGATAAAACTTTGTATTAGATATATATTATTGTCGTAACCAGGGTAATAATTTATGTGCTTCTCTAGTGTGTGCCTTAATAGCATAACCAGCTTGTTTGTATGTATGATCACTGATATTTACCAAGGTGCCAGCCTCTATTTCTGCTTGCATTAACTGATCTGCGAGAATTATTCCCTGACCATCAATAGCTGCCTGCACGCGTACATTGGCATCCTCAATGACATATCTGGGGTTAGGGGCTGGCTGATCATTGTTCCAGAATTGCCATAGATCCTCCTGCCGTGGTTCTGTTAACAGGATGACGTCTCGCCAGGGACTTACGCCAAGGTTGCCGGCCTGCAGCTTGCCTGTCGGCAATTTGGCTGCCAGTTCAGTATTGGCTACAGGAAATAAAGGGGCTTTAATAAAGCAATCACTATCGCCGGGATGATGCTGCCAGCGAATACTCAAGTCAATGCCGGCGGCATCAAAACTAGGTTGGTTAATACTATGTTGCAAAATAATTTGTAGTTCCTGATGAGTCTGACTAAATGCGGCCAGACGGGGTGATAACCAGCGTACGGCTGTATAGGTGGTGACAGCAATGACTAGTTGCACTTTCTGGGTCACCATTAATTGTGCAAATTGTTGGTGTAACTGCTGGAACCAATGCTGGGTATTTTGGTACAACAACTGGCCCGCATCGGTTAGCAGTATTTGCCGGGTTGTACGCTTAAACAGGGGCTGGCCAAGATACTGTTCCAACTTCTTGACCTGGTATCCTACCGCTCCTTTGCTGACACATAGTTCATCGGCTGCACGTGTGAAGCTAAGCAATCGTGCAGCACTTTCAAAAGCTTTAAGAGTATCCAGATGAGGCAATGGGTGTTTCATAATATGGTTTAAAAATTTTGCACTATAAGATAAATCTTTTTTGTTGTCAGGCAGTCTAATCTACTGGCACACTGAGGGCAAATAGTAACCATTTAGGGTTAATAAAGTGTCTGAACGTACGAATGATCCAGTAGATAGTCATGCAAGGGTAGTCATTATTGGCGGCGGTATCGCCGGGGCTGCAGTATTTTATCATCTGGCTATAGCGCATGGTTGGACTGATATTGCTCTTGTCGAGCGGGATGAATTAACTTCCGGATCAACCTGGCATGCAGCAGCTCAAGTGACCCAATTTGGCCCTAACCAGACAGCGGTGGCACTAAAACGTCATAGCATTCAGCTATATCAGGAATTGGCCAATGATAAAGATTTCCCCTTTGCTTACCATATTACCGGTGGTATGCGCTTAGCCAGTAAACCAGTGGAGGTAGATCTTTATAAGCATATGGTAGGTATGGCCAATGGTGTTGGTGCGGAGATGGAGTTTATTGATCCACAGGAAGTGGCCAGACGACATCCTTTAATAAATCCGGAAGGCTTGTTGGGAGCTTGGTGGGATCCTTTGGATGGTGATATCGATCCGGCAGGTATTACCTTTGCCATGGTACGCAAAGCCCGGGAGGCGGGAGCCAAAGTATATCGTTTTAATGCGGTAGTGGATATTACCCGCAAGGAAAATGGCGAATTTATCGTGCATACCGAAAAGGGTGATATCACCTGTGAAAAGGTGGTAAATGCCAGTGGTTACAGGGTCAATGAAGTGGGTAGTATGCTGGGTGTGCAGCATCCCGTGACATCCATGGAACATATGTATTTCCTAACTGACACACTACCTGAACTGGAAGCGCTGGATTTCCGGGTGCCGATAATTCGTGACCCGCGGGATGATTTTTACAGCCGTCAGGAGAAGCAGGGATTGTTGGTAGGGGTCTATGAACAGGGCTGTAAAACCTTTGGTATGGATGGAATTAGTCCTGATTTTACCAAGGCTTTATGCCCCGATGATCTGGATCGTTGTCTGGATAATATGGAACGAATCTTTACCTGTTTACCTGCTTTACAAACCGCTGGTATCCATTCTATTGTCAATGGACCTATTACCTACACTATTGATGGCGCACCCTTGATTGGTCCCATTCCTGGTGTGCCAAATGCCTATTGTGCTATCGGCTTACGAGCTGGCATTGGTGAAGGCGGTGGGCACGGCAAGATTCTGGCCGATATTATCGTACACGGCCAGAGTGAGTGGGATAGCTGGTATACAGATCCACGGCGCTTTACAGAGTATGCCAATACAGAATTGACCTGCATGCTGGCCATCGAAGACTATCAAAATGAGTTTCACTACCACTTGCCCCACGAGCAGCGCCCGGCAGGGCGTTTGGCGCGCACAACTCCATTATATTCTGTGTTAAAGGCAGATGGCGCTCTGTTCGGCCGGGTCAATGGTTGGGAAAGGGTACTAATGTTTAAACCGGAAACTGATTTTTCTGAAACGGCTGGATTGCGTTTTAATGAATCGAAACAGCTTGTAGCGGCTGAAGTAGCAGCCATACAAGCTGGTGTAGGAGTGATGGAAGTATCTGGTTTTAACCGTTATCGTCTGCATGGTAAGGGCGTTGAAGACTGGTTGGACAAGTTGACTTGCAGCCCAATTCCCAAGCAGATAGGTCAGGTACGTTTGTGCTATCTGCTCAATCAGTGCGGTCGCATGGTTACTGAAGCGACTTTGGTTAAAATTGCTGAAGATGATTTTTGGTGGGGTTCCGCTGCCGCTGCAGAATGGCACGATAGAGACTGGCTGCAGCAAACCTTGCCGGCTTCCGTTAGTCTTACGGAAATGGCTGCCTCCCATACTATTCTGGTGGTGGCTGGACCTAAAGCCAGAGAACTATTGCAGTCTTTGTCGCCTCGCGGTGATTGGTGCACTGCATCCTTTGGCTGGATGCAGGCTCGACAAATGTTTATCGGTCATGCTCAAGTAATGGCAATGAGTGTCAGTTTTTCGGGTGAATTAGCCTTTGAATTGCATGTGCCTAATGAACAGCTGTATCTGGTGTGGCAACTGTTACAGAAGGCTGGTACGGATTTTGGTTTAAGCAAATTCGGCTTGTATGCGACAGAATCCATGCGTTTGGAAAAGGGTTATTTGCATTGGAAAGCGGAAATTATTGATGAATTTACACCCTTTGAAGCGGGACTTGATCGATTTGTAAATATGGATAAGAAATTTGTTGGTAAGGAGGCTTTACAGAAAACTCAGATAGTAGGCCCCAGAAAGCTACTGGTCAGCTTGGCAATAGATTCTGATGTGGCTTCTGCCCACAGTGGTGACCCTGTACTTAATCAGGGTCAACAGGTGGGGGTTGTTACTTCGGCTGGCTACGGTCATCGGGTTGGCAAGAACTTGGCCTATGCCTATATAGCCCCTGCCATGGCCTCAGTAGGTCAGTACCTGAGTGTGAAAGTGATGGGCAGTGACTGCCCGGCTATTGTCGTACCGCGTTGTCTGTATGATCCTGACAACATTCTGGTGCGCAGCTAATGGCCAGGCGACCATCGGCCAGAGCAGCCAAACATGCCCAGCGGGCCAGACCTCCGGAAATTAATCCATGCCCGCCGGGCAGCTATGGTGGCCAATATAAGCCATTAACTGATGCGCAGGTGCAGCGCATTTATACCGAGGCCCTGCGTATCCTGGAACAAATTGGTATGGCTGATGTGCCGCCTGTTCTGCTTAAACAGGCCCTTGGCAAGGGAGCCAAAAAGAACAGTTTAGGGCGCCTGAGTTTTCCTGCTGCCATGGTGGAAGATATAGTGGCCGGGGCTTGCAAAACCTTCACCTTTTATGGTCGGGACCCTAAACATGATATACAAGTGGGGAAAGACAGAGTGTATTTTGGCACTGGCGGTGCCGCTGTGCAGACTCTGGATTTTCATACTGGGCAATATCGGCCATCCACGCTTGCTGACCTCTATGACTTTACCCGACTGGTAGACCAACTGCCCAACGTTAGTTGGTTTACCCGTTGTTGTATTGCTACGGATATAACCGATTTCTATAAACTGGATATTAATACGGCTTATGCTTTGTTACGTGGAACCATTAAACCGGTTGCCACGGCCTTTACGGTGGCTGATGCTGTAGATCCGATTATTGATATGTTTGATATGGCCATGGGTGGTAAGGGTATGTATGCGCAAAAGCCCTTTTGCAAAGCTCATATCAGCCCCGTTATTTCACCTTTAAAATATGGTGATGATGCGGTACAGGTAGCCTTGGCCTGCATGCGCAGAGGGGTGCCAATAAGTAATATTGTAGCCGCAATGACTGGGGCCACTTCGCCGGCTCCCCTAGCCGGAACACTGGCTATGACGCTGGCTGAAACTTTGGCTGCTTTGTTAATGATCAATGTATTTGAACCCGGTTATCCGATGATCTTTTCCAATTGGCCTTTGGTGATTGATTTACGCACCGGCGCTTTTCGTGGTGGGAGCGGCGAAATGGCCTTACTAAATGCGGCCTCGGCGCAACTATCGAATAGTTTGGGATTGCCCTCCGGTTGTGCCGCAAGCATGAGCGATGCAAAAGTGCCTGATGCACAAATGGGCATGGAAAAAGCGCTTACTGCACTCTCTTGCGGTCTGGCTGGAGGCAATATGGTGTATGAATCTTCGGGTATGATGGCAAGCTTGCTGGGTGTTTCAATGGAAGCTTTTGTTATGGATAATGAGATGCTTAGTCATGTACAACGCTGTGTGCGCGGCATTGAAGTAGATGAAGAACATCTGGGTTTCGACAGTATTCTGGCTGCTGTTACGGGTGCTGGACACTTTATCGACCAACCTCAGACCATGTTAGCTATGGAACGTGATTACTATTACCCCACACTGGCTGATCGTCAAGAGCCTGTTGTTTGGCAGGCTGCTGGCAGTCTGGATCATTGGCAGCGGGCCAGAGCCAAAGTAGAAGAGTTATTACAGCATCAGCCTAATTATCTGGATAAACAGTTAGATAGGGCGATACGCAACAAATACCCTATATTAGCCACTATACCAGCGTTTGGCTGAGATAATTGTTATTGGCACACAGGATAAGCAAAAATAGCTTTGCGATTGACCCTTACAAATACCATATATGGACTATAATATAGCTTATGAATACGACCAGCATCCAACTCCATCCATCCTGGCTTAGCCGCCTGGAAAGTGAATTTGACCAGCCCTATATGCAACAGCTGAAGCAGTTTTTGCAACAGGAAAAGCAGCAGGGAAAAGTAATCTTTCCACCCGGTAAGCAAATCTTTAATGCCTTGAATACCACGCCCTTTGATCAGGTTAAGGTGGTGATTTTGGGACAGGATCCTTACCACGGACCAAATCAGGCCCATGGCCTTAGCTTTTCGGTGCAACCAGGAGTCAAAATACCTCCGTCATTACTGAATATCTATAAAGAGCTAAAGCGTGATTTGGGCTTGCCTATGCCCAATCATGGCTACTTGCAAACCTGGGCTGCCCAGGGTGTATTATTGCTCAATGCCACCCTAACCGTGGAGTGTGCCAATGCTGGCTCTCATCAGGGCAGGGGCTGGGAGAAGTTTACCGACTGTATAGTGCAGGAACTGAATCAGCACAGACAGGGCTTGGTGTTTCTGTTATGGGGTAGTTATGCCCAGAAGAAGGGCAAGATTATTGATCGTGACAAGCATTGCGTGTTGCAGTCGCCACATCCGTCGCCCTTATCTGCCCATCGGGGATTTATAGGCAATGGTCACTTTTCTGCGGCCAACCAGTATTTGCAACAGCAAGGTCTGTCAGAGATTGATTGGGCAGTACCTAATTTGTAGGTACAATCCTAATGATCAGGGGACGAGCAGCAGGGGGCATGGTCGACCGCTAAAGCCTGCCACGCTTGATGTTGGCTTAGATAGATATTGCCAGTCAGTTGTCCAGTAAATTTGACCTGTTGCAAACGGTCTAAAACCGGGCCTTTTACTTCTGACATGTGCATAGTGATACCTTTGTCCTTGAGGCGGCGGTTAAAGTCCAATAGCTTTTCCAGTGCTGTGGAATCGATATGATTGATGCCGGATGCCATTAATATCAAGTGTTGCAGGCGCTTTTCATTGCTTGCCACGATCTGGTTAATTTGATTGTCCAGATAGCGCACATTACCAAAAAACAGACTTTCGTCGATGCGCAGGGCTACGATCCTGTCACACTGCTCTACCTGATGACGGTCAATATTGCGAAAGTGCTCAGTGCCTGAAATGGGTCCCACAATAGCAGTGTGAGGGCGGCTGGTACGCCACAGCATCAATACAACACTGGCTACGACACCAGCAATAACACCAGCTTCAATACTTACCAAAAGAACTATTGCCAAGGTGATTATCATGGCCATAAAGTCCTGTTTGGAATACTTCCAGGTAAAACTGAATTCGTGGGGGTCGATAAGGCTCAATACGGCAACCAAGATGGTGGCGCCCAATACGGCTTTGGGCAACAAGGCCAGCAATGGGGTGAGCCAGCAACTGGCTATGGCAATACCTATGGCGGTAAACACTCCTGCCATGGGCGTGGCAGCGCCTGCATCAAAGTTCACAACAGAGCGTGAGAAACCGCCGGTTACAGAGAAACCGCCGGACATAGCGGCAGCAGCATTGGCTGCCCCCAGACCCAGTAGCTCATGGTTTGGGTTGATTTGCTGGCGCCGTTTGTTGGCCAGTGTTTGCGCTACAGAAATGGATTCTACATAGCCAATCAGGCTAATGATCAATGCCGACGGTAACAGGCTTATAATTAGTTCAGGCTCCAAATTGGGCCACTGGAGACCGGGCAGGCCGGCTGGAATATCACCCACCACTTTTACTCCCAAAGTGTCCAGTTGCCATTTGCCAACCACTAGGATCCCTATAATCGCCGCACTTACAGGTGCTATCTTGCTGATGTTATGAGCCATATTGGGGCGGCAATAATGGCTCAAGAGGTTTGGCAATGGCTTGCGCGCCCAATATAGAAACCCTATAGCTAAACAACCAATACCAGCCGTTGGCCAGTGAATATTATCTATATTAGCAAGCATTGCTTGGCTGCTTGTCAGCAGGTTGCTGCCCGCAATATCAATGCCCAATATGTGTTCTAGCTGGCCCACGGCAATCACTATTCCAGCCGCGGTTATAAAGCCTGTTATCACTGGCCGGGATAGCAGGTTGGCAATAAAACCCAATTTAAAAATACCCATCAGCAACATTAACAGACCGGAAATCATCGCCAGAGACATGGATAGGCTCATAACATCCAGGCCAGTTTGTTGCTGAGCCATATTTACAGCATTAGCCGAAAGCAAAGAGATAATGGCGACAGGCCCCACCGCCAGTGTATGACTGGAACCCAGCAAGGCGTATGCTACGAGGGGTAAAATACTGGCATAAAGGCCTGTCTCTGGTGGTAATCCGGCTAGCATAGCGTAGGCTAAGCCCTGAGGAATTAGCATCATGGTGACAATCATCGCTGCCACCAAATCTGCTTGCAGGCTTTTGCTGTTATAGTCTTGTAGCCAAATACGGGCGGACCAAGAGCGCCATAATGTGGTGTGGAGCTGGGGCATGGGTTCTATGCAGAGGCAATCTTGTTAATAGGAATTTTAAGGTAGTTAATACCATTATCTTCGGCTGGCGGTAGGCGACCTGCACGCATATTTACCTGTACAGAAGGCATTAATAATTGCGGTACGTCCAACTGGGCATCCCGCGCCTTGCGCAGGGCGATATATTCGGCCCGGCTCTTGCCTGCCAAATGGATATTCTTGGTTTTCGATTCAGCGACGGTGGTTTGCCATTGCAGTTCGCGACCAGCGGGCATGTAATCATGACACATAAACAGTCGTGTTTGGTCAGGCAAGCTGAGGATGCGCTGTAAGGAGTCCCACAGGGTTGCTACATCACCACCTGGAAAATCACACCTAGCTGTACCAAAATCAGGCATAAATAGCGTGTCTCCAACAAAACAGGCGTCAGCAACGACAAAAGTCATGCAAGCGGGGGTGTGCCCCGGCGTGCTGATGGCTAAAACCTCCATATCACCAAGCATAAAGACTTCTTTATCGTCCAGTAATTTGTCAAATTGGCTGCCATCCATGTGAAAATCACTACCTGCGTTGAATAAATCAGCAAACACATGCTGAACAACTTTGATATTGGCGCCAATAGCTATTTGGCCGCCTAGCTGTTCTTTTATATAGGGAGCGGCAGAAAGATGGTCCGCATGGACATGGGTTTCCAGTAACCATTGCAGACTTAGCCCCTGCGCTTTTACAGCGGCAATCATCTTATCAGCCAGAGTGGTCTGTATACGGCCAGAGTTAGGAGAATAGTTTAGTACAGCGTCAATAATGGCGCATTGTTGCGTGTTTGGATCGGCAACTATATAGCTTAGGGTAAAGGTATCTGGATCAAAAAACTTGGTAATTATCGGGCTTTTCATAGACAACTCCAAACACAGACTGATAGCAGATTGTGTGAGCATTATATGAATGCGCTATAGAAAAATCAAATATAAGCTTATATCAATTTGGAATATAAAAATGGGGCCAGTTTTGTATTGGATTGGCTTTTGGGCTGGTTTGCAGGTTGGCTGTAGATTGTTTGTGGATTGTTTGCAGGTTGGACTCAGAGTGGCCCGTGAGCGCAGCGAATGCTTTGGGTATTAGTCCAACAAGTCGGGTTAAACCCCGACCTGAGCTGATTTATGGAAAACTATTGGCACCT
>JASMLZ010000099.1 GCA_030748435.1 Gammaproteobacteria bacterium | reverse complement strand
TTCAGCCTTTGGCAAGGGGTAGCCCAGATAGTCTTCTAAAAGACCCAGTTTATATTCTTCTTGCTGGTTATAAAGACTAGATGCCAGCCCTTTGGCACCTGCCCGGCCAGTGCGCCCAACCCGGTGCGTATGCACTTCCAGTTCACGGGCAAGCTGGTAGTTAATTACCAAATCCAATGACTCAATATCCAACCCTCGTGCGGCTACATCGGTAGCTACCAAAATACTGGTGCTATAGTTGGCAAAACGGACCAGAGTCTGGTCGCGTTGTTTTTGCTCCAGATCACCGTGTAGTGCCAGGGCTTTAAAACCCTGCGCACAAAGTTGGTCAGCTACGGCCTGAGTTTCCCGTTTGGTGTTACAAAATACCAAACATGATTGTGGTTGCTGGGCTTGGACAATCAGGCGTATAGCATCTATGCGTGAGTGATCATCGGTTACTTTATAGGCTTGTTGTTGAATGGAGTCTTGCGTGTGTGAAGCGGCCACCTTAACTGTCACTGGGTGTTTAAGGTAGGCTTCTGCCAGGGCGTGAATTTGGCGTGGGTAGGTGGCGCTAAACAGCAGTGTTTGACGCTGCTTTGGGATTGTATTAATAATGTTATCCAAGGCCTCTTTAAAACCCATATCCAGCATACGGTCGGCTTCATCCAAAACTAAAGTACTGACCTGCTGCAGTTGCAGATGACCTTTACGCACATGTTCTTCAATGCGTCCCGGTGTGCCTACCACTATATGTGCGCCATGCTCCAGCGAGCCTACCTGTGGGCCCAATGGCATGCCACCACACAGAGTTAGTACCTTGATATTATGAATACCTCTGGCCAAGCGCCGGATCTCTCCGGCTACCTGATCAGCCAGTTCTCGAGTTGGACACAAAACCAGAGTCTGTATGCGAAACCGCTTTACCTCCAGTTTATTCAGCAGTCCCAAGGCAAAGGCGGCGGTCTTGCCAGAGCCAGTTTTGGCTTGTGCAATCAGGTCCTTATTAGCCAAAATAAGGGGTAATGCTTGTGCTTGAATAGGGGTCATGGCGGTATAGTTAAGACTCGCCAGATTAGTGACCAAAGCAGTGGTTAGCCCAAGGCTGGAAAATTCAGTGGATGACATATTGTGACCAAGTTGGGATGATATTGCGGACAGCAAACTCTGCTATAGTCCATGCAAAAGGGGTAAGTTTACCGGAGCGCAGGGCATCTGCCTATGGTTAGACGCTGCTGACGGATTATTATTCAGAACCTGATGCCTATATTGATTGTCGCCGGTTGAAGGTATGCTATGGATATGTCAATGGTTCTTGATCCCAGTAGGGATTATCCCCCAGATGTTGGGCAACAAAATCGATTAGTAGCCTGCTGCGTTGAGACAAAAATCGATTTTTTGGGTACACGGCATAGGCATTTATTTCCTGTAGTTGATAGTGTTCCAGCAAAGGCACCAGTTCGCCACGATTGAGTGCCTTATAAGCCAGAAAAGTGGGGATATGCACGATGCCATGTCCTTTTATAGCCATATCAAGCAGAAAATCACCATTGTTGGCGCGCATTTTTGAGTCTATTGGCAGTCGGTGTTTGCGTCCCTTGGCATCCGTTAGTTGCAGATTGCCTTGATGGCTTAAACCATATTGGAGCAGAGCATGTTGGGCCAAGTCTATATGGCTTTCAGGTATACCCCGTTTATTCAGGTATGCTGGGCTGGCACAGATAACAAAGCGGATTTTGCTTAATAGCCTTGCCTGATAGCTTGAGTCCTGTAGTTCCCCGATACGAATGGCGAGTTCATATCCTTCTTCAATCAGGTTGATATGTCGGTCTGAGAAATCAATCTGAAAGTTTAAACTATTGTGCAATCTGGCGTATTTGTCGATTAGTTCTGTCAGGTGCATCAGGCCAAAAGACAGGGGCAGCGTTATTTTCAAGGTGCCCTCAATACGGCCTTGTATGCCGCTGGTTTTTTCATTAAGGGAGCTTACCTCATCCAAAATATTCAGGGCTCGCTGATAATACAAGGTGCCGGCTTCCGTTAAGCTCCATTTACGTGTGGTTCGGCTTAGTAGTTGGCTGTTCAGACGCTTTTCCAGATCGTTCAGCCTGCGGCTGACTGCTGACTTGGCGATATTTAGCTGCTCAGCGGCTTTGGTAATTCCACCTGCTTCGACAATGCGTATAAACATTGCCATATCTTCCAACTGCCCCATATTGTTCTCAATAAAAGAATAGTTATTTATTATTATGTATGTTTATTCTTTTATGATCAACAAATATTATATTTACGAGATTTCAATGCACACACTGTTTGCAACAATCATTTATTAAACTATAGAGGTAATCTGATGCATAATTTACAAATTTTTAGCGCACCTGTTGGTCGATTTTTTTTGGCCATGATATTTATAATGTCTGGTTTGAATAAAATAGGAACCTATGCCAATACGCAGGGATATATGGAAGCCATGGGAGTGCCTGCAGCCCTGTTGCCTCTGGTTATACTTCTCGAAGTAGTTGGTGGGGTTGCCCTTGTGATTGGTTATAAGGCACGTTTTGCCGCTTTGGGTCTGGCGGTTTTTTGTGTGCTTTCTGCAGCGCTATTTCATGCCGATTTTTCGGATCAGATGCAAATGATAAATTTTATGAAAAATATAGCTATTGCCGGTGGCTTATTAATGATTTGCACTAGCGGTGCTGGCTTCTACGCTCTGGATAACCGACACAAAACCTCATAAAACTATACAGGTAGCCGTTATGCATACCAGAAATGAGAAAAACAGTCATCAACCGCTTAGCACGCGCAGCCTGTTACAACAGTTTTCGGGTGTTGCAACAGCCGATGGGGATGGTGTCAAACTGACTCGTATTATTGGTTCACCACAGCTTAATATGCTGGATCCTTTTTTGCTTCTCGATTGCTTTGAAAGTGATGCAGCGCAGGATTATATAGGAGGGTTTCCTACCCACCCGCATCGTGGTTTTGAAACCGTGACTTATCTGCTTAATGGTCGTATGCGCCATAAAGACAGCGCTGGCCATGAAGGCGTGATTGAATCTGGTGGGGTCCAGTGGATGACTGCGGCAAGGGGTATTTTGCATTCAGAAATGCCGGAGCAGGAAGAGGGGCTGATGAAAGGTTTTCAGCTATGGGTAAATTTGCCCGCCCGTGCAAAAATGAATGACCCTGCTTATCAAGAATATCCGCCCCAATCCACACCTCTGGAGCATCGCTCCGATGGCACTGAAATCCGGGTGATTGCAGGCCAAACTAATCAGGGCACCCTTGGTCCGGTAGTAAATGAATACACCTTCCCAACTTA
Source organism: Gammaproteobacteria bacterium (assembly GCA_030748435.1). Classification (GTDB taxonomy): domain Bacteria; phylum Pseudomonadota; class Gammaproteobacteria; order Pseudomonadales; family Balneatricaceae; genus Njordibacter. The sequence continues at coordinate 1,755 of JASMLZ010000099.1, read as the reverse complement.
TATGGATATCAGCTTGCCGGCCAATACCGAGTTTCAACAAACACTGCCTGCACAGCACAATGCTTTTATTTATGTTATCGGTGGAGGTGTCAGCGCGCTAGGCGAGGATACATCTGTAACAGGGCACAGGCATATAATTAGTGGCAAAGAGCTGGGTGTGCTAAGTAAAGGCGAGCAGGTGGCAGTGATAAGTGGAGACCGGGGCGGGCGCTTTTTGTTGATTGCCGGCCGTCCCCTAAATGAGCCTGTAGCCCGTGGCGGTCCCTTTGTTATGAACACTAGAGAAGAAGTAATGCAGGCTTTTACCGACTTTAACAATGGTCTTTTTTTGCCATAGAAGTTATTTACAGAGGAAATAATTATGGGTTTATTAGTTAATGGTGTATGGCATGACCAATGGTACGATACCCAGTCTACAGGGGGTCGTTTTGAGCGCAAGGTAGCGTCTTTCCGCAACTGGGTAACTGCCGATGGTAGCCCCGGCCCGTCTGGTTCAGGTGGATTTAAAGCTGAGCCTGATCGTTATCATTTGTATGTGTCTCTGGCCTGTCCCTGGGCGCATCTCACTATTATCTATCGCAAGCTTAAAGGTCTGGAGGATATCATTTCTATGTCGGTGGTAAACGCCTTTATGGGGGACCAAGGCTGGACCTTTCGACCTGGCCCTGGCGTTGTTGCCGATCCGCTTCTTAATGCTACCTATGCCCATGAAATTTACACGGCGGCGCAAGCCGATTACACCGGTCGCGTCACGGTACCTATATTATGGGACAAGGCTACCAGTACCATAGTGAGTAATGAATCGGCTGAAATTATTCGCATGTTTAACTCAGCATTTGATCAGGCAGGGGCTCTGGCGGGTGATTTTGCGCCCGTAGAATTGTTACCGGAAATTGATGAGTTAAATGATTTTATCTACCCAACGATCAATAATGGTGTATACCGGGCGGGCTTTGCTACCACCCAAAAGGCCTACGAGGAGGCGGTATTTGACGTGTTTAGTGGGCTGGATACCTTGGAGCTGCGTCTATCGAACAGGCGCTACCTAACAGGCTCTTCCATTACCGAAGCCGATTGGCGGCTATTTACCACTTTGATCCGGTTCGATGCGGTTTATGTGGGTCACTTTAAATGTAATAAAAAGCGTATTGTAGACTATCCTGTCCTGCACGACTATGTCAGGGATCTGTACCAGCAGCCAGGCATTGCCGAGACCGTTGATATTGATTATATCAAGGCCCATTATTATGGTTCCCATGAAAGCATTAATCCGACCCGTATTATACCAACTGGCCCAAGCCTGAATTTTGATCAGCCCCATAAGCGTGGGGACTTCAGCTATGGTGCCGGGTACCAATAAGCTACATATTCTGAGCATACTGTTTAGTTGTCAATGGTTTTGGCAAAGGTTAATGCTGACTCCGTTTATCAACAGGCAGCAAAGATAATACTGACAAATGGCTGACACTGTCGTGCCGTTTTGGCACGCAAAAAGTCTCGATACAAAGACATAACAATATTATAAACGGAGAGATATGATGAACAAACCTGTTATTGCAGATATCAAACCAAAACAAGTCAAACTCGATAAAGGTAAAGAATATTATTTTTGCACTTGTGGTCGGTCTCAGCATCTGGACTTCCCCTAGAAATCTAGACACTCCTACGCTTTAATTGGACTTCCCCTAGAAATCTAGACACTCCTACGCTTTAATTTGAGCATAGGAGAAGCGAAATGAGCAACCAACGATATAC
>JASMLZ010000098.1 GCA_030748435.1 Gammaproteobacteria bacterium | reverse complement strand
ACATCGGCACCAAATTGATGGCGCTTAACGGTTTGTAGATTACTGTCATTATGCTGCCCAAAGGCCTTTTCCGGAGGCATGGTAAAGGTTTGCCTGTCACCTACCTGCAAGCCTATAAGACAGGCTTCAAAGTCGGGTAATAAATTGCCATCACCAATATTTAACTTGGCTGGTTGGTTACCAAAGGTGGAGTCTATTTCGTCACCACTTTCTGTACGCAAAGCAAAATGTAAGGTGACCTGTGAAGCAGTGGTAATCATGATGTGTGTCCTTTGCTGTCCACTTTACTGCTCAGCCATATATCAAGCAACATGCCCATGGCACCCATAAAGATCAATATATCAGCCAAGTTGAAAGCGGGAAAATAATAGGGGTGCCAGTAAAACAACAGATAGTCCACCACATAGCCGTTGATCACCCGCTCGGTAAGATTACCCAAGGCACCAGCTAACAGTGCTGTCAGAGCATAAGCCAGAAGCGTTTGGCTAATGGGCGTGCGCCGCAACCAACGCACCAGCCAGCCAGCCACCAGAATACCAATAACACTAAAAAACCAGCGCTGCCAACCACCCTGATCGGCTAAAAAGCTAAAGGCCGCACCGCGATTGTGCAACAGGGTCAAGTCAAAAATTGGCAGCAAGTTGATCCGCTCGGCATAAGCCAATTGACTGCTGACCCAGTATTTAAGTAGCAGATCAGTGCCCCACAGCATTGGCACCCAAAACCAAAGCCTTTGCCAGGCCGAGGCGCCATCCACAGTCTTGCTAGGCAAATTGACGCGCCTCACCAGCACCGTCAACATTGGTTACACAGCGCCCACACAGTTCGGGATGTTCAGGGTGCTGACCTACATCTTCACGGTGATGCCAACAACGTTCACACTTGCTATGCTTTGAGGCCACAATAGACACCTGCAGGCCCACCAGCTCAGTGGCTTCACCATCGGTATCACGCTGCAAGTCGGCCCGGGAAGTAAGTAGCACAAAGCGTAATTCATCGCCTAACTGAGACAACAGCTCAAATAGGTTATCATCTGTATGCAAAGTCACTTCAGCAGTAAGAGAACCACCAATAAGGCCCTCGTTACGCTTGCTCTCCAGAGCCTTATTGACGGCCTGTTTTACGGTCATAATCTGTGACCAGTAGCTGCTATCCAGCTTATTGCCGGCAGGCTCAGGGAAGTTATACCAGGTCTCCAATTGCACCGAAGCACTCCGCTCACCCGGAATAAAGTCCCAGATTTCATCAGCAGTGTAACTTAAAATAGGCGCTACCCAGCGGGCAATAGCCTCGATCAGATGATACATGGCGGTTTGACAAGAACGCCGCGGCAGGCTGTCGGCTGCACAGGTGTACTGACGGTCTTTGATAATATCCAGATAGAAACCACCCAAATCCTGAGAACAAAAATGGGTTAACTGCTGATAAACCGAGTGAAAATTATAGGCATGATAGCCAGCTTCAATATCCTGCTGTACCTGCGCCGCGCGCTCTAACACCCATTGGTCCAGAGCTAACATATCTTCTACTGGTACCAAGTCAGTGGCGGGATTAAAGCCATTCAGATTGCTCAACAGAAAGCGGGCAGTATTGCGAATACGGCGGTAGGCATCAGCTGTGCGCTTAAGAATTTCATCCGACACGGCCATTTCAGCACTAAAGTCTGTAGCTGCTACCCATAAGCGAATAATATCAGCACCCAGAGTATTGCAAACCTTCTGAGGTGACATCACATTGCCTAGGGATTTGGACATCTTGCGACCGTCACCATCAACCGTAAAGCCATGGGTCAATACCCCCTTATAAGGGGCTACACCATGCATGGCAATTGAGGTTTTTAGGGACGACTGGAACCAACCCCGATGTTGGTCAGAACCTTCCAGATACAGATCCGCCGGGAAGCGTAATTCTGGTCGTTGTGCCAATACCGCATAATGGGTAGAACCTGAGTCAAACCACACATCCATGGTGTCCGTAACCTTGGTATACTGATCCGCTTCAGCGCCCAGCAACTCACTGGCATCCAATTCAAACCAGGCATCAATACCTTGCTCTTCCACCCGTTTGGCTACCACTTCAAACAGCTCAGCTGTGCGTGGGTGCAATGCCTGTGTTTCACGATGGATAAACAAAGTAATAGGCACACCCCAAGTACGCTGACGGGAAACACACCAATCCGGACTGGCAGATAACATACCAGCAATACGGGCTTCACCCCATTCCGGATGCCAGCTAACCCCTTTCACAGCCTCCAAAGCTTGTTCCAACAAGCCATTTTCTGACATGGAAATAAACCACTGTGGTGTAGCACGGTAAATCAAAGGGGTTTTGGTGCGCCAACAGTGGGCATAGCTATGGGTAATCTGCTTGCTATATAACAGAGCATCATTGGCCTTTAAACGGTCAACAATAGCACCATCAACCTTGTATACATGCTGGCCGGCAAATTCATCAGCCCCAGAGGTAAATACCCCATGATCATCCACCAGATTCAAGGTACCAATGCCGTAGGCTCGGCCCACATTAAAATCATCCACACCATGATCCGGGGCGGTATGTACACAACCTGTACCCGCATCAGTAGTAACATGGTCGCCCAAGATCACCGGCACTTGGCGGGTAGCAATAAATGGATGCTGTAGTTGCAGGTTTTCCAGCACCTGCCCTTTTACCTTGGCCACCACGGTATATACTTCACAGGCATAGCGCTGCATGGCTTCCTCATACAAAGCCTCCGCCATCAGCAACTGCTGTTCGCCGGCTTTGACCACAACATAGTCTAGTTCGGCATGCACACTAACAGCCTGACTAGATGGTAGGGTCCAAGGTGTCGTGGTCCAAATAACAACTGCCGTGGGCAGGTCCACAGGGCAGCCCAAAGCCTGTTGCCAAGCGGCCTGATCAACAATGTTATAACGCACATCAATAGCTAAAGATTGCTTATCCTGATATTCGACTTCGGCTTCGGCCAAAGCAGAGGCCCCAACCACACTCCAATAAACCGGCTTGTAACCCTTTACCAGATGGCCATTGTCCACAATCTTGCCCAAGGCACGGATAATATTGGCTTCCGTCTCAAAGCGCATGGTCAAATAAGGATTATCCCAATCACCAATAATACCCAAGCGCACAAAGTCAACCATCTGACCTTGTACCTGTTTATTGGCATACTTGCGACATTCGGCACGGAAATCACTATAGCTGACCTTACTACCAGCCTTGCCAATTTTCTGCTCTACCTTATGCTCAATCGGCAACCCATGGCAATCCCAACCGGGCACATAGGGCGCATCGTAACCGCTCAGGGTTTTTGACTTGACAATAATATCCTTGAGAATCTTGTTAACCGCATGACCTATATGAATATCACCGTTAGCGTAAGGAGGACCATCGTGCAGGATAAACTGCTCACGGCCCTGACCTACTGCACGCAATTGCTTATATAAATCCATTTCCTGCCAGCGCTTTAGCATAGCTGGTTCGCGCTGGGCTAGGTTGCCCCGCATCGGAAACTCAGTGTGGGGCAAATTCAGGGTCGCTTTGTGGTCACTCATGGGTTTTCACTACTTCGCATTAACTAATTTTCGGCTACAGCAAAAAAGGCTTTGGCTGCAGCAATATCCTGATTGATTTGCTGCTGTAATGCAGACAAATCAGCAAATTTTTGTTCGGCCCGTATAAAATGGCAGAACTCCACCCGCAATTGACAACCATAAAGGTCAGCCTGCAGGTCAAATATATGTACTTCCAATTGCGGCTTGAGGCCAGCAATGGTTGGGCGATAGCCAATATTGGCAACACCCTCATAAATCCTATCTTGCCAACCAAACACACGAGTGGCATAGACACCTTGCAGAGCGGGCTGTTTATTCTGCAAACGAATATTGGCGGTTGGCACGCCTAAAGTGCGCCCCAGTTGCCGACCTTTAGCAACCTTGCCGGTAATATCAAAAGGTCTGCCCAAAAGCTTTGCCGCCGTAGCCAAATCATGGCTTTGTAAGGCCTGACGAATGGCCGTACTTGACACCCTGACGCCAGCATAACAACAACTGGGAGTACTTTGCACACTAAAGCCATTAGCTGCGCCGGCATCCTGTAGCAGAGCAAAATCACCTTGCCGTTGGCGGCCAAAGCGAAAATCATCACCCACCACAAAATGAGCCACACCCAAACCATCTACCAATAAACGCTGAATAAACGTCTGAGCAGTCAAATTCTGCAAGCCGGCATTAAATGGTAGACATACTACGCGGTCAATGCCTTGTGCGTGCAACAAACGGATTTTTTCCCGAAAGCGGGTAATACGTCTGGGTGCCTTGTCTGGCGCTACAAATTCCAAAGGTTGGGGTTCAAACAGGATCACTGTACTGGGCAACTGGCGTTCACCAGCCTGTTGCCGCACTAACGACAACACCTGTTGATGCCCCAAGTGCACACCGTCAAAATTACCTATGGTGGCAACACACCCCCGGTGGTAATCTCGCAAGTTATAAAGGCCACGAATTATTTCCATGATGGCAGTGCACTCACCTAATTATAAAATCATATAACGGTTGTTGACAAAGCCCGCCATTATATACTTAAAGCCCCACAGGACGCGACCTACAGAACATAAAATAAATTAATTGTTTTGTGGCCCCTGCAAATGATATTTGCGCATCCCACTGAGCAACAGCACAAGCAGATAACAGAGCACACCGCCTGCCACCAGCAGACCCAAGTGTTCAATACGCTGCCACAGATCCCAATGCAGCCAGGCCTCAACCGAACCACGTAACCATAACAACATGGCCAATAGCACACCATTAGCCAAACCCAAGCGCAACCACCATAAGCCCCACCCCGGGGCTAATTGCCAAACCCCCTGACGCCACAAGCCCCAGCCCAAAAGTCCGGCATTAAGAAAAGCAGACATGGCCGTAGCCATCGCTAAACCCACGTGCTGAAAGTGCCAAACCAAAGCTAGATTAAACACCATATTGGCTGCCATAGCCCATACCCCATAACGCACTGGGGTTTTCATATCCTGACGGGCAAAATAGCCGGGGGCCAAAACCTTGACCAGCATAAAGGCCAGCAACCCCAGTGCATAAGCCCGTAAACTGGCAGCACTTAGCAATATATCTCTGGTCTGCATAGCCCCATAGTGAAACAGGGTCGCCAATAAAGGCTCCGCCAATACCCACAGTGCCAGTGCTGCCGGTATGCCGATCAATAAAACCATGCGCACAGCCCAGTCCAATGTGAGGGCAAAAGCCCGACTGTCCTGACCTGCATGCTGACGTGACAAACCAGGCAAAATCACCGTAGCAATAGCAATACCAAACACCCCCAAAGGCAATTCCATAAGGCGATCAGAGTAATACAACCAAGACACGCTACCCGGCTGCAACAAGGATGCCAGTACCGTGTCCAGCAATAAGTTAATCTGGGCCACTGAAACCCCAAACAGAGCCGGTAACATAAGCTTCATTACCTGCCTTACTCGAGCATCGGCAAAACCAATTTGCGGCCTTGCCAACAGGCCCAAACGGGCTACAAAAGGCAACTGTAAAAGCAACTGCAAGCCACCTGCCACCAGCACCCCCCAGGCCAAGGCGGTTACTGGCACTGCCAACCGAGGAGCCAACCACCAGGCGGCAGCAATAAGGCTTAGATTTAGTAATACCGGGGTTACAGCCGGTATAGCAAACTGTCGCGCATGGTTTAACAGGCTGCCAAAGAATCCCGTCATGGAAATCAGCAATAAATAAGGAAAGGTCAGACGCAGCATATCAGCCGTTAAGGCCATTTTTTCCGGCTGCTGAGCAAAACCAGGAGCAAATAGCCACACTAACAAGGGCGCTGCTAACACCGCCACTATAGTTAGCAACGATAAAATCAACAGCAAGGTGCCAGACACCCTGGCAACCATTTGTCGCAAAGCATGTCGGTCTTGATCCGTGCTTACTTCTGCCAAGACAGGCACAAAGGCCTGATTAAAGGCACCTTCAGCAAATAAGCGGCGCAAAAAATTAGGTATCTTAAAGGCAACAAAAAAGGCATCGGCCGCATTGCCAGCACCAAATACACTAGCAATAACCACATCGCGTACTAAACCCAAAACACGAGACAACATGGTCATGGTTGCTACCACCAAACTGGAACGAACGAAGGAAGTCGACGACGACGTCGCCTCTGATGAGGTGTCTGTGTGTGGCATGCAATGACTAAACTGCGATTATTTAGGTTAGGTGATGCTCATATTACCTTATTTTTACAAAATAGCAGCCAAAATCAGCATATTTTTAACAATCAACATTGACAAAAGGCCAACGAAAAGGAATAATTTCGCACCTCTTTAAGGCACGCCTTAAAACGTATTTATTAATTGAAAGAAATAGGAGCCAGATCGTGGCAAATTCCGCTGGATCAAAGAAACGCGCTCGCCAAGCTGAAAAACGTCGCAGTCACAATGCAAGTCTGCGCTCCATGGCGCGCACCTACCTGAAAAAAGTTGTCGCTGCGATCGAAGCTGGTGATAAAGAGGCCGCACAAGCCGCCTACACTACCGCTGTATCTATTATGGACAAGAGCGTAAGCAAGGGCATTTTCACCAAAAATAAAGCTGCTCGTCATAAGAGCCGCCTAAGCGCTAAGATTAAAGCTCTGTAATATTTATAGAGACTTAAAAAACCGGCTAAAAGCCGGTTTTTTTGTGCCTGCAATATGATCAATATGATCGTCCAAGCCTCAGGGAGAAGACAAGGACAAGGGGAGAAGACAAGGACAGGCATCCGTTTTCCAGGAAGACAAGGACGGGAAGACAAGGACAGGCATCCGTTTTCCTTATCGTCAGCTATACTTAAAGGCACACCAACGCCA
>JASMLZ010000097.1 GCA_030748435.1 Gammaproteobacteria bacterium | reverse complement strand
ATTAGGAATCTCTTTTTATTACACTAAAGATATGGTTGAAAATTTCTTTCAATCAAGGTCGCAAGAGCAGTTGCTGTGTTATAGCGAATTTCTGCAAATTTGGGATGTCATTTTTGCCTTGGTCTATACCTTGATGTACGCATTCTGGATAGTCTACTTCTTTAAAAACAAGCGTCTGCTTTTGCTAATTCCTATACTTGTTATGATGTCCGATTGGGCAGAGAATTACGTTGAGTTATTGATGCTGGAAACCTATTTTAACTTAACGCCAATACCCGAAACATTGATTTTATTAGGGTCTGGCATCAACTCCATTAAATGGTCAGTATCAATGCTGACCTATCTGGTCATTCTCTTTGGCATAATAATGACAATAAAAATAGTGCTAAGCAAATCTAAACAGTCTTAACAAACCACACCAAACGCCTGTGGTGTTCTGTGAATATCTATGGGGATGGCCGATGAGTGCTGGCTATCATTGTAGAGATATTATTAGATATATCAAAGGGTGTTATGGGTGCTGCATGTCAATAAAATACTCTACAAGCTCTGCCACTGCTGCTGCTTGGCAATTTACATTGTGTCCATATTAGCCCAGTAGATTTCTGTGTGGGGCGTTTGGGTTAGTGACACCAGTCACACATCTGTATGAAAAAAAACACAGGGCATGAAATTTATTTACTTTATGTTCAAGGTTGTTATTATGGAATGATGCTGTCTCTTCTATTAAAAGACAGTTAAGAACTCAAAATAAACAATAATAAACCTATCGGGGGAGTTATTTTATGAAACAAATGCTATTAAAAGGTATTCTGAGCGCATCGGTGATGACTGCCTTTGTCAGTGTGCCTGTGCTGGCTTATGATTTAACCATTTTGCATACCAATGATTTTCATGCTCGTTTTGAACCAATCAGCAAGTATGACTCGGGTTGTAGTGCCGAAAGTAATGCGGAAGGCAAGTGTTTTGGCGGTTCTGCGCGCTTGTATACAGCGATAAATGAATCTCGTGGCCGGTCGGCCAACTCTATTCTTGTGGATGGTGGTGATCAATTCCAGGGTACACTCTATTACACCTACTATAAGGGCCAGTTAGCGGCCGAGATGATGAATAGTTTAGGCTATGACGCCATGACTGTGGGCAACCATGAATTTGATGATGGTCCAGAGGTATTGGCTGGCTTTATGCAGGCTGTTCACTTTCCCGTGTTAATGTCCAATGCTGATGTGAGCCTGGAACCTGCTTTGTCCAAAAAACTCGCCAAGTCTGCGGTCATTTGGCGTGGTGGTGAAGCCATTGGTTTAATAGGTGTAACGCCACAAAATACCGATGAACTGTCCTCTCCGGGCAAGTTTGTGAAATTCTCTGACCCTGTGGCTGCCGTGCAATCTGAAGTTGATAGTCTAACCGAACGTGGTATTAACAAGATTGTAGTACTGTCCCATAGTGGTTATCACGTGGATCAAAAAATCGCAGCCAACACGACAGGTGTCGATGTTATTGTAGGGGGGCACTCTAACACCTATTTGTCCAATGTTTCTGATCGTGCAGCGGGACCTTATCCGACCATGGTTAATGGTGTCGCCGTGGTGCAAGCCTACGCTTATGGTAAGTTCTTGGGCGAATTAAATGTGTCTTTTGATGCGCAGGGAAATCTTACTTCAGCTACTGGTGAGCCTTTGATTATGGATGCCGGTGTCGAGGAAGACGCCATGATTAAGGCCCATATTGGTGCAGCTAGTGAGCCTCTGGAAACGATTCGTAACACTATTGTTGGGCAAGCCAAATCGGCTATTGATGGCAGTCGTGAAAACTGCCGGGCCAAAGCTTGTGAGATGGGACAACTGGTGACTGCAGCCATGCTGGCCAAAGTAGCTGATCAGGGTGTCACTATTGCCTTGCAAAATGGTGGTGGTTTGCGTGCTTCTCTGGATGCCGGAGACGTCACCATGGGAGAGGTCTATACAGTTCTGCCATTCCAGAATACCTTGGCAACGTTTGAGATTGATGGCGCCACTTTGGTTGCGGCATTGGAAAACGGTGTTAGCAAAGTGGAAGAGGGCGCTGGTCGCTTCCCACAGGTAGCCGGAATCCGCTTTGCCTTTGATGCCAGTAAAGCTGCTGGAGAAAGAGTCTCCGATGTGGAAGTGGCCGAAGGGGGTAGTTGGGTAGCGATTGATTCAGGTAAAACCTACAAGGCGGTAACCAACAACTACGTTCGTAATGGCGGTGATGGGTACAAGATGTTGCGCAATGCCAAGAATGCCTATGACTATGGTCCAGACATTGCCGAAGTAGTGGCTGACTATATAGCGGCTAATAGCCCTTACTAGCAGCCAGCAACAAGTCAATTGGTTAACCTTAACTATTTGACCTGTTACCTTGGGGTCCGTCGCTATATGGCGGCCCCCAACATTCTTGGCGCATTTGTCACCAGTAGAGTTTGCAATTACCGGCTTTATTGAGTGGTAAAAAACTGCGCGATCCATTGCCCAACAACGGCCCCTTGATGAGGTGTTTGCAGAGACTGAATGGCGGTTTGATAAATACTACCGATACGTTGTTGGCGGCGTTCGATTAGGTCTAGGCATAATTCCGGGGTGAATTCCGGGTGTTGTTGAATAGCCAGCAACCGATGACCTTCATAAAATCCAGAAATGGGACAAAACTCACTGCTCAGATACACCTTGCATCCCCTAGCCAAACAAAAGCGTATATCACCCAGTGCATTAGTCAATGAAGTTTATTTGAAGCGCGAAGAAGGCTCAGGTACGCGTAAACTGATGCAGTACTTTTTTGTCAGCAATGATATTGATTCGCCACGCGGTCACGTTGTGGGTGGTAATGAATCAATTAAGCAGTCAGTGATGGCGGGTTTAGGCATTGCATACCATTAGTCACGAGTTGGCCAGTGGTCGCTTGGTGGTATTGCAGGTAAAAAATCTGCCCATCATCAGAACCTGGAATATCATTAGGCCTGCAAACAAGGTGTCTGGCTTGGCAACTGAGACTCTGGTCGATTTTATCAAGACTGAAGCGTCAGCCGAGTTAGCTGCGCTTTAGGGGTGTTCTCAATTAAGGCGTTTTTAGCCACTACTACACATTCAAGGTTCTAGTTTGTATATGCGCAAGACCCTGATGTTGTGCTTAATCTTAAGCGCGAAAGGAAGGCGTGGCGCTGTTGATACGTTCACAGATGCAGTTAGGCAGGTCATTAACGAAAAGGGATCCTTTCGAATGACAAAATAAAAATTCAGCTGTTAAAACTATGGAACAGCAATAACAGGTGTTTTTAATATGTGTTGGGAAAGCCCGGGTAAAATCAGTGAATTTCGTCGATTTCTCTTTGCACGCGGCGGGTGTGGCCCCGTAAATCTGAGATGAGTGCCGACAATTGATTGATTAGCTGGTCGGCGGTATCCAGTTTTTGTTCCAGAGCCAGAGTTTCACTATTGTTAGGCTCTTGGGCTTCTGCTGGCGATTCGCCGCCGGCAAGTAGCCACATTAAGGGTACATTTAAGATGCCTGCTATCTCTGCCAATCGGTTTGCGCGCGGCGCTGTTTTCCCATTTTCCCAGTTTACTAATGTTAGTCTTTTTACCCCAATGCGACGTGCCAGTTGTGCCTCGGATAGGCCCAAGGCCTGACGTGAACTTTGAATTCGAGTGCCTATAAAAATGTCGGATATGCGGGATTCGCTGGGTTCCATTGTATTGCCTTGTCCATAGATTGGTTTTGCGTTTAGTCTATCACCCCTCTAGCAACTTAGTCAAAAGCGACATGCTGTCGTTATTTGGCAATACAACACTGTGTATGGCTGTTTATTTAGCTGGCAAGCATTATTCCAGCTTGGTTATGGTATAACCTTCCGCTGTCAGTATTTGGTACAAGTGACTAATGTGCTGGGGGCTGATTTCGCAGCATCCGCCGACAATAGAGGCACCGCCTGCGATCCAGTTTTTGGCGTGTTGAGCATAAACTTCTGGAGATAGGTCCACCCGCGCTTTTAGCACATCCACGGTTGAGCCAGGTGCCAACTTGTCGATGGAGGTAAAGCCATTGGCGTAGGCGCCAAATGTTAACTTTGAGGCAGCTAATTGTGGCAGGGCTTTGGTCACCACTTCTGGGAATGAACAGTTTATCAATACGGCATTCACCTGTTTATCAGTGAGCATGGCTAAAGCCTCTGCCAGAGGCTCGCCGGAACGCAAGGTGGCGACCTGATCATCAGCCAGAGTAAAGCCAATATGCGTTTTTTTGCCATACGCCTGCAAAGCGTCAATTGCTGCTTCGGCTTCTTCGATATTAGAGATGGTTTCGACCAAAAACAGATCCACTCCGTCCTGTTGTGCTTCTATCAATTTCGAGTATTCATCTAATGATTGCTGGTAACCAAGTGCTTCGCTGGCAACATAGCTGGCAGCGATGGGGGGCAGGCAGCCGGCAATACTGATATCCGCTCTGGCAACGCTAGTATTGGCAATAGCTTTGTTTAGTAACTCTATGGCCAGCTTGTGGGTGGCATGAAAATGCTCGCCCATTCCGTAGCGGCCCATTCTGGTTGGGGTGGCTGTATAATTGTTAAGGGTGAGAACTCTGGCGCCGGCATTGATAAAGTCTGCGTGCGCCCTGACCACAATATCAGGCTCATTGTGCATCACTTTAACCGACCACAGTGGATGTGACCTTTCCTGACTTGAGCGCTTATTAATTTCCTGACCCAGACCACCATCCAGAAGTGTAATGTTTTGCATAAAGCTCCCTATAATTCAGTGCATATGCCAGCATAAATCCTGCCTAATATCAGGCTTTATTTGGCTTGGTAATATAAGCCAGCATGGTAAACCAGTAGTGGGCTTTGCGCCAGATATTTTGCGCTATTTATGGTCAGTGATGCCTAACGGCTAACATCGGCTTTGGCGCTGTTAATTTCAGTGATTATCTGGCTGGCCCAGTCGCCAATAATGGGAATAAACTCAAGCTGTGACAGGGCTATTACCAATATATACACGACAATGGTTGCTCCCAATACCGAGCCTAGACCGAAGGCGATACCATTAAGAAAATGCGCCCACAGAGCAGACCAAGCAGATGCATTTATGCGGGCGAAGCGGTGCTGCAATAGCTTGTCAATTGTATTGCCAAGTTGCTTGGCTTGGTGTGGTTTATCCTCTGGCAGTGGTGGTTGAGACATATCGTTGCTACCTGAATAATGATCCTCAAGGGTTTTTGCCTGGTTAGAACAAAAACTGCTACGCCGACAGATTACCCTTTTCAGCTATGCAGATACAAGTCTCGGGCAACTGGTGTTGATGGCTCAATCACCGCCAGCAGCCATTATTCTTGTGCGAGTATTGGCAACTTACTAATTAAGCCAGCGCACCTTAAAGCTGCGCCCTTTGAGCTTACCTTGTGATAATTTATGCAAGGCTTGCTTGCCAAAGGCATGGGCTACGGCGACATAGGCCCAGTGTTCACCTACCTGTATTTTGCCTATTTGATCACCAGGTATGCCGTCTGCCCCAGTAAGGGCACCAACAATATCACCGGGCCGGAGTTTCTGCTTTTTGCCGCCACCAATTTGTAGGGTGATCATGGCGGGTGTGGGAGGAGACTGTCGTAACAAGGATTTGGGGGGTAGTTCAGCCTTTGGCAAGGGGTAGCCCAGATAGTCTTCTAAAAGACCCAGTTTATATTCTTCTTGCTGGTTATAAAGACTAGATGCCAGCCCTTTGGCACCTGCCCGGCCAGTGCGCCCAACCCGGTGCGTATGCACTTCCAG
>JASMLZ010000096.1 GCA_030748435.1 Gammaproteobacteria bacterium | reverse complement strand
AGAGACCTTTGCACGATAGTTATTTTGTCCTGTGACGGCGTTAAAAACGTACTCAATCGGTCATTTATCATATATAAACTCCCTCTTTGCGTGCGTTTTTGCCTTGTCACATAACAAAATACCGGCTCGTGCAAAGCCCTCACTTACTTATCCTGATGGTCATTAGGGCCAGATTGAGTGCTGGTTTGAACCTTGCTATAGCCCAGTTTTTGCGTCAGGTGAGTGACCAGTTGCTCCGCCACTTGTTGCATATTTGGCTGCGCCGCCAAGTCTGCTAACTGCACCATATTCAAACCCGCATAACCACAGGGATTAATACTTAAAAAAGGCGTCAGGTCCATGGCGACGTTCAGTGCCAAACCATGAAAGCTGCAACCCTTGCGCACGCGCAGCCCCAAAGAAGCTATTTTGGCCTCATCGACATACACGCCTGGCGCATCAGACTTGGCATAGGCAGACACCTGCCAGTCAGCCAGAGTAGCTATTAAGGCCTCTTCCATGACTGTTACCAGTTGTCTGACACCTAAACCCAGACGTCTAAGATCCAGTAGCAGGTAAGCTACTAACTGCCCGGGACCATGATAAGTGACCTGACCACCACGATCAGTTTTTACCACTGGCACTAGCGTTTGCTGCAACAGGTGTTCGTCTTTACCTGCCTGACCCTGAGTAAATACCGGCTCATGTTGCAACAGCCAAATTTCATCCACAGTCCGAGCATCGCGCCTATCGGTGAAATCCTGCATAGCTTGCAGGCTGGGCTGATACGGCTGCAGGCCCAAATGCCGCACATGCAGTGTAGCCGTCATAATTAAATTACCATCTGTACCTTGCCACTAGCCATCAGTGCGTTATGGATAGTCTTCAGATGGGCCTCACTCTGGGCACAAATAGTCAGGCGCACCGATTGAAAACTGCCATTACGGCTATCAATAACCTCTACCTTTTCAGCTTGTAAATCAGGCGCCAGACCTTTGACGCAAGCAATTACCCATGCGCTATAGTCATCTGTTTTACGCCCCACAATGCGCAGCGAGTAATTATCACAAGGAAACTCGATCTTTACCTCGTCGGCGGGTGTTCGGCTGATGGCCATTAATCCAGCACTCCTTGCAGGAATTTGGCCACACCGTCGGTCATGCTCTTGATAAACCCACCATCGGCTATAGCTTGTTCAGCTAACAGGGGCTGTTCAGCCACCAATTCACCATCCAGCATAATATGCAGGCTACCCAATTCCTGATCCTGGGCCACAGGCGCGCCGATTTCCGGATTGATTTCAATATTGGCCTGCAGATGCTTGGCCTGACCACGTGGTACAGTTACCATCATATCCTCTGCCACTACCAGATTAAGGTAGTCTGTTTCACCACCCCACACACGCACTCGTTGCAGGCTATCACCTGCATCATATAATGTATGTGATTCAAAGAAGCGCATGCCATAAGTCAGCAGCTTTTGACTTTCCTGAGCCCTAGATTCGGTGCTTTTTGCACCTAATACAACAGAAATCAAGCGTTGCCCATCCTTCTTGGCCGAAGCGACCAGACAATAGCCTGCAGCTTGGGTATGCCCGGTTTTTAACCCATCTACGGTGCTGTCACGCCAGAGTAATTTATTGCGGTTAGGCTGACGTATTTTGTTGAAGGTAAATTCTCTCTCTGCATACACAGAGTAGTGTTCTGGGTAATCATTGATAATGGCACGAGCCAACAGGGCCAGATCACGAGCCGAGGTCAAATGGCCTTCAGCGGGCAAACCAGTGGAATTATAAAACCGCGTGTGGGTCATACCCAGCCGATCGGCATGCTGGTTCATCAAATCAGCAAATGCTTCTTCACTGCCTGCCACATGCTCTGCCACTGCCACACTGGCGTCATTACCAGACTGGATAACAATGCCACGCATCAGATCTTCCAACAGCACATACTTGCCTTCTTGCACAAACATGCGTGAGCCTTCTGTGCGCCAGGCCTTTTCACTAATGCGCACCTCATCGGCCAGAGAGACATTGCCCTCTGCCACTTCATAGGCCAGTATATAGGCAGTCATCATTTTGGTGAGGCTGGCTGGAGGCAATACCTCATCAGCACCATGCTCAACAATGATATGTCCCGAATCGGCATCCATTAACAGATAAGCACTAGCAGCCAATTTGGGTGCCTGAGGCACCAGCGCTGCTGCCCATGCCAGATTCGCCATCATAGTTAACAAGAGTACTGCAAGGCCTCGCATTGGCATTCTCATGTTTTTAAACTCCACATCATTTAGTGTCTTAATTATGGCGGGCGATTATAGCACAACCATAAGCGTTCAATCAGGCTGAAAGCTGCGCCCGATAGTTATTTTGCCCAATGCTGGCATTAACAACCTGCGCCAGGGCTCATTTACCATGCATAAACGTTCACCTGACCCGCGTTTATGCCGTCTATAGAAGCCGCTTGTAAAAGGCGCTCAGGGTAATAACAGTAAGGGATTGGCAAAGCCAAAATCGCCTACTGTTTGAGCCAATATCTCCGCACTTTTGCGATCCCCTATAGGACCAATAATCACTCGGTAAAGTTGGCCACCAGTGGCTTGCTCTACCAGTACATCCGCACGCCGCAACTGGCCTTTTAATTGCTCACCAAGATCGATGGCAGCAGTGGCCTTTGACAAGGCAGCAATCTGAACATAAAAACCCGGCAAACGCCGACTCTGTTGAGTCATCTTGCTGCTGGCAGGCTTTACCTCAGGAGTTGCCTTGGGCTGCGTACTGGCGGCTACAAGCGTCTGCGCCACACCCTGTTGCCGCTGACGGCGCAAGGCCTGTTCACCAGCCATAGTCCAGGTACTGGCATCAATAGCTTCTATCAATACACGCGCCACACCCTTTTTGTGGTAACCCAGCTTACTGGCTGCCGCATAGGACAAATCAATGACTCTATCACCGTGAAAGGGCCCCCGGTCATTGACTCTGACGATCACCAACTTGCCATTTTCCAGATTGGTTACTCGGGCATAAGTTGGTAACGGCAGGTTTTTATGGGCAGCGCTCATGGCATACATATCGTAGGTTTCACCATTAGAGGTCAGGTGTCCATGAAATTTTTGGCCATACCAGGATGCCAAACCGCGTTGGGTAAAGCCTTTACTGGATGACATCACATTATATTTTTTACCCCACACTTCGTAGGTCGATTTATTGCCGCCCCGGCTATGTGGCTCAACTCTTGGCACAGCATCAGCCGCCGCCGACATATCCATATGCTGAGCAGGCCCGTGATCCTGCTTAATGCTGTAGCGGGTACCGGCACTTTTTTTATTACCAGACGGTGTCAAGGCTGGGCCAGAACTGCAAGCAGCCAGCCAACTGGCCAGCACTACCAGCACCACAAACTTGCCACTTAGGTTGATTGTTTTACTCTGCACTGTGCATTCCACATCTATTTATTGTTGCCCTAAAGACTGCGCTAACTCAGCTACTAAACGCGCATACCAAAGGGAATGATTATATCGGGTTATGACATAAAAGTTACCCGTTGCCAATAGATATTCCGGATCGGCATGGGTAGTAAAAGCATACAAACGGTATTTAATATCATCCATTGACGACTGAGGCACTGGCTGACCATGCCAGCGCACACCAAGATGGTGCCATGTATGCAGGTCAACACCCCCTCGGCCAGGTTTTTTACTGATCTCCGGCAGGCTTTGTGCACTAATCGTTACCGGCAGCATAATCGGCACACCTGCTTGCCAGCCATGACGGCGCAAATAATTGGCTATACTGGTCAGACTATCAGTGGTATTAGTCAACAAGTCTACCTGCCCATCACCATCGCCATCTACCGCATAGGCTTGATAGCTGGATGGCATAAATTGCCCCATGCCTATAGCCCCGGCCGGTGAACCCTTAATGGCTAAAGGATCCAATTGGTGCTGATAGCTTAGGCGCAAGAACTGAGCCAATTCTTTACGAAAAAAAGTTTGCCTGCGGGGATGTTCAAACGCCAATGTGGCCAAGGTACCCAGAGTGGGGTAACGCCCCATGGTCCTGCCATAATTGGTTTCCACACCAGCTATAGCCGCTATATATTCAGCTGGCACACCATAATGCGCCTCAATTTTGCTTAACAGTTCAGCATGTTTGCGCATAAACTTGCGGCCTGCTTTGATACGCTGTGCAGATAACAGGCGCTGGCGGTAATCAGACCATACCCAGGTGCGCTCTGGCGCCTTGGCAAGGGTGGGCAGTACTCTGGGCTGGCGTTGTGCCGCCTGTAACATGGCCACCACCTGTTGCTGACTAAAGCCCAATTCATCCTGAGTGGCTAACCAGGCTTTCACCTCTGGCCGGTGGGCAAACCCTGCCTGCGCCTGACCAATAGACAAGCAGACTGATAACCAACCTGCTAATAAGACCGGTGGGCAAATTTTTTTAGTCCACATCATTTATCACTCCAACCATCCTGTTGTTGAGCAACCAAGGTAACATTATTGCCGTCACCAGCGCACAATTTTATAGTTTGTCGTATGCCATTATGGCGGTAAAGGCCAGCTTACTAAAGTACTTATACAGTCATTATAAACTGGACCCTGCAAATCTGCTGAAAAAGTAGCCAAAAAGCCGCTGTTTGAGTTTGATTATCAAGTTTACAGGAAAGTTCCTAAGACAAAATTTTTCAATCAATTATGTGATATTTACGACTTTTGTAGCCGCTTTGGCAGTTATACACATGCTGGCATTTATCAGTTGATATGTTATTGTTATCAGTTATTCATATAACAATTGATTAGACAGCCTCTGTTTTGGGAGGCAGAATAGCCACCAATCCCAGACACTGTACTTGCCATATAACCGGCACTAAATGTGGCGCAGCAAACGCCACCAATTATGTATCTTGCGCTGAACAAGGTTCTGCTTCTACAGAACCTTGCCCAACCTGCAACAGCAAGGTAGAGAAAGATAGAAACTGACTATGAGCCATACGCAAACACCTGTCGATTTACGCCACACTATTCGCCGTGGTGACATGACCACCAATACTTCTGGCCTCTGCCCCGGTTTTGTACAAGGCAACCTGTGCATTTTACCTGCCGACTGGGCTAACGACTTTCTCAAATTCTGCCAGCTCAACCCTAAACCCTGCCCTATTGTTGGCATGTCCAGAGTACCCGGTGATTATGCCCTCTCCAGCTTGGGCGCAGATCTTGATATTCGTACAGATATTCCACAATATCGTGTCTTTGAGCAAGGTGTGGCTATCGATCAGGTTACCGATATTAAAACCCATTGGCGTGATGATCTGGTGGCCTTTGTGCTGGGTTGTTCCTTCTCTTTTGAAGAGCCACTGCTGGCTGATGGTTTAGAGGTACGTAATATCAGCCAAGGGGTGAATGTCCCCATGTACCGCACCAATATCCCTTGTCAGGAAGCCGGGCCATTTCAGGGCAATATGGTGGTGAGTATGCGACCATTTAAGCCTGCCGCTGCTATTCGCGCTATCCAGATCTGTAGCCGCTTTCCATCAGTACACGGAGCACCTGTACATTTTGGTGACCCTGAGCAAATCGGTATTAGCGACCTTGCCAGCCCTGATTTTGGTGATGCGGTGACTATCAAAGACGAAGAAGTACCCGTATTTTGGGCCTGTGGAGTCACCCCGCAAGTGGCTGTTGAGCAAGCCAGGCCACCCTTATGCATCACCCATGCACCCGGCTGTATGCTGGTTACAGATAAGTTAAATAGCAGTCTGGCTATTATGTAAGGAATTGACTTATGTTATTAAACTGCGATCTCGGTGAAAGCTACGGCTCATGGACTATGGGTCAAGATGCCGCCGCTATGGCCCATATTGACCAAGCCAATATAGCTTGTGGTTTTCATGCGGGCGACCCACTGGTGATGGCCAAGACTCTGACTCTGGCCAAGCAGCATGGGGTGATGGTTGGTGCCCATCCTGCCTACCCGGACTTGGTA
This sequence comes from Gammaproteobacteria bacterium, assembly GCA_030748435.1. Classification (GTDB taxonomy): domain Bacteria; phylum Pseudomonadota; class Gammaproteobacteria; order Pseudomonadales; family Balneatricaceae; genus Njordibacter. The sequence goes on along the minus strand of JASMLZ010000096.1, from coordinate 40,425 downwards.
GGCTTTGGTCGCCGTTCCATCAACTGCACAGACGCGGAACTGCAAGCCTTGCTGCATTATCAGGTGGCCGCCCTTGACGGTATGGCGCAAGCACAAGGCCTGCAATTGGCCTACGTCAAACCTCATGGCGCTCTATATAACGATATGATGGCCAATGGAGACATACGTGCCAGTGTAATGCAGGCTGTCGCTACTTATCACCGGCCTGTTCGCCTGATGCTGCAAGCCACAGCAGCCTGGCCCGAACATCAAGCGGCAGCAGATGCTTTGGGGCTGAAGCTATATTTTGAAGCCTTCGCTGATCGCGCCTATGAAGATGATGGCCGTCTTATGGCGCGCACTAAGCCAGGGGCTGTGCACGAGCATGACCAGATGTTGGCCCAAGTTCAGCAATTGATAACCCATGGCACCATCACCAGTGCCCATGGCAAAGTCCTCAACTTACAAGTGGACAGCCTGTGTGTACACGGTGACAACGATGCCGGTATTGCCGCTATTCACGAAATCCGGGCGCTGCTTGATCATGCCAACTAGCAGGATGCGCATAGAAGTCGCCAGCGAAAACAGCTTTATCATTTATTTTAATGATCATATTGCTGCCCATACCTCGGCACAAATTAGTGCCTGTGCAGCCTGCCTGCGCCAATCCATGGGGCCTTTGTTGGTCGATATGGTGCCTTCCTATGCCTCTTTGCTGGTTATTTATCAAGCCCACTTAACCGACCACTACGAAGTAAAGGGGCTTATCGCTCAAGCTCTGACGCAAGTGCAGGACGAAGCTACCAGCACTGGCAAGCTAATTTATCTACCCGTGTACTATAGTCAGGAATCTGGCCCTGACTTACCTTTATTGGCCCAGGCTGCCAACTTGACTGTGGCTGATACTATTGCCCTGCATCACAGTATGGCTTATCAGGTTTATGCCATTGGCTTTGCCCCGGGCTTTGCTTATTTAGGCGAAGTCGATCAGCGCCTAGCCGCACCACGTATTGCCACGCCCCGCTTGAAAGTACCGAAAGGTGCGGTGGCTATCGCCGACCGCCAAACAGCCGTTTACCCAAGCCAGTCTCCGGGCGGCTGGAATTTAATAGGCTTGTGCCCTACGCCTATGTTTAATCCAGATCAGGATCCACCTATGCCGGTCAGTGTCGGGGACCAGATCAAGTTTGAACCCATCACCCGCGCCGAGTTTTTACAGCAGGGTGGCGATGAACAACTGTTACTGGAACCGATCGCATGAGTATGCTCGTAGCCCAGCCCGGCCTGTTAAGCTTGCTGCAAGATGCAGGCCGCTTTGGTGCCCACCATATTGGCCTTACCAATGGTGGCCCTCTGGATCAGCAAGCCTTTGCCTGGGCTAATCGCCTGTTGGGTAATGATGCCAATGCCTGTGCCATAGAAGTGAGTTTTGGCGGTCTGCAATTACAGGCCCAAGTGGACACCTATATTGCCATTACCGGCGCCGATATGCCCTTGCAAATCGACGGTGTAGCACAGCCACTATGGACCAGTCACAGGGTAACCGCGGGCAGCAAAATAAGCCTTGGCTTTGCCCAACAGGGTACGCGTGCTTACGTCGCTGTCGCCGGTGGCTGGCAAACCCCACACAGTTTTGGCAGCCGTAGTACCGTGGTGCGGGAAAAAATTGGCGGCCTGAGTAATGGCGCCAAATTAACTGATAATGATCTGTTGGCCTGTAACGCAACCCCATCCCTACAACGCTATACACTAGAACAAGATCACCAGCCCCAGTATGGCAGCCATGCCGATCTGCATGTGGTATTGGGTTATCAACAAGCTTTATTTAACCCATCAACCCAACGACGCTTCTTTACCAGCACCTACACCATGACTGATCGCGCTGATCGCATGGGTATGCGTCTGGAAGGTGCCAATGTGGCCTGCGGCACCCAGCAGATGTTATCTGAGGGTATTTGCCATGGTGCTATCCAAATTCCGGCTGACGGACAGCCTATCGTGTTGCTTAATGACCGCCAGACGATTGGAGGCTACCCTAAAATAGGTTCGGTCATGGGCCAGGATACAGCCCGTTTGGCACAACTTCGGCCCGGTGATACGGTGACCTTTACCCCCGTGGATATACATGACGCCCACAACTTAAATGCTTTGGCCGCTTATCGTTTTCACAACACACCGTTACATGCTATTGATGAGTAAGCTTATGACATCCGATTTACTACAACTGAGCCAACATATCGAAGATATTCTCGTGGCACGCAACTTACGCGGTATGCAACAGGTGCAGCCAGCACTTGAACCCGGCTATTGCCTGCGCGCGGCCGAGTTGCTTAGAGACAAGACTGGATATATTCTTATTGGTACCGGCTTTCCTGTGGTTGACACCTTTGAAACGGATGGCCCGGTGGGTGCTATTGCACTGTATGAGACACTGGCATATCTGGGTGCCAAGCCGGTTATTGTCTGTGGCCAGCCCATCGTTGATGCAATTAGCGGCAAATATCGTACCCATGAGATCAAGGTGGGGCAGCACAATCAACGTGAAGCCGAGGCCGAGCAGGCATTAGCTCACTATGCACCCGACGCCATAGTGGCTATCGAGCGCCCGGGTCAGGCCGCTGACGGTGGCTATTACAATATGCGCGGTGAAAGTATCAGCGCCCGCACAGCCTGCTTTGATACCTTTATAAAGCAAGCCCAATGCCCAACTGTGGCCATTGGTGACGGGGGTAATGAAATAGGTATGGGGAAGGTAAGCACGGCACTGCAGGACCTGAATATCGTACCCGCTGTCACCAGTTGTGATGAGCTATTGGTAGCAGATGTGTCGAACTGGGGCGCATATGGCCTTATCGCCTTTTTAAGCCTATGGCATAATGAAGATCTGTTAGCTCGTATTGACCCTGTGGCTATTCTGGACTATCTATCGAAACGGGGCAGTGTTGATGGTGTAACCCGCATCAATGAACTGACCGAAGATGGCCTGACACCAACAGAAGGTATGGCGGTGATAGCCGAGATTCGCCAAGCTATCGGCTTCACTGACTAAACTGAAACGGAGTGCAAACATGCGTATCCGCAACCTTAACAGCTTTATTAAAGTAGCTACACTGGGCAGCTTCCATGCCGCCGCTACCCAGTTGCATACCTCACAGCCAGCTATTTCGGCACGCATTGCTACCTTGGAAGAAGAATTGGGTGTCAGGTTGTTTAAGCGTGACCAAAGTGGCACCCAGTTGACCACCCGTGGTATGCAGTTGTTACCTTACGCCGAACGTCTGGTGGCCATCACTAATGAGATGAAATCACAACTCAACAACAAGGCACCAGAAGAAGGTATATTCCGCATTGGTATTGCTGATACTGTTGCCCATTTGTGGCTTACTGATCTGTTGAAGGTGTGGCGCGAACAGCACCCAATGATCCAGTTCGAGCTAACCATTGACCTTAGCCAAGCGCTCTACAAAGAGCTGCAGGAACACCGGCTGGATTTGGCCTTTATGGTTTATAGTGATCAAGGGTCCATTAACACCCAGCCCTTATGTGCCTACCCACAATCATGGGTGGCTACACCTGAATTTGCTGCCCAGCATGCTGTCACCTCCATTCATGATTTGGCCTTGCTGCCAATCCTCAGTTTCCCCATTCATACGGGGCCGGGACGACACCTGCAACAACTGTTTAAAGATCAACCAGATATGCCAAAACTGCACACCAGTAATTCTGTCGCCGGCTTGCTGGCCATGGCAGAACAGGGTGCTGGGGTTGCCCTGTTAACTGACCCCTTGGTACAACCAGCTATCAACGCTGGGCGCTTACAAAAACTCTGTGTGCATCCGGAAGCACCTTTGCTACACTTTTGCAGCGGCTGGCGTCAGGATGAAGATCGTATACTACCGCAACTACTGGCCGACAGTGCCAGCCAGTTGATTCAATCACCATTTAACCCCGGAGGCGCCGCCTCCATTAAAGATGAGCACTATTAACATGACAATTGCATACTTGAACGGCGCTTATATGCCGCTGGAAGAAGCCCGCATCTCACCTTTGGATCGTGGCTTCCTGTTTGGTGATGGCATCTACGAAGTCATCCCTTCCTATGCTGGAAAAATGGTGGGCTTTGGTCCTCATATTGACCGCATGATTGATGGTTTAGCGGCTCTGGAAATTGGCCTTAATTGGGGCCATAAAGAGTGGCGCCAAGTTTGTGAAGAGCTAATTGAACGTAACCCGGCACCACAGTTGGGTATTTATCTGCACGTTACTCGTGGCGCTGACAACAAACGTCACCACCCCTACCCGCAGAATGTTGCGCCAACGGTATTTGCCATGCCTACAGAAATCCCACCAGCGCCTATTCCCGAGCGTGATCTGGTGCAAGGTTATAAAGTCGCCAGTATGCAGGACAAGCGTTGGCAGCGCTGTCATATCAAGTCCATTTCGCTACTGGGTAATGTGATGCACTATCAGGCTGGCTATGCTCAGGGGAATGGTGAAGTATTATTGTATAACGCGGCTAATGAACTCACTGAATGCGGGGCCTGTAATGCCTATATCGTTAAAGATGGTACCGTCATCACCCCCCCACTAGATGACCAAATCCTACCCGGCATCACCCGTTTGATCGCCTTGGGTGTGCTACGCCAAGACGGCTCTATTGCGGTAGAAGAGCGAGTAGTCACTATGGATGAAGTGCGCCAGGCTGACGAAATCTGGATTTCCAGTTCCAGCAAGGAAATTGCCCCGGTTATTGAGTTGGATGGCCAACCCGTTGGTGATGGTCGGCCTGGCCCAGTCTGGGAGCAGGCGGCTAAATTATACAGCGCTGGCAAATACGATTATTAAGGTTCTTTTATGGCACGCCCCAGTCATTTACAGGTAGACCTGCCGGCTCTGATAAGTAACTATCAATGGGCCTGTCAATTAGCTCCACAATCGAACACCATGGCCATCATCAAAGCTGACGCCTATGGCCATGGTGCCGTGGCCTGTGCCCGCGCCCTTGATGCCTATGCGCCAGCTTTTGGCGTAGCCTGCATCGAGGAAGCGTTGCAGCTCCGCCAAGCGGGCATCAGTAAGCCAATTCTATTATTGGAAGGTGCTTTTACTGATGACGAAGTAATTACTGCCGGTGAAAATAACTTTTGGTTAATGGTTGAAGATCCTTGGCAAGTGGATGCCATTGTCAACGCCAAGTTACCAAAACCTGTGTCTGTATGGGTAAAAATAGACACAGGTATGCACCGTTTGGGGTTGGCACCCTTTCGCTTACCCGAGCTGATGGCCAAGCTGCAAAACAGCCCCAATGTGGCACCCGGGATGTTAATGGCCAGTCACTTTGCTTGTGCCGATGAACTGAATAACAACTTTACCCAGCAGCAGATTCAGTGCTTCCATGCCAACCTGCCCAGCTCGGATATGCCCTTTAGCCTGGCTAATTCGGCTGCCATTATGGCTTGGCCAGAAGCCCACGGCACATGGAACCGCGCTGGCTTTATGCTGTATGGCAATACCCCTTTAGATGGTGAACATAGTAGTAATCAGGGTTTAACACCGGTAATGTCTTTGCACTCCGCGGTTATTTCCCTGCGCCAAATTCCCACCGGCGCAGCTGTGGGTTACGGCCAGGCCTGGACCGCACAACGGGATTCGCTAGTAGCCACTGTTGCCATGGGTTATGGTGATGGTTATCCGCGTCATGCCGGCACTGGCACGCCATTAATCATTAATGGTCAACGTGCGACTCTGATTGGTCGAGTTTCTATGGACATGGTGACAGTCGATGTCACGGATATTGCAGGTGTCGATGTCGGTAGCCCTGTGTGTTTTTGGGGTGCAGATCTTAGCGCCAACGAAGTAGCGCGACATATTGGCACTATCGGCTATGAGCTAATTACCCGTGTCGGACAGCGCTTGCCCAAGATTTATATTTAGGCAGTGTATGCCGGCTTGGCAAACGGGCTCAAGGCAGCTTGTCTATTGACCGTATGTCTATTGACCGTATGCCTATTGACCACATGCCCATTGACGGCATAAATGCATGGCACACAAGACCTGCCCAAGTATTTATCGTACCTTGCGCAAACGTTTGGATGTGCGTTGTGCTCTTATGGACATCAGCATACCAATGCTCAGCATCAGGGTTACGGCCGAGGTACCACCGTAGCTTACTAAAGGCAAAGGCACCCCCACCACCGGCAATAAACCACTGACCATACCGATATTGACCACTAGATAGACAAAGAAGGTGAGGGTCAAACCAGCAGCCAGCATACGACTAAAAGAGTCTCGAGCTTTGCCGGCAATAATTAACCCACGCAGCAAAATAAAACTATATAAGAACAGTAACAAAAGCACACCGAGCAAACCAAACTCTTCAGCCAGCACAGCGATAATAAAATCCGTATGTGTCTCCGGTAAAAAGTCTAAATGGGACTGGGTGCCTTGCAACCAGCCTTTGCCACTCACACCACCCGAACCTATAGCGATCTTGGATTGAATAATATTCCAACCCGCACCTAAGGGGTCACTTTCCGGGTCTAAAAACGTCATTACCCGCTGTTTCTGATAGGCATGCATAAAGGTCCACAAAACGGGCAAACCGGCCGCACCCACAAGCATAGCCAGAACCACATAGCGCCACAGCAACCCCCCAAAGAAGATGACAAATATGCCTGAAGCACCAATCAATATGGCCGTTCCCAGATCAGGTTGTTTGGCGATTAACACCACGGGTAAGGCTACTATAATAAACGCTACCAGAGTATTGCCAAAACTGGGCGGGCTAGCGCGACCAGACAGATACCAGGCTACGGTCAGGGGTACGGCCAGTTTTAGCAGCTCCGAGGGCTGAAAGCGAGGCAAACCAAATATCTGCAACCAGCGCTGTGCCCCTTTGGCGCCAACGCCAAACAATAATACCGCTACCAGCAACAACACGCCCAAAAGATAAAATACCGGCACAAAGCGTTCTACTTCGCGCAGGTTGATCTGTGCCATTACCAACATGCCAAGGGTAGCAATGGCATAGCGTAACACTTGTCTGTCAACAGCTTCCTGACTAGCCCCGGCACCTGAATAGAGGACGACCAGCCCCAAGCCCATAATGCCTAGCACAGGTAACAGCAGCCATAAATCGATGCGACTGCGGGCCAAAATACTGGGGCCTCGGCGCAGGAAGCTACTGGCATCTGGCACAAACCGTTGAAAATCAGCCATCATCTTGTTCCAATAAATAGGCATCAAACAGCCGTCTGGCTAAAGGTGCTGCAGCCGAACTACCACCTCCCCCATTTTCCACCACCACCGCTACTACAATGGCTGGTTTTTCTGCCGGCGCCCAGCCTACAAATAGACCATGGTCGCGCAGGCGTTCAGCGACCTTCTCGGCATCATATTCTTCATCCTGTTTGATACCCGTTACCTGAGCAGTACCCGTTTTACCAGCTATCTTATAGGTACTATTGGCACCACTGCGTCTGGCCGTACCTGTGCGCCCATGCATCACGCCAATCATGGCTTTATGCACACGATCCCAATCACTATTGCGGCCTAGATTAATATCCTCAGGGGTAATAGGGCTGGTGCGATTGAGCTGTTTAATGGCACTGACCTCTTTACCATCAATGCTCTTGATCATACGCACCTGATGCCACTGGCCCTTGTTAGCCATCACCATGGTCATGGTAGCCAATTGCAATGGCGTAGCTGACAGAAAACCCTGCCCAATGCTCAAGTTCAACGAATCACCGGGAAACCAGGAGGCATTGCGCACTGCCCGCTTCCAACTCTTGGTAGGTAGCACTGCACCCAGGGCTTCTGGCTGGTCAGCAATAGTCACCTGACCTAAACCAAATTTGGCTAGATAACTGGTCATCGGTTCATTGCCCATCTGATGGCCAATATCGTAATAGTAGGTATCCACTGATTCGACAATGGATTTATGTAAATTAACCTTGCCATGACCACCTTCTTTCCAGTCCCGGTATAGGCGCCCACCTTCAGTCAACTGATAATAGCCAGGATCCAGAATCGAATAGTCACGCTTAATCAAACCCGTATCGATACCAGCCAAGGCAATAACAGGCTTGACCGTCGAAGCCGGCGGATAACGCCCACGCAAAGCACGATTAAACAAGGGCAACTCATCTGAGTCCCTGAGTTTGCTATAGTTTTTACTGCTAATACCGGTGACAAATTGATTGGCCCCATAAGTTGGCGCACTAACCAGTGCCAGGACACCGCCTGTGCTGGGGTCAATAGCCACAATAGAACCGCGTTTGCCAGCCAGTAGTTGGGCCGCTTTTTGTTGTAACTCAGCATCCAGATGTAAGGTAATATCACTGCCCGGCACAGGTTCTGCACGCTCCAATACCCGCAACACGCGCCCCCGGGCATTGGTTTCAACGGTCTGATACCCTACTTGACCATGCAACTCAGATTCATAGTATTTTTCTACACCCAGCTTGCCCACCTGGTGGGTATCACTGTAATTTACTGCATCCAGACTCGCCATTTCCCGGTCATTGATGCGCCCCACATAACCCAGAGCATGCACAAAACCCTGATCAAATGGATAATAGCGCACTAACTCTGCTTCCACCCGCACCCCCTGCAAAAAATGCTGGTTAACGGTAATTCTGGCGATCTCCTGTTCATTCAGGCGATAACGCAGGGGTATAGAACTATAGGGTTTGCGCGCCTGCCGCAAACGGCGGTTAAAGCGCTTGATATCATAAGCATCAATGGTAATAATTTGCTGTAACTGGGCAATAACCGCAGGTACACCACTAACCCCCCCTGCCAACTGTTCTGGTACCAAAGTAACACTATGAGTAGCTCGATTACCCGCCAGCAAACGGCCCTGGGTATCATAAATCAGCCCTCTGGTAGGAGCGATAGGCTGTAGTTGATGACGATTATCCTCAGCTACGGTCATAAAATGTTCGTGTTCAATCACCTGCAAATAAACCAAACGGCTTATCAACACACCAAATACCAATAACATGACACCTACAGCAAGCCACAAACGCATTTGAAAACGTTCATTCTCATGTTGCTTGGCGTTCATATTAGACCAGGACACGGGTTGGCCTATTTATGATAAGGGTGGTGATTAAGAATGGACCAGGCACGATATAGTTGTTCGGCCAACAACACACGCACCAGAGGATGCGGCAAGGTAAGAGGAGACAGGGACCATTTTTGGTCAGCCCGCTGCAAACATTCCGGGGCCAGACCATTTGGCCCGCCAACCAGCAAACTGACATTACGCCCATCCATTTGCCAGTCAGCACATTGTTGGGCTAACTGTTCAGTACTCCAGGGCTTACCTTTAACATCCAGGGCAACAACCCGCTCATCCTGACCAATGGCGGCCAGCATAGACTCCCCTTCTTTGTGTATGGCCTTGGCAGGATCAGCACTGGCACCACGAAAGCCCAAAGGCAACTCCTGTAACTGCAACTGCATATACGCAGGCAGACGCTTGGCATACTCCTGATAGCCTGCCGTAACCCAGGGGGGCATCTTGTTACCCACTGCCAATAGTTTGATCTTCATAGCAAACCGGAGCTAGTCTTCAACCATCAAGGTAGCCGGAGCATTATCCTGCAAGGCAGGGTTCCACAAACGTTCCAAGTCATAAAACTCACGCGCCTCAGCTTGCATAACATGTACAATCACATCACCCAGATCAGCCAATACCCAATCACTGTTCATTTCACCCTCCACGCCCAATGGTGCATAACCAGCCTGCTTGGCCTTAAAGGACACTTCTTCTGCCAAGGATTTTACATGCCTATTAGACGTACCAGTGGCAATCACCATATAGTCGGTGACGCTGGACAAACCACGTACATCCAACTGGACAATATCCTTGCCCTTCATATCATCAAGAGCTTCGGTTACCAGGTCTAATAATGCTTCTACGGACATAGCCATAATTAATTTGCTTCCACTTTATATAAATTTTGCGCCGCTATATAGTGCGCTATCTTGGCCGGTAACATATGCTCCGGCGGTGTTTTTCCCTGCACCAGCAACTGCCTTATAGTCGTAGCCGATACAGCATATTGCGGCAACCCTATACTGGCAATGCTGCCACTTGGGCGGGCCAACAAGTGCCGCACCTGTCTGACCCGATGGCGCTGCCAAAAATCCAGCAACTCAGTGTCTTTAGGCCCGTCACTAGCGGGTCTTTGCAGCACCAATAAATGCGTATACTGCAATAAATCACGCCACCGATGCCAGGTGTGTAACTGGGCAAATGCATCCTCGCCAAGGCACCAAATCAACCCATCACTAGACGCCATTTCTGCCCGCATGGCCATCACACTGTCGATGGTATAGCTGGGGCCAGTGCGCTCAATTTCCCGACTATCCACTAATAGCTGTGCTTCATTCTCACAGGCCATGCGTAACATCGCCAGGCGCTGCTCTGGACTGGCATCAGGCCTATCCCGATGGGCTGGCACACCATTAGGCAGCAAGGTGACCGGCACAGCCAGAAGTTCTGCCAAAGCCTTAGCAGAGCCAATATGGCCCGCATGAACTGGATCAAAAGTGCCACCAAAGCAGACTTTTACCATACTCATAAACGGTACCTATGACCGTGTGTGACCATCACCAAACACCACATACTTTTGCGATGTTAAACCTTGTAAGCCAACCGGGCCACGGGCATGAATTTTATCAGTGGAAATGCCAATTTCGGCACCCAAACCATATTCAAAACCATCGGCAAAAGCGGTACTGGCGTTCACCATCACTGAACTGGAATCCACAGCGGCCATAAAAGCACGTGCCTTGGTGTAGTTTTCAGTCACAATGGCATCCGTATGATGGGAGCCATAATGATTGATATGGGCAATCGCTTCATGCATATCCGCCACCACCTTCACAGCCAATATGGGAGCCAGATATTCGGCAAACCAATCTTCCTTATCAGCCATCACTACACGAGCGCCAGCAGACTCTGCGATAAGGGCATAAGCCTTATCACAGACCCGCAGTTCGACCTCAAATTCCTGCAAATGCTGGGCAATTTCCGGCAGTAATTCAGCCGCCCGTGACTGAGCTACCAACAGGGTTTCCATGGCATTACAAACGCCATAACGCCGGGTTTTAGCATTAATACTGATATTAATGGCCTTGCTAACGTCCGCTGCATCATCTATATAAACATGGCAGTTGCCATCCAAATGTTTAATGACCGGCACCTTGGCATCATTGCTGATACGCTCAATCAAGCCTTTACCGCCCCTTGGCACGATCACATCCACATATTCAGGCATGGCAATCATATGGCCTACAGCTTGCCGGTCAGTGGTGCTAACCACCTGTACCGCATAGGCAGGCAGACCCGCCTTTTGCAAGCCCGCAGTAACACAAGCAGCAATGGCCTGATTGGAATGGGTGGCTTCTGAACCGCCCCGCAAGATGGCAGCATTACCCGACTTTAAACATAAGCTGGCGGCATCTATCGTCACGTTAGGTCGTGATTCGTAGATAATACCAATCACCCCTAATGGCACTCTCATCTTACCAATCTGAATACCCGATGGGCGATAGTTCATATCGGTAATTTCACCTACAGGATCGGCCAATTCAGCAACCTGCCGCAAACCTTGCATCATGGCATCAATACCGGCATCGGTAATGCGTAAACGATCCAGCATGGCGGCATCCAAACCATTGGCTAAAGCGGCCTCCAAATCTCTGGCATTGGCAGCCATTAATTCCGGTCGAGCTGCATCCATGGCTTCAGCCATGGCCACCAATGCCGCATTTTTACTAGCGGTAGGGGTCTGGGCCAATACGGCACCTGCCGCTCTGGCTTGTTGCCCCAAGGTGTGCATATACTCAAGTACGGACATTAATCGCTCCTCATTTTTGATCGTTTGGCAGGATGGCTAAACTGTTAATGGTTGATACTGCTTTTGGCGAGCTGACCAAAAGACTGTTTCAAACCTGTAATTATAGCGTGAATCCACCCGGCAACGCAGCCATTTAGTGGAAATATACACAAATTTGACCAAGCTGCCTGAAGTGACGCCACCAGCCCACATACAGGCCGCCAACATTCAATCCAATGGGGCGGGATCTAATCCAGCAATTATGGCATGCAGGACGGGTTTTAACCCGACCATGTCGGACTAATACCCAAAGCATTCGCTACGCTCAGGGGGCAGGCTGAGTCCGGCCTAGATTCCAGTCTGCAAGATATGGCACTGGCTATCAGTTGTCCGGATTGGTTATATATTCCAAATGGTTAATGATATGCAATGCCTGAGTATTGCTCTCACCACAGATCTTCAAACTGGGGGTAAAAGCCAAGCATACCTCTGGTCTGGACGGATGACCAAACAGCTGACAAAGTCCAGCGGGGTCAAGTTGTACGCAAGCCACTCCCGCCGGTTTGCCCTTTGGCATGCCCGGAATGGCGCTGCTGATAGAAGGTGCTATGCAACAGGCAGCACAGCCTGAGCGACAGACAAAGCCTGCCTCATGCGTCATTTTCTCCCCAAGCGGGTAACAGCGTCTGAGGCAAACATAGCTGATTCAGTATGCGAGCAACAATAAAATCTACCAAATCATTGATACTTTGAGGCTGATGATAAAAACCCGGGCTGGCCGGAATAATCAAGGCCCCCATCTGAGTCAACTTAAGCATATGCTCCAGATGAATAGCACTATATGGCGCCTCCCGAGGCACCAAAATAAGTGCTCGGCGCTCCTTCAAATGCACATCAGCCGCACGTTCGATCAGATTATCGCTGGCACCATTAGCAATAGCCGACAGGCTGCCTGTGCTACAGGGGCACACCACCATGGCGTCACCGGCACCGGCGCCCGAGGCCACGGGCGCCATCCATTGCTGCTTACCATAAACCCGTATCTGTCCTTCTTGCGCACCAACCTGCCGGGCAAGATAGGCCGCCTGAGCCTGTTTTTCACCGGGTATTTGCCAGTCAGTTTCTGTTGCCAATACGACTTGAGCTGCCGCAGAAACAAGCACATTTACCTGACAACCAGCCTGCACCAGACACTGCAATAAGCGCAAAGCATAGGGAGCGCCGGAAGCACCCGTTATGGCTAAGGTTATGACCTTGGGTGGTTGTTGCAAGAGTGCCATTTGTATACCTTAAAAAGGGACATAAAAATACCATTGTACCAACGATAACCAAGACTTTGGACGTTTTTTATCCTATAATTGCGGCTTAATTTCTTCATCACCCATTACTCCCCCCATAAAGGATGTCTAGCAAATATGCTAAACCTGCACGATGCTCTTAAGCAAACCAATATTGATCCACATTTAAAAGAGGTGCTAGACACCATTGCTGCCAGTTGTAAAAGCATTGGCGGCAAACTAAGGGGCGGCGCTTTGAGTGGTGTTTATGGCAGCGAAAGCTCTGAAAATGTACAGGGAGAGGTACAAAAAAAACTCGATGTGGTTGCCAACGCACTGCTCAAACATGCCCTGCTAAGTAACCGTCATGTGGCTGGCGTGGCTTCGGAAGAGGAAGATGACGTTATTAGTGGTGGTGACGAGGGTCGCTATCTGGTGACCTTTGACCCATTGGATGGCAGTTCCAATATCGATATCAATGTGTCGGTTGGCACCATCTTTTCCATTCTGCCCACAAGCACACCCGGCAGTCAGGTGACCATGGATGACTTCTTGCAACCCGGCCATCAACAAGTGGCAGCCGGCTATGTACTTTATGGCCCAGCCATTACTCTGGTGCTAACTACTGGCAATGGTGTTGATGTCTATGCTCTGGATTATGACGGTGATTTCTACCAAACCCATGCGCAAATAAAAGTACCCGAGGCAACTCAGGAATTTGCCATTAATATGTCCAACCAGCGTTTCTGGGAACCAGCCATGCAAAACTATGTTGCTGACTTGTTACAAGGCGAAGAGGGCCCTATTGGCAAACGGTTTAATATGCGCTGGGTCGCTTCCATGGTGGCCGAAGTACATCGCATTTTGACCCGTGGCGGCATCTTTATGTACCCCTATGACAAGCGCGAGCCTGACAAGCCTGGTAAATTACGTCTTATGTACGAAGGCAACCCCATGAGCTTTCTGATCGAACAGGCTGGTGGCGCCTGCAGCACCACCCGCATGTCAATTATGGACGTAGTGCCAGAACAAATTCACCAACGCGTACCGGTAGTGCTGGGATCAAAGGAAGAAGTGGAACGCGTCAACGCCTACCATCAGCAAGCGACAAGTTAAACAACCAGAAAGCCTTGCCCGACTTTTGTACCATTGGCACTGATAGTAGGTAACCAGTATAATCGGCGCCAATAAACTATTTCTTTTTTATTAGAGGGCTTTGCATGAGCCGGTATTTTGTGATGTGACAAGGCAAAAACGCACGCAAAGAGGGAGTTTATATATGATAAATGACCGATTGAGTACGTTTTTAACGCCGTCACAGGACAAAATAACTATCGTGCAAAGGTCTCTATTAACCTTAGGAACCTCTGAAAAATGTAATAAGTGCAGCCGAGATCAGGCAAGAATTGGCGAAATACCGCAGTTTATAAAAAATAAATGAGGATATTGAGCTAATTTTTAACGCCGTATCGGCAAGCGTAATAGTTTTGCAGAGGTTCCCTTAATTTTTAATATTCGAGACTATCTAATGAGCTACAGTCAAGTTCCCGCTGGCAAAGACCTGCCAAACGACGTTTATGTTGTTATTGAAATTCCCGCTAACAGCGACCCTGTAAAGTACGAAATCGAAAAGGACTGCGATGCCCTGTTCGTTGACCGTTTTATGGCATCCCCCATGTTCTACCCTGCCAACTATGGTTATATTAATGACACCCTGGCTGACGATGGCGATGCTCTGGATGTATTGGTTGTGACGCCCTACCCAGTGGTACCAGGTAGCGTTATCCGCTGCCGCCCTGTAGGTGTATTGAATATGACCGATGAAGCTGGCGAAGATGCCAAGCTGATTGCCGTACCCCATGAAAAATTGACTCAGGCATATAATGATGTGCGTGATATCAATGATGTGCCTGAACTGCTGCGCAACCAGATTAAAGAGTTTTTCGAGAACTATAAGAATCTGGAAAAAGGCAAGTGGGTAAAAGTAGAAAGCTGGGAAGGTGCCGAGTCAGCTCGTGCCAAAATCGTAGCCGCTGCTGCTGCCTACGAGAACAGCAAATAACGGCTCAAGGCCAAACCAAAAAGGCAGTGTTCACGCTAGCATGCTCACTGCCTTTGATCCCCTAGCCCTGCATCAATAACTCGCGTAAATCGATAATCGCTGCATTAGCGCGGGAAATATAAGATGCCATCACCAAAGAGTGATTAGCCACCAGACCAAAGCCGGAACCATTAAGGATAATGGGGCTCCATACGGTTTCTTGAGTAGCCTCCAACTCACGGATAATTTGTCTTAGGCTTACCAAAGCATTTTTCTTCTGCAGCGTTGCAGCAAAGTCCACTTCCACCGCGCGCAAGATCTGGATTAGTGCCCAACTGGCACCACGTGCTTCATAGAACACATCATCAATCTCACTCCACGGGGTCTTCACTTCCAACTCACTGGCTGCCGATGTTGACTGGGTAGCAGCACTATCGCCCGCCAAATCGGTATTTAAACGCTTTTGCCCAACACTGGCACTAAGTCGCTGTGACAAACTACCCAAACGGGTTTCCACATCACCCAACCAACGCGTCAGGTTGTCGGCTCGGGCATAAAACTGGGCCTTGGGTTGTTGGCTATCCAACAGCCGACTATGGTACGACTTGAGGGCATTAATACCGCGCCGGTATTCACTTTCGCTGGCGGGTAGTATCCAGCTCTCACTATCAAAGTTAAATTGCGGTTCGGCCACGGCTAAATCCCCATCTTCCGTAGACTGAGACTGAGAGCGGCTAAAGTCCTTACGCAAAGCGCGGCTCAAATCCCGCATTTGAATTAACACACCATATTCCCAATTAGGCAGGTTATCCATCCACACACCCGGCAAACCAACATCATTACTTAGAAAACCACCCGGCTTTTCCAGTAGTGAAGTACCAAGGCCAATCAAGGCCTGCGTCATCACGGCGCCGGTCACTGCCCCTGTTTCGGGCCGATTGGGTAACTCGGGTTCCTGATTCCAGAGCAGACCCAACACCAAGGCCAAGGTTATATACAGACTCAGCACTGCCATCAATATACGCCATAACCAATGGCGGCCATCAAAGTAGTCTTCCTTAAGATTGCCTAATCCCTGTCTCCAGTTAACCATGCTAATTCCTTTGTCATATTCAATAGTATCTATATACGGTTGCTAGTGAAAAACATCAAGTAAGGGTTTTTCGGCCTTGTAGGTTACCTCGATGGCGGCTGGAGCCTGGTGTTTGATATTAGCGCGAATACGATAATCCGGATTGGCACTATTGAGCACCCCATATACCCAACGCACTTGTTTATCTCGTGGGGCAATAATATACAGGCGCCCATCCACTGCCTCTATTTGCCGAGCCAGTGCTTGTAAATAATTTGCCAACACTGAAGCTTGCTGTTTAAGTGCATCAGTTGGAATTAAAATCCGTTGCCGCTGCATACCCGCCGGGGCTTTTACTACCGACTGAGTGATTGTTTGCAGCGCCTGATAATGCACACTCTTTCCAGGCTGCCTAGCAACTTTAGCTGGCTCTTTTGCTGCTTGCTTGGCTGCGGCTGCATTTAGCTGTCGACTTAAGCTGGCAATATCTTTATGCCCCGGTACCACCTTGCTGGCACGCTGCAAGAACAGTTGGGACTGCTTATACCTGCCTTTTTTGTAACTGCTGGTTGCCAATAGCAAATAACGTTGCACAATGCGCTCTAAACCCTGCAAAGCCTTAACGTTATCTGCGTCTTGCAATAACACCCGAGCATACAATGCATATGCATTATTATCTGCCGGCGTGGTCAATCGGTCTTTACTAAAAGCCAACTCGGCTAACTCCAACCAAACAGTCACTGGGTCGGATGGTGGCATATCCACTCGCGGTAAGCTGATTGGCTTATCTGGCTCTGGCTGCTCAGGCTTGGCAGTGTCTGCCTGCTGCACTGGTTGTGCTTGATCTGTGGATGGCGCCACCACCTCAGTTACCTCGACTGGCTTCACTGCCGGCATCGGTGTAGGTGTAGGTGTGGGTGTGGGTGTGGGTGTGGGTGCTGGTATAGGTGCTGGTATAACGGTTTCCACCTGTGCAATAGATGCAACCTTTGCAACTGGTTCAATCTGCGTAACTGGTTCGACCCGTTCTATTGATGCAGCAATTGCCTTTGAACGACTATCAGCCTGCCTGGCTACAGGGCTTGCAGGACTGTCTTCAACGTCAGTTGGCGCAGTGTCGACTTTGGCTTTCACTGCCTGTGCGGGCCCAATAGTTGATGCAGAAGTTGGTGCAGTTTTATCTGATGTAACTGGCACACTGTTACAACCGGTGAGAATCAAACTTCCCACAAGCAACAAATAACACATGTATTGACGCAAACTGTTCCCCCCAACCAAATCACTCGTTTATAAACTCATAGTAGCGCAATTCCATTAACGACTGTAGTCAACAAGTATGCAGAACCAAGATTTAGAGAAAAAATTTGTCCAATTGATATTTAACGCTATACCTTTAAGCTAAAAATCCAAGCTAATGCCGATGTGGATGATCGGGAAGCCGCCTCTATGGTAAACCAAGGCTAAGCTAACGCGACATCTACAAGAAAAACTTGCAAAAACTTCGGTAAATTTCTGCCATCTTGCAATGATTTGCGTTAAACTAAACTCTGCATTGATATTTCCAATACTTCTGGTGTACGCACTTGTGCACTGTAAATCTGACCGTTCAGGGTAGCAGCCATATGGCCAATATGACGTTATTACATGATATCAGGAAGCACAAATGCCTTACCCCGGGAAATATCACCCAGAGCCAACTATTCAATCCAAAATGTTAATAAAAGAGAGCTAACATGGACATTCGCAAAGTAAAAAAACTCATCGAACTACTGGAAGAGTCAGATATTAATGAAATCGAGATTCAAGAAGGCGAAGAGTCCTTACGTATCAGTCGCGCCTCTTCCGTGGCGGCTGCCGCACCAGTTATGCAAGCTGCACCTGTGGCTGCCGCCCCAGTAGCTGCTGCTCCAGCACCAGTTGCAGCAGCACCAGCTGCTCCCGCTATTGAAGGTCACGCCGTCACCTCACCCATGGTTGGCACCTTCTACCGTTCACCTTCACCCGGCGCCGGCGCTTTTGTGGAAGTCGGTCAGTCCGTCAAGGCTGGCGATGTGATTTGTATTATTGAAGCCATGAAGATGATGAATCAGATTGAAGCTGATAAATCAGGCACTGTCACAGCCATTCTTGTTGACGATGGGGAAGCAGTCGAATTTGACCAGGTTCTGGTTACCATCGGTTAATAGCAATCGGTTAAGCCGGAGAGTCTTATGTTAGAAAAAGTTGTTATTGCCAACCGTGGTGAGATTGCCCTGCGCATATTACGCGCCTGCAAGGAGCTGGGTATCAAAACCGTGGCCGTCTATTCCAAGGTGGATAAGGACCTGATGCATGTACGCCTAGCTGATGAAGCCGTATGTATTGGCCCCAATGCCTCCACCGACAGTTATTTAAATATTCCCCGCATTATCAGCGCCGCTGAAGTGACCGATGCTACTGGTATTCACCCAGGCTATGGCTTTCTGGCGGAAAATGCCGGTTTTGCTGAAATGGTAGAAAACAGTGGCTTTACCTTTATCGGCCCCACAGCTGAAACCATCCGTGTTATGGGTGATAAGGTTGCCGCCATTGCTGCCATGCAGCAATCTGGTGTTCCCACTGTGCCAGGCTCCAATGGTCCATTGGATGAAGACAACGAGCGCACCATCCGCATTGCCAAAGACATTGGTTATCCTGTTATTATTAAAGCTGCAGCCGGTGGCGGTGGCCGAGGCATGCGTGTTGTACACAGTGAAGCCGCCTTGATCAATTCCATCTTTGTGACCAAGACGGAAGCCAAGGCAGCCTTTGGTGACGATACTGTATATATGGAAAAGTTCCTGGAGAATCCGCGTCATGTGGAAGTTCAGGTACTGGCCGACGGCCAGGGTAATGCCATCCACCTGTATGATCGTGACTGCTCCATGCAACGTCGTCATCAAAAGGTAGTCGAAGAAGCACCTGCTCCGCATATTGATGCAGATGCCCGGGCGCAAGTGCTAAAAGCCTGTACTGATGCTTGTATTGAAATTGGCTACCGCGGCGCCGGCACATTTGAGTTTTTATATGAAAACGGCCGTTTTTTCTTTATCGAAATGAACACTCGTGTACAAGTGGAACATCCGGTTTCCGAAATGGTGACAGGAGTGGATATCATCAAAGAGCAATTACTTATTGCCAGCGGCCTGCCACTGACGATCAAGCAAGAAGATGTGCAGGTCAATGGTCATGCCTTTGAATGTCGTATTAATGCCGAAGACCCCAAGAATTTTATGCCATGTCCAGGCAAGATCAATCAGTTCCATGCCCCTGGTGGGTTGGGAGTGCGGGTAGATTCGCATCTTTACAGCGGCTACTCCATCCCGCCTTTTTATGACTCCATGATCGCCAAGCTGATCACCCACGCTCCCACCCGTGAGGAAGCCCTAAAGCGTATGGAAGTCGCTCTGGACGAAATGATTATTGACGGTATCAAGACCAATATCCCACTGCAAAAGGATATAGTCCTTGATGCCAACTTTGCGGTCGGCGGCGTTAATATTCACTATCTGGAAAAAAAGCTGGGGCTTTGACCTGACCCATAGCGCTGAGCCAGACTAGAGCGCCAAGACTATACCATTGCCGTGTTCGCAAGGAGCGGCAACGGGCCACCTCTTGCGGTAAGTGCATTGGCAGAGATTGCTGCGCTCGCTAAGACAAGAATAGGCTTTATTCAAACTTTTCCTGTTACAGCGTTTTTATTTGAGACATAACTATGCCCTGGGTGCAGATTACCTTACACACCGACCCCGAACATACCACAGCCCTAGAAGATATGCTGTTATTATGTGGAGCCGGTGCCGTCACCATGCTTGATGGTGCGGACCAACCCGTATTTGAGCCTATCAAGGGCACCACACCCCTTTGGCATGATACCCGTGTGATGGGGCTATTTGACGCCGATACAGATGCGGACAGCTTAGTGACCTATTTGCACACTGGCTGGCAAGAGCAGTTTGGTACTACTAAGTTTCCCGACTACAAGGTGGAAATTCTGGAAGACAAGGACTGGGAGCGTGAGTGGATGGATCGCTTTGAGCCTATTCAATTTGGCACCAAACTCTGGGTTTGCCCGAGCTGGAAGCCTGTGCCCGATGCATCGGCAGCCAATCTTATGCTGGACCCGGGTCTCGCCTTTGGTACCGGCAGCCATCCGACCACTGCCTTGTGCTTGCAATGGATAGCACAACAGGATTGGCAACATAAGCGGGCGATAGATTACGGCTGTGGTTCGGGCATTTTGGGTCTGGCCGCCCTATTACTGGGCGCCCAACATGTGCTGGGTGTTGATAACGACGAACAAGCCCTGCTGGCCACTCGCGACAATGCCCAACGCAACCATATTAATCCAGATCGCATACCGGTTTTCTTGCCAGACAATACGCCTCGGGAACCCGTTGATATTATGCTCGCCAATATTCTGGCAGGCCCATTGATGGACCTGAGCCCAACCTTGGCACAACTGACCAAGAGCGGTGGTCTCATTACCCTGTCGGGTATTCTGGCGCACCAGGCTAATGACGTCATAGCTGCCTTTGCCCCCTGGTTTGATATGCACACGGTCACCCAGCAAGAAGAATGGGTACGTATCGACGGAATAAAACACTAGTATGGAATTTACCAGCGCCGAGTTAATTGCCATTAGTTTGATCTTTGTCTGGTCGGGCTTTGTGCGTGCCGGCCTTGGCTTTGGTGGCGCTGCTCTGTCTTTGCCATTGTTATTTCTGATTGCCAATAAACCCTTGTTCTTTTTGCCCATTATCGCTATTCATCTGCTGTTTTTTACTCTCATTACTGCCGGGCGTAAGTTGCAGCATGTGCACTGGCCATTTATTAAAAGCAGTATGCGCTGGCTGTTAATCCCCAAGTTGGCTGGGGTGATAGGGCTCATCAGCTTACCAGCCCAATGGATGGTGATGATTATCTATGCTATCACCATTTTTTACGCCGTACAGTGGATACTGCAAAAGACATTAACCAGTGAATCAGACTGGGCTGATCGTATATTGCTTGTTTTGGGTGGCTACTTTAGCGGTGTATCTCTGGTAGGTGCACCCTTGATTGTGGCTGTAGCTGTACGTCAAATTCCTCCACCGAGCTATCGTGACACCTTGTTTGTGCTCTGGTTTATACTGGTAATAATCAAAATGCTGGCGTTCATAGCAACCGGTGTGGATTTGCAGTGGCAATGGGCGGGCCTATTACTTCTGCCAACAGCAATTGGTCATATGCTTGGTTTACAGATGCATCACTATCTGGTGCACCATAAGCCAGAACAGATGCAACGAGTGCTAGGCATTGGCTTGTTAGCCATCTGCGGGTTGGGACTATATCAATTGTTCACACAGGCATAGAAGCAAGCCATTTTTACGCTCAGAACAATTGAACAAATTTTGTACAATTGTTATACTGAGTGCCACTCAGCAACAAGCCATCTTCTAGCTACCAGAAACCCGTTTCTGCTTGTGGCAAGTAAGGTTTTTTGCACTTTTAATCTTCTGTCTTAGCCAGCTACAAAGAATGACCATAAGCCTGCATAATGCTATCAATGGATTTTCAATTGGCCCTCACAAGCTGGCCAACGGGCTGCTGGTTGCCCCTATGGCAGGTTTAACAGATCGTCCAACACGCAACCTGCTGCGAGATATGGGCGCCGGTCTGGCAGTGGCAGAAATGCTGACCTCGGATACCAAATTGTGGCACAGCCGCAAATCCAGATTGCGGCTGCCCCATGCCGATGACATTGCCCCCATCAGTGTACAAATTGCCGGTAATAACCCTTCACAAATGGCGACTGCCGCCCAAGCCAATGTAACCTTGGGTGCGCAGATTATTGATATCAATATGGGCTGCCCGGCAAAAAAAGTGTGCAAAAAAGCAGCTGGGTCGGCACTATTGGAACACCCTAAACTAGTCGCCCAAATTTTGCAGGCAGTCGTACAGGCTGTAGATGTACCAGTAACACTTAAAATTCGTACGGGCAGCTCACCGCAACAGCGCAATGGAGTTGCTATTGCACATCTGGCTGAAGAGGCCGGCATCGCTGCTCTGGCTGTACATGGCCGCACCCGCGCCTGTGGTTTTAAGGGCCCGGTGGAATTTGATACCATTGCCGCTATTAAGCAGGCGGTCAGCATACCCGTCATTGCCAATGGCGATATTAGCACTCCAGAACAAGCATTACAGGTACTCAAACATACCCAAGCCGATGGCTTAATGATCGGCAGAGCCATCCAAGGTAATCCCTGGATCTTTCAACAAATACAGCATTTCCTTTGCACTGGGCAACATATTGCACCCCCCAGCGCCGAACAAATTTGGCTAGTAGTAACACAACATTTAAATGGTATTCACCAGCTATATGGTGAGTCCATGGGTCCGCGTATTGCGCGTAAACATGTTGCTGCCTATTTACCAGAACAACAACAAAGAAAAGCATTTAACCAACTAACTACAGCAGGCCAACAGCTGGCATTTTTGCAGCAGTTTTTGCTCACCAAAGCTGACTATCAGGCCGCCTAATTGTGAATTAACATGACTATATCTGAAACCAACCTGCATGCCATAAATAAAGCCAATAGTGTTTCGACTCAGACCCTACGCCAAAGTGTAGAACAGTCCATGCAGACCTATTTTGAAGACCTTGATGGCTATCAGGTAACGGATTTATATGATCTGGTTCTGCAACAAGTGGAAGCACCTCTATTTGCCAGTGTTATGGCTTATACCAAGGATAACCAGTCAAAAGCAGCCGCCTTACTGGGCCTCAACAGAGGTACTCTACGCAAAAAACTAAAGCAATACGATCTGCTTTAACGCTTTAACAACTTCTCTCTTAACCCTATAAACAGGACCCAACAATGCCCGATCCGCAACCCATTACCCGTGCTCTTATCAGTGTTTCCGACAAGACTGGCATAGTAGAATTTGCCCAACAGCTGGCACAGTTGGGCGTTGAAATTCTATCTACCGGCGGCACCTACAAACTCCTGCAAGATAATAATGTCGCTGCTGTAGAAGTATCTGATTACACCGGCTTTCCGGAAATGATGGCAGGCCGCGTTAAAACCTTGCATCCTAAAGTACATGGTGGCATTTTGGGACGTCGTGGTACCGATGAGGCCATTATGGCAGAACACGGTATTGACCCCATTGATCTGGTGGTAGTTAATCTTTACCCCTTTCAGGCCACTATTGCGCGGCAAGATTGTGATCTGGCCATGGCTATTGAAAATATCGACATCGGTGGGCCGACCATGGTGCGTTCTGCCGCCAAGAATAATGCCGCTGTGGCAATCGTGGTCAATGCCGGCGATTATGACAGTTTACTAGGCGAAATAGGTGACACTGGCGGCCTAAGCCAAGCCACACGCACCGACCTGGCATGCAAAGCATTTGAACATACAGCCAGATACGACGGCGCCATTGCCAACTATCTGGGCGCACAGATCAATGCAGAGTCGTCATTCCCTCGCACTTTCAGCACCCAGCTAAAGAAGGTGCAAGATATGCGTTATGGTGAAAACCCCCATCAAAGCGCGGCCTTTTATATAGAGCATGAGCCAAAAGAAGCCAGCGTCGCAACCGCCAGCCAATTACAAGGCAAGGCGTTGTCTTACAATAATATTGCTGATACAGACGCTGCTTTGGAATGCGTCAAGACCTTTCAGGATCCAGCCTGTGTTATCGTTAAGCATGCCAACCCCTGTGGTGTGGCGGTAGCAGAGGATATTACCGAAGCCTATGAAAAGGCCTACAAGACTGACCCAACATCGGCTTTCGGTGGCATTATTGCGTTTAACCGGGAACTGGATGCAGGCACAGCGCAACGCATTATTGACCGCCAGTTTGTGGAAGTAATTATTGCCCCCAGCATTGATGCCACTGCTAAAGCTGCCCTGCAACGTAAGCCTAATGTGCGTGTACTGGAATGTGGTGAGCTGCCCCAGCATCCGACACCAGAACTGGACTACAAGCGTGTCACCGGTGGTATGTTAGTGCAGGATCGAGACCTTGGCGCCATTGCTGAAGCTGATCTGAAAATCGTTTCTGAGCGTATGCCAACAGAAGCCGAGATGACTGATCTGCAGTTTACCTGGAAGGTCGCTAAATATGTTAAATCCAACGCCATTGTATACGGCAAGGATGGCATGACTATTGGTGTTGGTGCCGGCCAAATGAGTCGCGTATACAGTGCTAAAATTGCTGGCATTAAAGCGGCTGACGAACACCTGCAAGTGGCTGGTTCGGTGATGGCATCTGATGCCTTCTTCCCTTTCCGCGATGGCATTGATGCCGCAGCAGAAGCCGGTATTACCGCTATTATTCAGCCCGGTGGTTCCATGCGCGACGATGAAATTATTGCCGCAGCCAATGAACATAATATTGCCATGATCTTTACTGGCATGCGTCATTTTAGACACTAAGCAGCGAACATTAAGGATTAGGAATGAATATATTGTTAATTGGTAGTGGCGGTCGTGAGCATGCTTTAGCTTGGCAAGCCGCACAAAACCCGGCGGTTACCAAGGTATTTGTCGCACCCGGCAATGCCGGCACGGCTCTGGAACCAAAACTGGAAAATGTGGCCCTTGATGTCTTGGATATTGATGGCTTATTAGCCTTTGCTCAGGCTAATACTGTCGCCCTAACCATTGTTGGCCCGGAAGCGCCTCTGGTGGCCGGTATAGTGGATGCATTTCGAGCCGCCCAACTGGTGGTGTTTGGCCCCACCCAAGGTGCAGCTCAGCTGGAAGGTTCCAAGGCCTTTGCCAAGGACTTCCTGCAACGACACAAGATTCCAACCGCGGCTTATGCAACCTTTACTGAAGTCGCCCCGGCTATTGCCTATATTAAGCAACAAGGAGCACCGATTGTCGTCAAGGCCGACGGTTTGGCCGCTGGCAAGGGCGTTATTCTGGCTGCAACGGTGGCCGAAGCCTGCGCAGCTGTTGAAGATATGCTGGCCGGTAATACCTTTGGTGAAGCCGGCAGCCGCGTAGTAGTAGAAGAATTTTTGGTGGGTGAAGAAGCCAGCTTTATTGTCATGGTTGACGGTGAAAATATTCTCCCCCTGGCCTCCAGCCAGGATCACAAGGCCCGAGACGATGGCGATACCGGCCCCAATACGGGTGGTATGGGCGCCTACTCGCCAGCCCCGGTGGTAGATGCCAAATTGCATGACCGCATTATGGCCGAAGTTATTCGGCCCACTGTCGATGGCATGCGCAGTGATGGTTATATTTATACCGGCTTTCTCTATGCCGGCATTATGGTAACGGCCGATGGTACACCCAAAGTATTGGAGTTTAACTGCCGTTTTGGTGACCCGGAGACACAACCTATTATGCTGCGCTTAAAGTCCAGTATTGTCGATTTGTGTCTGGCTGCAGAGCGCAAGGAGCTTGATAAGATAGAAGCCAAATGGGATCCACGCGCCTCTGTGGGCGTGGTTTTGGCGGCCGGTGGCTATCCTGATAGCTACGCCAAAGGTGACATCATTAAACTGCCAGATTCTACACCCAGTGGTAGCAAGGTATTTCATGCTGGCACGGCGGTAAGGGACGGTCAAGTAGTAACCAATGGGGGGCGGGTATTATGCGCTACCGCTTTGGGCAATAGCGTCACTGAAGCGCAGCAAGCCGCTTATGCTCTGCTTGAACAGATCAGTTGGCAAGGGATGTATTGTCGACGTGATATTGGCCACCGTGCTATTGGCCGCGAACACAATTAAGGGGATAGCCCATGACTGACACCACCATTTTTGACAAGATTCTGGCCCGTGAAATACCTGCTGATATCGTTTATGAAGATGAACTGCTATTAGCCTTTAAGGACATTGCGCCCAAGGCCCCTGTGCATTATCTGATTATTCCCAAGCAGCGTATTGCAACCTTAAATGATGCTAACCCAGCTGATCAGGCATTATTAGGACATATGATGCTAACCGCTGCTCAACTAGCGCATAAAGCGGGTATTGCTGAAGATGGGTATCGCGTACAGATGAATGTCAACAAAGGTGGTGGTCAGGTGGTTTATCATATTCACCTGCATATGTTTGGTGGTCGTCAGTTAGACGCATAATAGCAATCTGGGCACAATGACTTAAGCAAGGCTTATTATTGTGTCCAAACCGCTTAAACAATCTCTTTTAAGGCCAAAACCAAGGCCTCACACTCAGCCTGAGTACCAATACTAATGCGCAAGCGATTAACTGTGCGCGGATGGCTGTCAAGATGACGTACAATCACCCCCCGTTGGCGCAGTGCCAAAGCAATATCTGCCGCCCTTAAACTAGGGTGTTCGACAAACACAAAGTTGGCTTTAGAGTCGGTCATACTAAAGCCCAGCTCTGCTAACTGCTGGCTAAGCTGTTCGCGTCTGGCCATAATGGTGTGGCGCGTCATATCAAAATAGTCTACATCAGCCACCGCGGCAATAGCACCTGCCAGTGCTTCACGGCTTAGTGGGTAGGGATTAAAACTGTTTTTTACTCTCTCCAGACCAGCAATAAGTGGTGCCTGACCAAAGGCCATACCAACCCGTAAACCAGCCAAAGAACGTGACTTGGACAGGGTCTGTACAACCAGCAGGTTATCAAATTCCGGGACCAGAGCAACAGCTGATTCACCACCAAAATCAATATAGGCTTCATCTATCACCACTACCCTGTTGGGGTTGGCCTGCAAGAGTTCACGCACCTGCGGCAAGGTCAACAAACAGCCAGTGGGCGCATTCGGATTGGGTAGAATAACGCCGCCATTATTGCCCGCATAGTCAGCCACGGAGATAGTCAAATCATCCGCCAATGGCACGGCCCGATAATCAATCCCGAAAAGGTCCCCATAAACAGGATAAAAACCATAGGTGATATCCGGAAACAATAGGGGTTCATCCTGTTTTAACAGGGCTTGAAAGGCATGGGCCAAGACTT
This sequence comes from Gammaproteobacteria bacterium, assembly GCA_030748435.1. Lineage (GTDB taxonomy): Bacteria > Pseudomonadota > Gammaproteobacteria > Pseudomonadales > Balneatricaceae > Njordibacter. The sequence continues at coordinate 13,250 of JASMLZ010000096.1, read as the reverse complement.
CATCAGAACCGTTACCAACAAATACTTGCTCCTTACTCAAACCAACATAGTCCGCTAACGTCTGGCGCAATGCAGTACAGGTTGGATCGGGATACAGGCGCAGGTTGTCACCTGTTTCTGCCACCATAGCAGCCAAGGCTTTTGGCGATGGAGGAAACGGGTTTTCATTGGTATTGAGCTTGACCAGATTAGTCATACTGGGCTGCTCACCTGGCACATAAGGCTGTAAACTATGGGTCAGGTCGGACCAAAAACGACTCACGACTTAGGCTACCTCGACAATTTCAAAATCATGGGAAATCTCAACACCAGCCTGTTCCAGCATAATGGAAGCTGAGCAGTATTCTTCAGCAGACAAGCGAATTGCCCGTGCCACTACCTTTTCTTTCAAGCGCCGGCCTGACACCACAAAGTGTACATGCACCTTGGTAAATACAGCTGGTATAGCATCAGCCCGTTCAGCCGTAATCATGGCTTCACAGTCAACCACATCCTGACGGGACTTGTGCAGGATACTTATGACATCAAAAGAAGTGCAGCCACCTAAACCCATCAACATCAGCTCCATAGGTCGCGAGCCCTTGTCCTGACCACCTTTTTCCGCCGGACCATCCATCATTACCGTGTGACCAGTACCAGCATGCGCCTTAAAACTGACACCACCGTCCCAGCTAATATTAGCCGTCATTGTCATCGTTATCGTTTCCTGTTGTTGCCAAATAAACTCTAAATACCGGGACTTTAATTAAACAGCTCTGCCAATTTTTCACCCGGTTCAGCAGCCCGCATAAACGACTCTCCTACCAAAAAGGCATTAACCTTATGGTGCCGCATCAAGGCCACATCAGCCGGTGTATGAATACCACTTTCGGTGATCACCAAACGTTCATCCGGGATCAGTGGTAATAGGTCAAAGGTGGTCTGCAGGGTTAAGTCAAAGGTATGCAAATTACGGTTATTAATTCCTATCAAAGGCGTTGTTAACTGCAACGCACGTTCCAACTCCTGTGCATCATGAGATTCTACCAATACATCCATGCCCAAATCTTCTGCCAATTCAGCTAAATCCTGCATTTGTGCATCTGCCAAACACGCCACAATCAGCAAAATACAATCAGCACCAATGGCGCGTGCCTCATACACCTGATATGGGTCGACAATAAAATCTTTGCGAATCACCGGCAAACTACAGGCTTGACGGGCGGTACGCAAATAAGCCTCACTACCTTGAAAAAAGTCAGCGTCGGTCAGCACAGATAAACAGGTGGCACCGCCTGCAGCATAGCTATGGGCTATCTGGTCAGGTTGAAAGTCAGCTCTAATAACACCCTTGGATGGGGAAGCCTTTTTAGCCTCAGCAATAACAGCCGACTCACCGCGCGCTACCTTATCCAGCAGAGCTTGGCAAAAACCTCGCGGCGCCCACTCACCAACACTGTTAGCCACAATTTGGGTTAGCAATTCAGGCACTGGCACCTGCGCCTGACGCGCAGTCACTTCTTCCAGTTTGCGGGCCACTATACGCTTTAATATGGTAGGGGTACTCATGCTACGGACATTTCCTTACTTAAGGCAATCAGTTGATCCATTTTTTGCTGTGCTTGGCCACTGGCAATAACCTCACGGGCCAAAGCCACGCCTTCAGCTATGCTAGCCACCAAATCAGCAACATAAATGGCAGCACCAGCATTTAACAACAACATATCTAAAGGCGCGCCAGCCTGATTGGCAAAAGCCGCCTGAATAAGCGCCAAACTTTGCTGAGCACTATCCACTACCAGGCCTTGCAGGCTGGCATGATCTAAACCATAGTCGGTTGGATCGATAGTATATTCACTGATGGCGCCATCGTTTAATTCCACCACGTAGGTTGGTGCTGCAATGGAAATTTCGTCCAGCCCATCTGCCGAGTGCACTACCATGACATGTTTACTGCCCAAGCGCTGCAATACCTCCGCCATAGGGCGCTGCCATTGGCGGCTATATACACCTAACAACTGATGCGGGGCGCCAGCGGGATTGGTCAAGGGACCAAGAATATTAAAGATGGTGCGCACGCCCATTTCTCGCCGCGGGCCAATGGCATGTTTCATAGCACTATGATGGGCGGGAGCGAACATAAAACCAACACCCAATTCATCAATGCAGCGCGCTACCTGATGCGGCGTCAGTGCCAAATTCAACCCAGCTGTTTCCAGCAGGTCTGAACTGCCACTTTTAGATGAAATAGAACGATTGCCATGCTTGGCAACCTGCCCACCGGCAGCCGCTACCATAAAAGCACTGGCAGTAGACACGTTAAACACACCAGAGCTATCGCCGCCCGTACCACAGGTATCAATAATATGTTCACCACTGACAGCCACACCGGCGGCCAAAGCCCGCATGGCTTCTACCGCACCAGTCATCTCATCAACGGTTTCGCCTTTCATACGCAAACCAACCAAAAAGCCCCCAATCTGGGACTGGGTGGCATCACCGGTCATGATGATATTCATCACTGAGCGCATATCATCCTGGCTCAGATCACAGCGCTCAGTAACGGCGGCTATGGCATCTTGCATATTCATTTTGGGATTCCTGATGCTATTTTCCTCCACAATTTGCAAGATAGCAGAGGACGGCTCAACAAAACCTCTACTGTAGCAAAAAAACGTCTAGCTGTGCAGGAAATTGGCCAACAATTCATGGCCTTGACGAGTTAACACGGACTCTGGGTGAAATTGCACTCCTTGCACATCCAAATAGCGGTGTCGTACCCCCATTATGGCATCTATTTGTGCCTCAGCATCAAGACTCCAAGCAGTGACTTCAAGACACTCCGGCAAGGTATCAGGATCAATCACCAAAGAATGATAACGAGTGACTTGCAGTGGCCTATCCAAGCCCTTAAAAAGCCCCTCGCCAATATGCTCCACCAAAGAGGTTTTGCCATGCATCACCTGCTTGGCTTGCACCACTTCAGCACCAAACACCTGACCAATACACTGGTGCCCCAAGCACACCCCCAAGATGGGTATCTGCCCAGCAAACCGGTCGATCACTGCCAAACTAATACCAGCCTCATTAGGGGTACAAGGCCCGGGCGAAATAACAATATGACTTGGCCCCATGGCAGCTATATCATCCAGACTGAGGGCATCATTGCGATACACTTCTATACTGGCACCGAGTTCGCGCAGATAGCTGACCAGATTATAGGTAAAGGAATCGTAGTTATCGAGCATTAATAGCACAGTGAGTATTCCAAGCAGAGTCTAATGGAGATGGTCATTATACAAGTAGCCAAGTCTGGTTTATAGGGAACCCTGCCTATTTAGCTAAACACAGGTCGCAGTGACTACCGATGACCAAAACCACGCAAACCAATCACCATCAAGCCAGTGGCAAACAGTAGATAGGCCACCATACTTAATACCGCCTCTTGTAACAGGAAGCCTTTATCCATCATCAAGCCCAACCACACTGGCCCCAGAGCAGAGGCAAACACCACCAGCGTCCAGAACACACTCTTGATAGCGCCCAGATAACGCACGCCATAACACTCCGGCCATAACGCAGCCTGGGTTGTTTGGGCAAAGCCATTACCAACACCTAAAAGTATAAAATAGGGCCATATTACCCAATAATCATCTATCAAATTAATGATACTCAAGGCCATAGCCAGGGGCAGCAAGGTGTAAGGCATTAAGGTACGGGCACTAAAACGATCGACCAACTGCCCAGTGATAATAGCTACGCTTATAGCCACCAACGAATAAAGCAGATAATTGCCGGTCAAAAAGGTGTGTGACCAGCCCTTTTCGTCGGCTAGATTTAGATGGTGAAAAAACATGGCTGTGCTGATCATGGAAATAGCTGACAACCCCGGCACCAATAAATAAAAGCGATAATCGAGCAGCACCTCACGACGCTGCCAGGAATGAGGGTTAGCTTTGCTGACCACAGCTATATTTCGCTTATTATCTTCCTGCCTCAGTAACTGTTGCTTGTACTCCTGGTGCCGTTTATGGTGACCGCGCAAAAGCCACATACTCAGGGGGGTTACCAACAGCAGCACTAAGCCCCCTGCAACCATATAACTGGAGCGCCAGCCAATAGCGGCGATGCTTAGCACAGCCAATAAGGGTAGTACAGCCTCCCCCATGGCAAAGCCTACGGCAACTAGGGCGGTGGCCTTGCCACGCTGTTGATCAAAGTAACGACCCATGGACGTATAGGCTACATGGCTCATTAGCCCCTGTCCTGATTGCCGCAACAAGAACACGCCTGCAACCAACCACCATATAGAGTGTACTTGGGTAATAAACAAACACGCCAGCACCAGCAGCAATAACACCAGCAAGGTATAACGGGGCAAGGCTATCTGATCTATCCACTTACCTGTTACAGGTAATAGCAAAGCACTTAACAGGGTGCCCGCCATATAGATACCGCCCCACTGGGTGTGGCTTAAGCCAAAATCCTGTTGTATGGGCTGGCCGAAAATACCGATAAAATAGGTTTGGCCAAAAGAAGAGGTAAAAGCAATTATCAGCCCAAAGCCGGCAAAGCGAGTATGGTCTCGTAATAATTGCCAATATGCTGTCACTATCTTGACCTAAAGTGCGGGGCCAACATCAATTTTGGAACCATCGCTAAAGCGCGCTAAACGAAAACGCTGTAAATCATGCTCTGCCGGCAACCCAGCCAGCATGCGTGCCACTACCCGGCCATAACCAGGCCCAATACCAAACCCGTGAGCACTCATACCAGTGGCCAGGTAGAAGCCTGGAATCTGATCTACAGCATCAACCACAGGCACCACATCAGGCATAGCATCGATCATGCCTGACCAACTATGCTTAATAGGGGGCTTGCCCAACTCGGGAAAGCGCTGGGCAAAGCGCTGTTGCAGTTTTGCTACACGACCTGCATGGCTAGGTGGTTCCAGCACCCGCTGACGCTCAAAGGGAGTGACTTCCGTAGCCAACCACTGGCGCTGCACACCCCAGGCGTCGGGGTATCCCTGCCGGCTCAAACCCATAAACTGCACATCATGCCAACTACGACGTAACAGAGGCATAAATTTGGGCGTATGACGCAAAGCATCAGGACCAACGAAAAAACCATGGCTATCAGCCAAAGCCAAGCTATAACCGCCATCATCACGCCGCCGCATAGACAGCTCTTCATCAACCCAACTAGCCTCAACACCGGCTTCCATAGGTTGGGTTTGCGCAACCGTCGCTTCCACCGAAAGTTGCGGTATATTAACGCCCAAACGACGAGCAAACAATGCCGACCAGGCCCCACCACAGAGCACGACCTGACTAGCATTAACCTCACCGGATTCAGTGACTACGCCCGCTACCTTGCCGGCCTCTACTAGCAGATCTCGGACTGCACAATTTTCTTTTATCAAGACACCTTCTTGCTGCGCCAGTTTGGCTACGGCTGGTACTGCCTGCCATGGCTCACCCTTGGCATCACTGGGGGTACAGGTACCACCCAACCACTGCCCATTAGTCGGCTGACTAAACAGCTGGTTAACCTGCGCCTGAGTCATGGCATAGCTATCCATATCGTGCTGTTTAGCCACCTCCAGCCATTGCTGCAAATAAGCCAACTCCTTTTGGTTACTGGCCAGATAGTGAACCCCAACGGTTTTTATACCACAGGCACCACCGGTTTCGGCATCCGCCTGATGCCACAATTGTAAAGCCTGAGTGGTAATGGGCAATTCAGCCGCATCACGACCATGCTGCCGAATCCAGCCCCAGTTGCGGGACGACTGTTCTCCAGCCACCCTGCCCTTTTCACAAACCAGCACCTTTTTGCCCAGACGGCTCAGGTACAAGGCACTAAAAATGCCTATAACGCCAGCACCAATAATAACCACATCAACAATGTCTGGTAATGGATCGTTAAACTGAATAGGGGTATTGATAGTAATAGCTGCAGACATAGGTTTTCTTTTGCTCATCAATTTCAACCAGACCGCAACATATCACTAATAGTAAAGACTGGGCAAACAATTATTTATTCAGCGAGCTTTACCCCACAGATATGCTAGTCTCCAGCAGCAATCAGACTAGCATTGCCACCTGCCGCTGTAGTATCAATACACAGGTGCCGTTCATGGGTAAAACGCTGGGCATCGGCAGTCTCTAGGATAAGTGGTACCAAGGGGCCGGTACGCTTGGCCAAGGCCACTCGTAATTGCCGCAGGTAATGGGCTTCACCGTTACAGGCAACGGCATCAATACCTTGTAATCCAGTCACTATATCAGCTGCCATGTAGCCAGACAGATAATACATCGGCAAACCATGTTCAGGCAGACTAATGGACTGGGCTACCAACAAGACTCTATTACCTTGTAATAAAGCCATACGCGCCTGTAACAAGGCCGCCTCACGGCTCGGACCAAGACAAAGAATAGTGCCACGAGGCCTGATGGTAAGCTGATTCAGCTCGCCTGTTGGCCCAGGCAATAACATCTTGTCACGGCACAAATCCATATGGCTATCAGTGCCTGGCCCAAATACCCGAGCTACATCCATGGGCCGTTGTTGACTGGCTTGCCAACTGGCAATATCCAATAGATTTAACCGCTGCACAGCTGTTTGTATAACCTCAGCCCCCACTGGCAACCCCTTAAGTGCAGCCTTGGTAATGGCTTGGGGCCGACGCAAACGCTGCACATATTGTGGCCCACCCGCTTTGGGGCCCGTACCAGACAAACCTTCACCGCCAAATGGCTGACTACCAACCACAGCGCCAATCTGGTTGCGGTTAACGTAAATATTGCCAGCGTGGACTTGGCTTACCAACTGCTCCACCCGCACATCAAGCCGGGTATGCACACCAAAGGTTAAACCATAACCTTGCTGGTTAATATCAGCGACTAGTTTAGGCAGGTCTTTGGCAGCATAAGTAGCCACGTGCAAAACGGGGCCAAAAATTTCTTCTTGCAACTCGGCAATGCCATCCAGCTTGATAACTGTTGGGGCAACAAATAGCCCCTCTGCTGGCACAGCCAGACGTTTTAACACCCGTCCGGCCTGTTCGTGTTGCGCTATATGGGCGTCAATTTTAGCCTTGGCCTGAGCATCAATAACCGGGCCAACATCAGTGCTAAGTAAAGCTGGATCACCTACTTTTAGTGCATCCATAGCACCAAACAACATAGTGAAAATCTTGTCTGCCACATCAGCTTGCACATACAACATACGCAAGGCCGAACAGCGCTGCCCAGCACTCTGAAAGGCCGCCGCCAACACATCGCGTACCACCTGCTCAGGCAGGGCAGTGGAATCAACAATCATGGCATTTAAACCACCCGTTTCTGCTATCAGGGGGGCGTCAACTGGAAGGTAATCAGCCATACTTTGGTTAATGCGCTGGGCGGTTGCTGTGGAACCGGTAAAACACACTCCGGAAATGCCTTCATGGGCCACCAAAGACGCACCAATATCTGCACCGCCACCGGGTAAATACTGTACACTGGCCAGAGGAATACCGGCCAAATGCATTAATTGCACTGCCCGATAGGCCACTAAACTGGTTTGCTCGGCCGGCTTGGCCAACACCGCATTGCCAGCCGCCAGAGCGGCAGCCACCTGACCGGTAAAAATAGCCAGAGGAAAATTCCAGGGTGAGATGCAAGTCATAATACCTCGCCCTTCTGCATAAGGATTAGCCAGCATGTCATTGCCATAGTAGCGAATAAAATCTACGGCTTCGCGTACCTCACCTATAGCATCTAGCCAGGTCTTGCCAGCTTCACGGCACAATAAAGTAAAAAATTCAGGCGCATGTTGTTCATAAAGTCTGGCTAATCTGACAAAGCAAGCGTGACGCTCCGCTATCGGCATAGCAGCCCAAGCCTGATAACCAAGTCTGGCGTCGGCTATGGCTATTGATACCTGTTGTGGTGCCATATCATATACATCACCAACAAGGTCACCCGGTAAGGCGGGGTTAATGACCTGCCGCTGATTGACCAGACTGCTATGAGTATGCAATATAGGTTGGGCTTGCCACTGATATGGCTGCCAATCAACCTGCCCTTGGCACAAGTCTGCCACCACCAAAGGATCGGTAATATCCCAACCCTTGGCATTATCACGCTGGCGGCCAAATAAATGCTGCGCTGGGGCGATCACCTCACTGGCTATTGGTAAACCCTGTTGCTGACGCTGTTCCAATATAGACAAAGGATCCTTGGCAATAGTCTCTGGCGCGATATCAGGATTAACCAGTTGATGCACAAAGGATGAGTTGGCACCATTTTCCAACAAACGACGCACCAGATAAGCCAACAAATCCTGATGCGCACCAACGGGAGCATAAATTCGACAACGCACATCACCAGACTGCATCACCTGCTGATACAGGGACTCTCCCATACCATGCAAACGCTGAAATTCAAACTGCTTGCCCTTTGCCATATGGGTAATAGCCGCCACAGAATGGGCATTATGGGTGGCAAACTGGGCATAGATACGATCATTCATGGTCAGCAGTTGTCTGGCACAAGCCAGATAGGCCACATCGGTACAGACCTTTCGTGTATACACTGGAAACCCCGGCAAGCCCAATACCTGCGCACGTTTAATTTCGGCGTCCCAATAGGCTCCTTTAACCAGACGCACCATTATGCGCCGGTCCAACTGTTGTGACAGTGTGTACAGCCAGTCCAGCACATGGCTGGCACGCTTGCCAAAAGCCTGTACCACCACCCCAAAACCGTGCCAACCAGCTAAACATGGATGGCCCAGAACCTGTTCGATTATATCTAGTGAAAGGTCCAGCCGATCAGCTTCTTCAGCATCAATATTAAAACCGATATTAGCCGCCTTGGCTTGCTTGGCCAACGCCAGAACACTGGGCACCAATTGCTCTAGTAGCGTTTCCCTTTGCGCATATTCATAACGTGGGTGTAGGGCCGAAAGCTTGACTGAAATACCCGGATTGGCGCGCATATCAGTGCTTTGACAAGCTGTTTGTAAAGCCGTAATGGCATCACTGTAAGCAGTAAAATAACGCTGGGCATCAGCCGCTGTATGGGCGGCCTCACCCAACATGTCGTAAGAGTAAGAATACCCCTTGGCCTCTTGTTTCGCAGCTCGCTTGCAAGCCTCTGCTATATTGCGACCCAAAACAAACTGCGCCCCTAGCTCCTTCATAGCTTGCGCTACTGCCGTGCGCACCACAGGCTCACCCAAACGCTTAACCATAGTCCGCAAGGTAGCTCCTACACTGGCTGAATCCACTGGTGCCAAGAGTTTGCCGGTCATTAACAGGGCCCAGGTAGAAGAATTGATAAGATGGGAATCAGAGTGTCCCACATGACTGGACCAGTCACCTGACTGAATTTTATCTTCAATAAGGGTATCAATCGTGGCTTTATCAGGCACCCGCAATAAGGCTTCCGCCATACACATAAGAGCAATGCCTTCTTTGGAACTGAGCCCATATTCGCCCAGAAATTTTTCCATCATCGTCGGAGTTGAACTAGAGCGCACCTGGCGTACCAGCTGAGCAGCTGCTGCAGCAATACTGGCTCGTTCTGTTGGCGCCATAGCCAAACGACTGATCATACTAGTCAACACGGACGCCTCATCGGCCAAATAAGCGGCCCGCATATCCTTACGGATGTTATTTAGCTGCGCGCTTAACAGGTGGTGGTCTGGAGTAAAGTCAGCAGGCATAGGTTATCTCTCTGGTCATAGCCGCTATCGGGCTTTTGCATAGTCAAGCGTAAGTGCATTAATAGTGCTATTGTAGCCATATCCAAATAAACAAATTCACCTAGTATTGATAATTTTATTTATTATCAATCTATATTTGATTTATTTTTTAGAGAATTTATAATCTATTTTCAATATTATTAGGGTTTTTCACTAATTATGGATAAGCTGGACAGATCAGATCAAGCCATTATCAAGGCCTTGCAGGAAGATGGTCGGCTGACCATTACGGCGCTGGCAGAAAAGGTCGGTTTATCCAATACCCCTTGCCAGGTGCGCTTAAAACGCCTGCTGGAACAAGGCTATATTACCGGCTTTGTGGCCTTGGTGGACAAGACCAAACTGGGGCTGGATCATGTGGCCTTTGTGCAAGTAACACTTAACTCCACTAGTAGCCGGTCTTTGGCTGAATTTAATGAAGCAATTGGCCATATACCCGAGATAGAGCAATGCCATATGACCGCTGCCAGTTTTGATTATCTGTTAAAAATCCGTACCCGCAATATGGCAGCATACAGACAAGTATTAGGCGAGCAGATCTCTGCCCTGCCCCATGTGCAACAAACCAGCACCTTTGTTGCTATGGAAGCCGTAAAAGATATTTAGACAGTTTTTCACGATGGTTATTTGATGCTGTGAAGATGTTAAAAATATACTCTAGCAAGGCTTTTATCGTGTTTGCGCTTATAGCATCAAGATTGGGCAATAGCTGCCATAAAGCCGCTGGTCAAGGTCAATAGATCCTTGGGAGCCAAGGCTATTTCCAGACCACGCTTACCAGCACTGACGTAGATCAGATCATGGTTTTCAGCACTGCTATCCAATACCGTAGACAGTGGTTTCTTTTGCCCTAAGGGGCTCACCCCACCCAATACATAGCCCGTGCTCCGCTGCACCTCATTGGCATCCGCCATAACGGCTTTTTTGGCTTGCATAGCCTTCGCCATTTGCTTGATATTTAAATTACCTGTGACTGGCACAATAGCCACTGCCAGTTGCCTAGCATCCAGCTTTACCACCAGAGTTTTAAAAATCTTCTCGGCGGCAATACCCAGCTTCTCTGCTGCTTCCAGACCATAAGCAGTGCAGCTTGGGTCATGTTTATAAGCGGCCACCTGAAACTCAATACCGGTTGTTTCAGCTAGCACAATAGCTGGTGTCATAAACCCAAACTCCCTAGTTAAAAACTGGTTTACCGAAATATTAAAGCACTGTTTGGCGCCAGACCAAACCGTCTCTGGTGCCACCTGCAGGACGGTATTCACAGCCTACAAAACCCTGATAATTGTGGCTCTTCAACAGGGCAAATACCTGTTGGTAATCCCACTCACCCGTATCGGGTTCATGCCGGTCCGGCACGCCGGCAATTTGTATATGGGCCACCTGATCAAACACCTGCAACAAGCGCTGTAAGCTATCACCCTGATACTTTTGACAATGGAAAAAATCGAACTGCAGCTTAACGTTAACAGCAGCTATACGAGCCAGCAAATTTGCCGCCTGCTCCTGTGTAGTCAGCATATAACCCGGCATATCAATGGGGTTGATAGCCTCCATAGTGAGTATGACATGGGCCTTGGCAGCTTCTTTGGCCGCCCATATCATATTTTCCACATACACTTGCTCTGCTTCCACCAGCTCCAGCTCAGTTGGTAATAAACCCGCCATAGTATGCACCAAGGGGGTATTCAGCACACAGGCATAGTGCAATGCCTGTTGCAGGCTAGCCCGAAAATCAGCAGCCTTATCCGGGTGACAAGCCATGCCCCTTTCCCCCGCTTGCCAGTCACCAGCACTGGTATTAAACAGGACCTGAGGGATTCCCGCATCAGCCCGCACAGCGTTTACTTCAGCGGCAGAATAGGCATAGGGAAACAAGCACTCCACACCACTAAAACCATCTTCGGCAGCCAATTCATAACGCTGTAAGAAGTCGACTTCGTTATAAAGCATGGAAATATTTGCACACAGAGGTATCATTAGCTGTCACTAGCCTTCTGTTTGACACACATAAGAGTAATTACCTTACCATGAACAATCTTCCGACTGTAGGCTTTATTGGCCTGGGTTTAATGGGCCATGCCATGGCCACCAAACTAATAATGGCAGGCTTTGATCTGCATATCCATAGCCGCAGCAAACATAAGGCTGAGGATTTAATCGCCAAGGGAGCTATCTGGCATAGCAGCCCGGCACAGATGGCGCAAACTCTGGGCGCAGATATCATTATTATCTGTGTTACTGACTCCCAAGCACTGCAGGAGGTCGTTACCGGAGCCAATGGATTAATGCCTTATCTAACACCTGATAGCCTGTTGATTGATATGGGCACAAGCCAAGTTGACCTGACGCAAAGTCTGGCCGCCAAGGTGACAAAAGCCGGCAGCCACTATCTGGATGCACCTGTTTCCGGTGGCCAAAAAGGTGCTCTGGAAGCCAGCCTCTCGGTCATGGCAGGAGGGGAAGAAGGTCAACTAACCAGAGCTATGCCAGCCCTTGGGGCCATGGCTGCCCGCATTACCCATGTGGGGCCCGTGGGCTGTGGTCAAATCGCCAAAACCGCCAATCAAATGATTGTTGGCGCCAGTGTAGGCATTGTAGCCGAGGCCCTGTTACTGGCCCGGCAAGCCGGAGCAGAGCCAGCTAAAGTCAAAGCTGCCCTGACAGGAGGCTTTGCCGATAGCAAAATTTTGCAAATCCATGGCCAGCGCATGGTAGAGCAGGCCTTTGCTCCCGGCGCCAGAGCCACAACCCAACTCAAGGATATGCAGCAAGCCAGCGCTTTGGCCAGACAAACTGGCGTGGACTTACCCCTGCTCACCCGCAGCACCGAACAATGGCAAGCCATGGTGGATGCCGGGCAAGGAGACTTGGATCAGGCCGGTTATCTGGCTTGGGTAGAAAAGTTGAACCCTTAACATTGCCAGAGAGCTAAAATAAAAAATTCTCGATTAGCTCCTTACCCCCTTCTGTGGCAAAGGATTCCGGATGGAATTGAATACCACTAATAGGATACTGACGATGTTTTACCGCCATAATTTCGGCTTCTTGTTTACTGCCAGTTGACTTAATCTGCGCGGTTACTTTTAGGCACTCAGGTATCGTGTCTGTTTGGGCTATAAGAGAGTGATAGCGCATGACTTCCAGATTATCAGGTATATTGGTAAATAAACCCTCACCATCATGACTGATGGGGCTAACCTTACCATGCATAGGTTGTTTAGCCAGTATCACCTTACCACCAAAACAATGAACAATGCCCTGCATACCCAAACACACGCCTAACAGGGGTATTTTCGGCCCCAGTTGGGTAATAACATCAGCACAAACACCGAAGTATTGCGGATCATCCGGCGCGCCCGGCCCAGGCGAGATTATAATGCGATCCGGCGCTGCCACTGCCACGTCTAGCAAACTCACTTCGTCATTACGTTTGACCACAATATCAAAGTTACCTATACGCCCTGAACGCTGGGCTTCCTCCATAATTTCGCCAATATACTGATACAGGTTAT
>JASMLZ010000095.1 GCA_030748435.1 Gammaproteobacteria bacterium | reverse complement strand
AATCCTTTATTACCAATCTTGTGAGATGCTTAACCATGGTTATGGGAGCAAAAACTTAAATATCACCCCCACTGCTATAATATTGTCGTACAATAAGTTTACACCAACCAATATAAATTGCAGATATAAGGAAAATACATGGACACGGTTGACGCGCTTATTTCACCTCAGGGAAGTCTGGATATACTCACTCTGGAAGAAGTCGAGTTATTGCAGAAATCCACCTGTAGCGGCCTTTATGATCTGTTTCGGCAATGCTGTCTGGCGGTTCTAAATTGTGGTAATGATGAAGATGATATTGATGACCTGTTAGCACGTAATAAACCTTTTGAGGTAGAAATTGTGCGCCAACCAAGAGGCGCCTTGCTGCAACTCTACAATGCGCCCGCTAGTGCCTTTGTTAATGGTGAGATTATTCTCGGCATCAAGGAAAATATATTTGCCGTGTTACGGGATATTGTTTATACCCATAATCATCTATTTAAGTCGAGCAATAAGCAACATTTAAGTGGCGCCAAGATAACCAATCTAGTCTTTCAAATTCTACGTCATGCCCAAGCCCTTGCCCCCCGACGCACGCCCAAAATCGTGGTTTGTTGGGGCGGACACTCCATCAACCATGGGGAATACAAATACACCAAACAGGTGGGTTATGAACTGGGTCTGCGTGGCCACGATATCTGCACCGGCTGTGGCCCGGGAGCCATGAAAGGCCCAATGAAAGGAGCCCATATTGCCCATGCCAAACAGCGCTGTCAGGACTATCGCTATATAGGCATATCCGAACCCGGCATTATCGCCGCAGAATCACCTAACCCTATGGTTAACGAACTGATTATTATGCCGGATATCGAAAAACGCCTGGAAGCATTTGTTCGTCTTGGACATGCTTTTGTGGTCTTTCCCGGCGGCGTTGGCACAGCCGAGGAAATCCTCTACCTGCTGGGCATACTATTACATCCATCCAACAGCCATATCACCATGCCATTAATCTTTACTGGCCCCTCACAAAGTGCAGATTACTTCGCTCAAATAGACACCTTTATTGGTGCCACATTAGGCCCGGATGCACAAAGCCGCTACGAAATTATTATTGATAATGCAGCTCAAGTAGCCAACACCATTCACAGCGCCACACAAAAGGTGGCACAACAGCGTCAGTCTATCGGCGATGCTTTTCACTTTAATTGGCAATTACATATCGAAGAAGCCTTCCAACTGCCTTTTGTACCAACTCATAAGAATATGGCAGCACTAAACCTGACACAGACTCAACCGGCCAATCAGATGGCGGCTAATCTGCGTAAAGCCATGAGTGGTATTGTCGCCGGTAATGTTAAACAATTTGGTATTGAACAGGTTCGCAAATATGGCCCCTACTGTCTCCAGGCAGAGGCTGAGCTTATGGCTAAATTGGATAATTTACTGCAAAGCTTTGTTGACCAGCAACGTATGAAACTGCCCAGTAGTAAAGGTTATGTGCCCTGCTATAAGGTTCAGTAAAGTGGACCAAGCCTACTTAGCCCAAGCATATAATTTGCTTAGGCTATAGCCTGACTCTGCCGCAAGCTAAGCATGTCCTCTGGACTTAATTGCAACCAGTCTTGCAGCACTTGATCCGTATGCTGCCCCAACATGGGGGCGCCATGCTTGTAGTGAATGGGCGTAGCAGAAAATTTGATGGGATTAGCCACACTGGCAGCACTGCCAAGACCGGCATGGGGTAAATCCAGTTGCATACCACGAGCTATTATTTGTGGATTGGCAAAGACTTCATCCATGGTGCAAATAGGTCCGCACGGCACCCCCACCCTGTTGAGCTCCTCTAGCCACCATGCGGTGCTCTGTTGGCTTATCAAAGCCTGCAGTTGTGGGATCAAGGCGTCGCGATTAGCCACCCGCAAGGCATTAGTGGCATAGTCAGGATGGTCACCCAGTTGCGGCTTGCCAGCCAACTGACAAAAGCGCTGATACTGACCATCATTACCCACGGCCAGAATAATATGACCATCGGCCGTAGGGAAGACCTGATAAGGTACGATATTGGGGTGGGCATTGCCCAGACGCTGGGGGTTATTGCCAGTCGCCAGATAATTCATAGCCTGATTGGCCAGGGTAGCTACCTGTACATCAAGCAGAGCCAAATCCACATGTTGCCCTTGCCCGGTACGCAACTGATAAATCAGCGCCGCCTGAATGGCATTACTGGCATATAAACCAGTTAACACATCAGCCACCGCTACCCCAACCTTTATAGGCTCACCATCACTGGCACCGGTGATACTCATCAGGCCACCCATGGCCTGAATCATAAAGTCATAACCGGCCCGGTCTTTATAGGGTCCTGTTTGCCCAAAACCGGTAATAGAACAGTAAATCAGGCGCGGGTTCAAGGCCGACAAGCTGGCAAAATCAAGGCCATACTTGGCCAGTCCACCAACCTTAAAGTTTTCAATCAGAATATCTGCCTGCACAGCCAACTGGCGGATCAAGTCCTGCCCCTGGACACAGGCTATATCAATACACACGGAGCGTTTGCCACGGTTGGCAGAGTGGAAATAAGCGGCTTCATGTGAATCGGTTGCACCAGCAGGCATATAAGGAGGCCCCCAAGCCCGGGTATCATCCCCAACTTGTGGCCGCTCTACTTTAATCACATCGGCACCCAAATCCGCCAACATCTGACCCGCCCAGGGCCCAGCCAGTATGCGGCTCAAATCCAGAACTTTAATACCCTGCAGGGGCTGCTCAGTGATCATTAGCCCATTACCTCACTGGTTTATTGGCACAGGCCTAGCAGAAGGCCTGAATGCCTGTTTGCGCACGTCCCAAAATTAACGCATGCACATCATGAGTACCTTCGTAAGTATTCACCGCTTCCAAATTCATCACATGGCGAATGACCCCAAATTCATCACTAATACCATTACCACCATGCATATCACGGGCCTGACGGGCCACATCAAGGGCCTTACCACAGTTATTGCGTTTTAGCAGTGAGATCAATTCTACTGGACAGTTATCGGCATCCATCAGACGCCCCATTTGTAGACACCCCTGCAAACCCAAAGCAATGTCCGTTTGCATATCAGCCAACTTCTTTTGAATCAATTGCGTAGCGGCCAGCGGGCGACCAAACTGTGTGCGGTCCAAGGTGTACTGGCGTGCGGCATGCCAACAAAATTCAGCTGCACCCATAGCACCCCAAGCAATACCATAACGCGCCTTATTTAAACAGCCGAATGGGCCAGCCAGACCTTTGGCATTGGGCAGCATATTTGCTGCTGGCACAAACACGTTATCCATTACAATCTCACCCGTGGTGGATGCACGCAAAGAGAATTTGCCTTCAATTTTAGGGGTGGTCAGGCCGTCCATGCCGCGTTCCAAAACAAAGCCACGGATAACCCCATCCAACTTGGCCCACACTACCATCACATCAGCAATGGGGGAATTAGTGATCCACATTTTGGCACCACTTAAACGATAGCCCCCGTCCACCACTTCTGCTCGGGTATTCATGGACGCTGGGTCTGACCCGGAATCAGGCTCTGTTAAACCAAAACAGCCAACCCATTCCCCCGTAGCCAACTTGGGCAAATACTTTATACGTTGTGCTTCACTGCCATAGGCATAGATGGGATGCATAACCAAAGAAGACTGCACACTCATAGCTGAACGATAGCCACTATCCACTCGCTCAACCTCACGCGCGACCAGGCCATAACAAACATAATTGACACCAGCACAACCATACTTTTCAGGCAGTGTGGCACCTAACATTCCCAAGGCGCCCAATTCGGTCATAATTGCCCGATCAAATACCTCATTACGGTTAGCATTCTGCACCCGGCTAGCCAAGCCATCCTGACAATAGTCATGGGCCGCATCACGCACCATACGTTCTTCATCAGTTAATTGCTGATCCAGAAAAAAAGGGTCTTGCCAAGAAAATTCTGTACGACTGGCCATATTGTTTACCTCTGGCTAAAGTGGCTGGTTAATAGAGCGAAAACAGCGCAATTGTCTATATTAATAGCTAAATTTTATCGCTATTTTATTAAAATGTCGACATTTTAATAAAAAATATAATGCCCTTCTGCTTTGGGATTTGTTTAGATCACAGGATAGCGGTGCAAGACAAGCACCCCTACATCCTCAGCCCACCATCCAACTCAATAAGCCGCCCGCTAAAGTAGTCATTTTCGATCATAAATAAAGCCACCTCAGCGACTTCGATGGGGCTCCCCAAGCGCCCAACAGGCACCATTTTTGCCAAGCGCTCGAGCATTTCCGGCTGCATGGAGGCGGTCATATCACTGGCAATAACACCGGGCGCAATACCACCGGTACGAATATTAAAACGAGCTAATTCCCTACCCCAGGTGCTGACCATGGAAGCCACTCCTGCTTTGCTGGCAGCATAGTTGGTTTGCCCCATATTACCAGCTCGAGCAATACTGGAGATATTAATAATAATCCCACCATTACCCGCTTGCGCCATGGCTGCTGCCGCTTCACGACCACACAGAAAGGTACCGGTAAGGTTAACATCAATAACCGACTGCCATTGCGACAAGCTCATTTTATCAAGCAGTTTGCCGTCCTTATGCTTGATTAACAAACCGTCCCGCAACAGGCCTGCATTATTGATCAGACCATCCAGACGACCAAAATCAGCAACTATGTTAGCAAAAGCCTTTTCAACACTAGCTTCGTCTGCCACATTACAGACATATCCACGGCTCTCATTGCCACAGGTTTTGGCTGCAGCAGTAACAGCAACCTGATCCAAATCCAATAAGGCCAACCTACCACCTTGCTGGGCAATCGCCTGGGCCATCGCCAGTCCTAAGCCACGCGCAGCCCCGGTTACCACAAATACCTTGTCTTGAATGTGCATAATTAACCCTGCTTAACCTTTGTGGTAATACTGATAAATACTGGAGAAGTCCATACTGCCATTGCCTTCTTCACCATGGGCAGCAAACAGGGCTGCGGCCTGTTCACCCATGGGCACTTTAGACTGCCCTGCGTGAGCAGCACCAAGTGCCAAGCCAAGATCTTTATTCATCAAATCAACCATAAAACCACCTTTATAGCCATTACTGGCTGGCGTATTGGGCATAACATCCGGCACCGGATTATAGACTTCCAAGGTCCAGTTGCGGCCTGAGCTTTTCACCATAATATCTGACAACACCTGTGGGTCCAGGCCATTATCAATACCCAGTTGCAAGGCCTCAGCAGTGCCAGTCATAAGAATGCTTAACAACATATTGTTACACATTTTGGCGATTTGTCCGGCTCCGGTTGCACCAGCATGGAAGATATTTTTCCCCATTGCTTGCAGTATAGGCTGGGCCGCGGCAAAGTCAGCGCCACTGCCACCAACAATAAAGCTTAGGGTCCCAGCCTGAGCACCTGTCACTCCCCCGGATACAGGGGCGTCCACAAACCGAATCCCCTGTGCTGCAGCT
Organism: Gammaproteobacteria bacterium; assembly: GCA_030748435.1. Lineage (GTDB taxonomy): Bacteria > Pseudomonadota > Gammaproteobacteria > Pseudomonadales > Balneatricaceae > Njordibacter. Next base: position 59,275 of record JASMLZ010000095.1, on the reverse strand, counting down.
GCTGCACCCACGGCTTGCGCAGTAGCCACATCAATAGTGCTGGAGTCTACTACTAAAGTGTCTGCTGGCAATAAAGACAGCAAACCTTCTGCTCCTGTATACAAAGCAGCTACATGCTGACCTGCTGGTAACATGCTCACTACCACCTCAGCACCGACCACAGCAGCAGCGGCAGATTCAGCCGCCCTGCCACCATTAGCCACCAAGGTGGCCAGGGCAGCTGGCACCAAATCAAAAGCGGTAACCTGGTGACCAGCTTTAATTAAATTGGCAGCCATTGGACCACCCATATTTCCCAGACCAATAAAGGCGATATTTGTCATGCTATGTCTCCACTTATTATTTATGCATAGTCAGGCGCATCAATGCCCTGTTGCTGATAAAAACTGTCTAACCATTTTGCAGGCACTTCTGCCAGAGTCTTATAACGCCAGTCCGGACTAGCATCCTTGTCAATCAGTAAAGCCCTTATACCTTCCTGAAACTCACCATAGCGAGTGGCATTAACGGCAATATAATACTCTTGTATAAAAGCCTCATACCATTGGCTAAGCGTCTGCTGTTGCTGGCGGTATGTCAGATGCAAACTGGTTGGTGATGCTTTTTGCATGGTTTTTATGGCCTTATCCAACCATGCGCTACGGCCGGCCATAGCGGCTATATTTGCCACCACAGATGACAAGTCCGGAGCTTGCATGGCAGCAGACAAGTCACTCCATAAAGCAGCTAAATCAGACGCAGGAATATCCGTATTAGCAGCCCTTAAGCCAGCTACCAGTTGTTGCATATAAGCCAGGCAATTATCATCCTGACTGCCATCCCAGTCTTGCAGCGCGGCAATTAATTGCCTGTAGTCTGTCTCGGCGAGCAAATAGTCTGCCAGTTTTAAGTGGCAAGCATCAGTTCCATTAACCATGGCCGCCGTAAGCCCCATAAATAAACCCAACTGGTCTGGCACTTGCTGCAAAAACAGGGTGGCCCCAACATCAGGGTAGAGTCCAATAGATACTTCTGGCATAGCCAAACGACTGGATGGGGTAACAATGCGTATATCAGCAGCCTGATAAATACCCATACCACCACCCATCACATAACCATTACCCCATACCAATAGAGGCGTGTGCAGGTTATGTAACAACAAATCCAGACTGTATTCGAAATTAAAAAATTGTTGCCCAAGGTGCGTATCATTAGCCACCATAGCATGGTAGAGATCACGAATATCACCACCGGCACAAAAGGCTCGTTCGCCAGCGCCTCTGATGATAATGGCGACCACCTGATCGTCCTTATCCCACACCGGCAAGTTGGTCATCAGTATATCAATCATACCAGCCGACAAGGCATTGAGTGAGGTGGGTGAATTTAATGTTAGTTCAATAATGCGCTCGCCACTGTTAGTGGCATATTCGGCTATTAGCACAGCTGCTTGGGTTGTCATTATGAATTGGTCCAGATTGGCTTACGTTTTTGCAAAAAGGCCTGCACGCCTTCGGTTTGGTCATGGCTATCAAACAAGCGGACAAATTCATCACGTTCATGAGCCAGACCCGCGAACATAGGCTCTTTGCGGGCAGTTTGAATCAGGCGCTTACAAGCAGCAATGCTGGTTGGACTTTGACGCTGCGCCTGTTGCACCCATTGTCTGGCCATAGTCATCACTTCACCCTGCTCGGCCACCGCTTCAATCAAGCCAATTTGCAAGGCCTGCTCAGCAGTAACCCGCTCACCACAAAGGATCATCCGCTTAGCCCAACCTTCTCCCACTAACCAAGTAAGATTCTGGGTACCACCAGCACAAGGCAGCAAACCAACCGAGGCTTCCGGCAATGCCATTTGTGCTTGCCGCTCAGCAATCCGCAGATCACAGGCCAGAGCCACTTCCAAGCCTCCACCCATGGCATAGCCATTGATCGCAGCAATACTTAAGCCGCGAAACTGACTCAGGGTTTCAAAGGCGCGTCCAAAGGCGGTTGACAGATCTGCCGCCACCTGTTTATTGCCATCAGCAAACAGTTTTAAGTCCGCCCCGGCAGAAAAAAACTTGTCACCTTGGCCGGTGATCACCATGGCATAGATGTCCTGCTTCGCGTTTAGGCTATGTACCAGCTCAGTTAACGCCTCCAGACTGTCCCGAGTCCATGTATTGGCGGGCGGATTATGCATCGTCACAATGGCTGTGTGCCCCTCTATCGAAACCTGTATTGCTTCACTCATAAAAGCCTCCCACTTAGACAATAATCTGGCTACCTGCCTGTAAAATACGGCGTGCTATAATGACCCGCATAATTTCATTAGTACCTTCCAGTATACGGTGTACCCGAGAATCGCGGACATAACGCTCCATTGGGTATTCTTTGATATAGCCATTACCACCAAAACACTGTAACGCCTCATCACAAATTTCATAACAAACATCGGTAACAAAGCGTTTCGCCATAGCACAGTAGGTAGTGGCATCAGCATCTTTTTGGTCTAACTTAAAGGCTGCCAAACGGACCATTTGGCGAGCCGCAACCAATTGGGTATTCATATCAGCCAGCTTAAACTGTAAGCCTTGAAAAGCCGCAATGGGTTTACCAAACTGTTTACGCTCATTAACATAGTTCAAGGCATCCTGCAGGGCCTGCTGAGCAGTACCCAGACTACAGGTAGCTATATTGATACGACCACCATCCAAACCCTGCATGGCCAGAGCAAAACCCTCTCCCTCCTGGCCTAATAATTGATTACCTGGCACTCGTACCTGATCAAAGGTTATCATGCGTGTGGGTTGAGCATTCCAGCCCATTTTATCTTCCTTACGGCCAAAACTGATACCCTCAGAATTGGCATCCACTAGCAAAGCCGAGATGCCACCAGCCCCAGGCCCACCAGTGCGAGCCATGACAACCAGCACATCGGTTTCACCGGCGCCCGAAATAAATATTTTACTGCCGGTTAATAGATAGTCAGAGCCATCCTTAACAGCCTTGGTGGTTAAAGAGGCCGCATCAGAACCGGCATTAGGTTCAGTCAAACAATAGGATGCCAGATACTCACCAGAGGTTAATTTTTCACCGTATTTTGCACAGGTTTGCTGATTCGCAAACGCCGTCACCATCCAGGTAACCATATTATGAATCGTCAACATGGCTGTGGTCGTTGTACAGCCCATAGCCAAGTGTTCAAAGATCAGGGACGAATCCAAACGACTCAAACCCAAACCACCCCACTCGGGATTGGCATAAAGACCACAAAAACCCAATTCTCCAGCCTGCTTGAGTGCTGCCAATGGCCACTCGGCCTGAGCATCCCATTGAGCTGCATTAGGGGCCAATTCATGGCTGGCAAACTGTTGGGCTAATTCCACAAAAGCGCGCTGCTCTGCATTGATATTAAAATCCATATTGCTTCCTTAAATTAACTCTATAGCTACTGCCGTTGCTTCACCACCACCAATGCACAAACTGGCAATACCACGTTTTAAGCCCTTATTCTGCAGGGCCGTTATCAAGGTGAGTATAATACGCGAGCCGGTTGAACCAACGGGATGCCCCTGAGCACAGGCGCCACCATATATATTGACTTTGTCGGCCGGGATATGTAATTCCCGCATAGCCAGCATCGTGACCATGGCAAAGGCCTCATTAATTTCAAACAAATCCACATCAGCAACCTGCCAATCCAACTTGGTCAGCAGCTTTTGCATAGCGCCTATAGGTGCAAGGGTAAACTCTGACGGCTCACGGGCATAACTGCTGACCCCGACTATACGGGCCAGCGGCTGCAATGCCTGCTCCCTAATGGCCCGCTCAGAAGCCAATACCAAGGCTGAAGCACCATCTGATATTGAACTGGAGTTGGCGGCTGTTACTGTGCCGTCTTTACTAAACGCCGGACGCAAAGCAGGAATTTTTGCCACATTGGCCTGCCCTGGCTGTTCATCCACACTAACCAGCACTTCACCTTGACGTGTGGTTACTGACACTGGCTCGATTTCGGCTAGCAGATCACCATTGGCAATAGCCGCATTAGCCTTGTTCAATGAGGCAATGGCAAACGCGTCCATCTGCTCACGGGTCAGACCATATTGATCGGCAGTCTGTTGCGCAAAGGCGCCCATCAGGCCACCTTTATATGCATCTTCCAGACCATCTACAAACATATGATCCAATACCTGCCCATGCCCCATGCGCAGCCCCTGGCGCACCTTGGGTAAAATATAAGGCGAGTTAGTCATGCTTTCCATACCACCACAAACCATTACTTCCGCCGCCGCAGCCTGAATAGCGTGGTAACCCATAATGGTCGTCTGCATGCCGGAACCACACATCTTGTTAATCGTGGTACAGGGCACAGAACTGGGTATTGCGGCCCCCAAAGCTGCTTGTCGGGCAGGCGCCTGCCCTTGACCAGCCGGCAGTACACAACCCATATAGACTTCATCAACGGCTGCAGGCTCTACCCGAGCACGTTGCAAGGCGCCAGCAATAGCCACAGATCCCAATTGCGAGGCCGTAAGACTAGCCAGACTTCCATTCAAGCCACCCATTGGTGTGCGACTACCTGCGACCACATATACTGCTTTGGACATATTTATCCCACCTTGCATCTATCAATATGAAAGACTAAAAGAACAAATTATGCTTGACGTTTACGTTAACGTCAACTTAATATACAGACTCTTGAGAAAAACTGTCAGGATTCTTGCATGCTCGAGCCCACTTTTACCATTGGCCAATTGTCGAATGAATTTGACATTACTGCCAGAAGCATCCGCTTCTATGAAGACAAACAACTGCTTCACCCCAAACGTGAAGGGCAAAAGCGTATCTACAGCAAACAGGACCGCACCCACCTCAAGCTGATTTTACGCGGCAAGCGTCTTGGACTGTCACTGCAAGAAATTGGCCAAATTATCGACCTCTATGATCCAGCCGCCACTAATAATGACCAACAGCTTTTGGTATTACTGGCAAAAATCAAGCAGCGCCAAATCAGTTTGAACCAACAACTGCAAGATATCAATGCCATGCAAGCAGAGTTGCAAGAAGCCACTCTGCGTTGCCACGCAGCACTGACAGATAAAACTTTGATAACGGAGTAACACCTATGTTCAGTAACTATAGCAGCCTTAATTTTGGCCTTGGCGAAACCGCCGACATGCTGCGTGAGCAGGTAAACCAGTTTGCTACTAACGAAATAGCCCCCTTAGCTACAGAAACCGATGCCAGTAATGAGTTCCCTATGCACCTGTGGCAAAAAATGGGCGCTATGGGCTTGCTTGGCATTACCGCGGCCGAGCAATATGGCGGCGCCAATATGGGTTATCTGGCCCATTGTATTGCCATGGAAGAAATCAGCCGCGCTTCAGCCTCCATTGGCCTTAGTTATGGTGCTCATTCCAACTTGTGCGTTAACCAAATCCATCGTCATGGCAGCGCTGAACAAAAACACAAGTACCTGCCCAAACTAATCAGTGGTGAACATATCGGCGCCTTGGCCATGAGTGAACCCGGTGCCGGTTCAGACGTTGTAGGCATGCGCCTAAAAGCCGAGCTCAAGGGGGATAAATATATTCTCAATGGCAATAAAATGTGGATCACCAATGGCCCCGATGCCCATACCTATGTGGTCTACGCCAAAACCGATATACAGGCCGGGTCCAAGGGTATCACGGCTTTTATTATTGAACGTGATTACCCGGGCTTTAGCCAAGCCCAAAAACTGGACAAACTGGGTATGCGTGGCTCCAATACCTGTGAACTGGTATTTGTCGATTGTGAAGTGCCGGCAGAAAATATCCTCGGCCAGCTTAATGGTGGCGTGCGGGTATTAATGAGTGGCCTGGACTATGAACGAGTCGTATTGTCAGGTGGCCCCCTAGGCATTATGCAGGCCTGCATGGATATTGTGGTGCCCTATGTACACGAGCGCAAACAATTTGGCCAAAGCATTGGTGAGTTTCAGTTGGTGCAGGGTAAATTGGCCGACATGTATACTCAAATGAATGCCGCCAAAGCCTATGTTTATGCTGTAGCCAAGGCCTGTGATCGAGGTGAAACTACTCGCAAAGATGCCGCTGGCGCCATCCTTTACTCAGCCGAACTAGCCACTAAGATGGCTTTGGATGCTATTCAGCTGTTAGGGGGCAGTGGTTATATCAATGAATTTCCCACCGGCCGTTTATTACGTGATGCCAAGCTTTACGAAATTGGTGCTGGTACCTCAGAAATCCGTCGTATGCTCATTGGCCGTGAGCTATTTAACGAATCCAACTAACATACTGGAACTACACTATGGCAACTTTACATAGCAACATTAATAGCCAAAGTGCCGATTACCTGGCCAAAGCCAGGGCCATGCAGGAACTGGTTAAAGACTTGCAATGGCAAGTTAGCGAAGTAACCAAAGGTGGCGGTGAAAAGTACCAAAGCAAGCACTTGGCAAGAGGTAAACTACTACCCCGCCAACGTATTGAGCAATTACTGGACGTCGCTTCACCCTTTTTGGAGTTATCACAGTTAGCCGCTCATGACATGTATAACATGTCTATTCCCAGTGCTGGTATTATCTGTGGCATTGGTCTGATACATGGTCGTCACTGTATGGTGATTGCCAATGATGCCACAGTAAAAGGCGGCACTTATTTTCCTATGACCGTAAAAAAACATTTACGTGCCCAAGCAATAGCGCAACAGAATAATCTGCCCTGCCTGTATCTGGTCGACTCGGGCGGGGCTAACCTGCCCCAACAGGATGAAGTCTTCCCTGATAAAGAGCACTTTGGGCGTATTTTCTTTAATCAGGCCAATATGTCAGCTATGGGTATCCCTCAAATTGCTGTGGTTATGGGTTCCTGCACCGCCGGCGGCGCCTATGTTCCAGCTATGGCTGACGAAAGTATTATTGTCAAACAACAAGGTACCATTTTTCTGGCCGGGCCGCCTCTGGTGAAAGCCGCCACAGGCGAATCGGTCTCTGCTGAAGAACTGGGCGGCGCCGACACTCATTGTCGCACCTCAGGTGTTGCTGATCACTATGCTGAAGATGATCAACATGCTTTATTATTGGCCCGCCAATGTATTGCTAACTGCCCCCAAGCCAGTGGTAATAACCTGCCTCGCAAAGATAGCCTGCCACCGCGTTACGCGGCCGAAGAAATCTACGGCATTGTGGGTACCGATTTGCGTAAACCATTTGATGTGCGTGATGTTATTGCTCGTTTGGTCGACGATTCGCAATTTGATGAATTTAAAGCCCTCTACGGCACGACTCTGGTATGTGGCTTTGCTCATTTAGACGGTTATCCTATTGCTATTGTGGCCAATAACGGTGTGCTGTTTTCCGAGTCCGCACAAAAAGGGGCGCACTTTATCGAGCTTTGTTGCCAACGCCATATTCCCTTGCTCTTTTTGCAGAACATTACCGGTTTTATGGTAGGCAAACAATACGAAGCCGAAGGCATTGCCAAACATGGCGCCAAGATGGTGACTGCAGTGGCCTGTGCCAAGGTGCCCAAATTTACCATTGTGATTGGCGGCAGCTATGGCGCGGGCAACTATGGCATGTGTGGCCGTGCCTATGAGCCTAACTTTATGTGGATGTGGCCTAATAGCCGCATTTCCGTTATGGGCGGTGAGCAGGCTGCTGGGGTATTAACGCAGGTAAAACGCGATCAGTTGCAAGCCCATGGCGAAGACTTGAGCAACACAGAGGAAGCCAGCATACGCGAGCCCGTACTGGCCCAATACGAGCATCAGGGTCATCCCTATTATGCCAGCGCCAGACTTTGGGATGATGGCATCATTGATCCGCAACAAACCCGTGAAGTACTTAGTATGGCAATTCAAATAAGCCTTAATAAACCGCAACAGGCCACACGCTTTGGCGTGTTCCGCATGTAGGGAGAAAGCCCATGACTGCAGCTAATGTTGTATGTGAAGTTGATCAGCGCGGCATTGCCACTATCACCTTAAACCGCCCTGCCAAACACAACGCTTTTGATGACCAGATGATTGGCACATTAATAGCCCACTTGCAGAACCTGGCCACCAATGCTGATATTCGTGCCCTGATTATTGCCGGTACCGGCAAAAGCTTTTCTGCCGGCGCTGATCTGGCATGGATGCAACGCATGGCTAGTTACGACCATGCTGACAATCTTGCTGACGCACAACAATTGGCCTTGCTGATGCATCTGCTTAACACCTTTAAACACCCCACACTGGCTTTGGTCAATGGCTCTGCTTTTGGTGGCGCCATCGGCCTGATGGCTTGTTGTGACAGTGTGATAGCTGTTGATAATGCCAAATTTAGCTTAAGCGAAGTTAGAATCGGCCTTATTCCTGCTGTTATCAGCCCTTTTGTGGTCAATAAACTCGGCCACTCCTGGGCTCGCCACCTAATGACCAATGCCACCGTGTTTGATGCTCTGCAAGCCCAAAGATATGGCCTGGTACATCAGGTAGTGGCAGCGGAAAAATTAGCTGAAACAGCCCAAATCTGGATCCAGCAGACCCTGCATAATAGCCCCGAAGCCGTAACCCAAATCAAAACCCTGCTACGCCAATTTGACAGCCAAAACCCTCTTGCTAAGGATTATTTAGCTGCCACAGAAGCCGCTACTACAGAGGCTATAGCCGATATCCGTGTAAGCAAATCTGGTCAGGCAGGCCTGCATGCTTTCTTTGAAAAACAGCCAGCACCATGGCAAAAAGACCCATTGGAACCATAATCTTATGTTGAAATCCATACTTATAGCCAACCGTGGTGAAATCGCTTGTCGTATTATCCGCACTGCCCGTCAAATGGGTTTGCGTACCATTGCTGTATATTCTGCCGTTGATACTGATGCCCTGCATGTAAAACAGGCTGATGAAGCCTGGTATTTGGGCGGTGCAAGCGCGGCTGACAGCTATTTGCGGGCCGATAAAATTCTGGCTATTGCCAAGCAAGCTGGTGCCTGTGCCATTCATCCCGGCTATGGCTTTCTTTCAGAAAATGCCGATTTTGTGGCGGCCTGTCAGGCTCAGGGAATGATTTTTATTGGCCCTGATGCACCGGCTATTCAACAAATGGGCAGCAAAAGTGCTGCCAAACTGATTATGCAAAAAGCCGGCATCCCCTTGGTACCCGGATATCATGGCGACCATCAGGAAACCGATTTCCTGCACCAGCAAGCTGACCACATGGGCTATCCATTATTAATTAAAGCGGTGGCTGGTGGCGGTGGCAAGGGTATGCGCGTCGTCACCGATAGCGCGGACTTTAAACAACAGTTGCTCGGTGCCCAGCGTGAAGGTCAGGCCAGCTTTGGTAATCCAGTGGTACTACTGGAGCGCTATCTGGTGCAACCAAGGCATGTGGAAGTACAGGTATTCTGTGATCGCCATGGCAATGGGGTTTATCTGGGTGACCGCGACTGCTCGGCCCAGCGACGCCATCAAAAGGTCATTGAAGAAGCCCCTGCCCCAGGGCTAAGCAAAAAACTGCGTCAGGCCATGGGCGAAGCGGCAGTCTCGGCGGCACAGGCCATTGACTATGTCGGCGCCGGCACGGTGGAATTTTTGCTGGACAGTGATGGTAAATTTTATTTTATGGAAATGAATACCCGCTTGCAGGTTGAACATCCGGTGACAGAAATGGTGACCGGACAGGATCTGGTGGCTTGGCAACTACGCATAGCCAACGGCCAGCCTTTGCCCTTGCAGCAAACGCAAATTGCGTTACATGGTCACGCCATAGAAGCCCGTATTTATGCCGAAGACCCAAGTCAGGATTTCCAGCCTTCCACAGGCACCATTAACTACTTGCAACAACCACTAACCGCACCAGATATACGCATTGATACAGGGGTACAACAGGGTGACACTATCAGTCCCTTCTATGACCCGATGATTGCCAAGCTGATCGTTTTCGCCGACGATCGTGAGCAAGCCCTTGGCAAACTTGAGACCAGTCTACAGAGCTACCATGTGGCAGGCATTAGCACCAATATAGACTTCTTGCGCAAATTGACCAAACTTGAAGACTTTGCCACAGGTCAACTACATACGGGTATTATCGAGCAGCATCAAACACAACTGTTGGCTACTAACAACATCGATCTGCACACCCATATTGCTCTGGCGTGTCTGGCTTTAGCACCTACCACAGCCCACGCTGGCATGCGCCTTAATCAGGCCTCCATAGTCCGCCTACCGCTACTGATAGAGGAGCAACAGCTGACCGTTGAATTACATCTGGGTACTAGCTATAGCGCCAATATCAGCACACCAGATCAACAGCCATTTAACCTGACCTTCTCCGGTACCCGCACCGATAAGCAACTGCAACTTGACTATAATGGCACCATAACCAAGGCAGGCTACAGTCAGTTAGGGCAAACGATAAGCTTATTCACCATGGCCGGCAAGGTGATGGTCGAATATAACAGGCCGCAATTAGACGACTATGACCAGCACAATGTAGCCTGTGAAGGTGATATTGTGGCACCTATAAATGGCAACCTTATTGCCTGTATGGTGGCAGTAGGCCAAACTGTCGCAGCTGGTGATGCATTAATGGTGGTTGAAGCCATGAAGATGGAGCATACTATCTTAGCGCCGGCCACCGGCGTGGTTAATGAGATCTATTATAATGTGGGTGATCTGGTCACTGCCGACACTCAGTTATTACATTTGGAACCCCAACAGGATGGCGAAAATGAAGCTTCCTAAACAGGTACGTGTGGTAGAAGTCGGTCCACGGGATGGCTTGCAAAATGAACCGGGTACAGCCCTGCCGGCACAGCTTAAAGCCAATCTAATCGACCGCTTGGCGGCCTGTGGCCTGCAACATATTGAAGCTGCTGCCTTTGTTCATCCCAAGTGGGTGCCACAAATGGCTAACAGTAGCCAGGTATTACAACTGATTACCCGTCACCAGCACGTCAACTACAGCGCGCTTACGCCCAATATGCAGGGCCTGCAGCGAGCACTGCAAGCAGAAATGGATGAAGTGGCGGTCTTTGGTGCTGCCAGCGAGAGCTTTAGCCAACACAACACCAACTGTAGTATCGCCGAAGGCTTGCAGCGCTTTCAGCCCGTGGTAAAAACAGCCCATGCCAATGGTTTGAGGGTGCGCGGCTATGTATCGGTAGTTATTGACTGCCCCTATGAAGGTGCCGTAGCACCACAAAAAGTAGCAGAAGTCAGTGATGCACTAATGCAAATGGGCTGCTATGAGGTATCTCTGGGTGATACCATTGGCACTGCCACTCCCGGTCGACTACAGGATATGCTGGATGCGGTGACCCAATATGTACCCACCACTTATCTTGCCGGCCATTGTCACGACACCTATGGTCAGGCATTGGCTAATATTTATGCCATGTTACAAGCCGGTGTTAGCTGTTTTGATGCGTCAGTAGCTGGCCTCGGTGGCTGTCCTTATGCCCACGGCGCCAGTGGTAATGTTGCCACGGAAGACCTGGTCTACCTACTACATGGCTTGGGTATACATACCGGCGTACAGCTTGACCGTCTTATTAAAGTGGGGCAGGATATCAGTGCAGATTTAGGCCGTTGCAACGGCTCCAAGGTCGGGAGTTTATAAGTTGACCCTAAGCGGCAATAATACCAAGTTTACTATCAACCCACGCTGAGCCATAGCGTGTATAACTTATGCTTAATTAGCAGTCCTTATGGCTGCTTATAGAGCAATTCAAAATGGGCAACAATAATGACTCAAACTCCCCTCTGGCAACCTAGCACCGAGCGTATTAATAACAGCAATATGCAACAGTTTATGCTGCATATGAACACCAAACATCAGCTGAATATGCACGACTACGCCGATCTGCATGCTTGGAGTGTGGATGATATAGCCACCTTTTGGGACGAAATCTGGCAGCTAGGGGATGTGCAAGCACAGCACAAGGGCAGCCGTATTCTGCAGCATGAGCAGCAAATGCCAGGAGCAAACTGGTTTCCTGATGCCAGACTGAATTATGCCGAAAACCTGCTTAAATATCGTGATAATCATACAGCGTTGGTGTTCTGCGGCGAAGATGGCAAGCGCCTTGAACTGACCTATGCGCAACTTTACTTACGCGTCGCTCAAGTAAGCAGTGCCCTGCGCCAACATGGTATTCAGCCCGGCGACCGAGTGGCGGGCTTTATGCCCAATGTAATTGATACTGTGGTCGCCATGCTGGCTGCCAGCAGTGTGGGAGCCGTATGGAGTTCTTGTTCACCGGATTTTGGTATCAACGGCGTATTAGACCGCTTTGGGCAAATCAAACCCCGTATTCTATTTACCACCGATGGTTATCTCTATAACGGCAAAACCCTCAACTCTTTGCAACGGGTTGCGGGCATTGCTGCGCAACTGAGTAGTATCGAAAAGATCATCGTCTGTGATCATGTTGAAGAACGCGCGGATCTGAGCCTGCTGGAACAAAGCGTCCCCGGCAAAGCCGTATATCTGGATGACTTTGTAGACCCCCAGGCCACCCAAATCAAGTTTACCCCTATGCGCTTCTCGGACCCACTGTATGTAATGTATTCATCAGGCACAACGGGCGTTCCCAAGTGCATTGTACACAGCATTGGTGGCACCTTATTACAGCACAGTAAAGAACATATCCTGCATACGGACGTCAAACGAGAGGACGTGTTCTTCTATTACACCACCTGTGGGTGGATGATGTGGAACTGGCTAGTTAGTGGATTAGCCGTAGGTTGCACGCTGGTGCTGTATGATGGTTCACCTTTTAAACACCCTGCCATCATGATGGACGTAGCAGAAGCCGAAGGTATTAGTATATTCGGCACCAGCGCCAAGTATATTGCGGCTCTGGAAAAAGCTGACATCAAGCCCAACCAGAGCCACGACCTAAGCCGACTCAGAACACTATTGTCAACCGGCTCACCTCTAGCCCATGAAAGCTTTGACTATGTGTATCAACATATTGGGCAAGATCTGCTGCTGGCTTCCATTTCGGGTGGTACGGACATTATGTCGTGCTTTGCCCTAGGCTGCCCTATTTTGCCTGTCTATCGTGGCCAGTTACAAGCGGCTGGTTTGGGCATGGCAGTGGCCATCTATAATGATGAAGGGCAATCTGTGGAACAAGAAAAAGGTGAGTTAGTCTGTACCAAACCGTTTCCATCCATGCCTATTTATTTCTGGGATGATGCCGATGGTCGCAAGTATCACGACGCCTATTTTGACCAGTTTGATAATATTTGGGCCCATGGGGACTATGGGGAAATTACGGCGCAACAAGGAATTATTATCCATGGTCGTTCTGATGCCGTACTCAATCCGGGTGGTGTACGCATTGGTACCGCAGAAATCTATCGTCAGGTGGAAGCGGTTGAGGGAGTGCAAGAAAGCATTGTCGTGGGCCAGAATTGGCAAGATGATGTGCGTGTCATTCTGTTTGTAGTACTTAAGCCTGGAGTCCAGTTGGATGATAGCTTATGCACTCGTATCAAACAGCAAATTCGCGCCAATACCACTCCGCGCCATGTCCCTGCCAAAGTGCTTCAGGTAACCGACATACCACGCACCATTAGTGGCAAGATCGTTGAATTGGCGGTACGCAAAGTCATCCATAACGAAGTAGTAAAGAACAAGGATGCACTGGCTAATCCGCAAGCTTTGGACCAATTTGTCAACTTGGCAGCATTACAAAACTAAGATGGGAATACTTAAACAGCTGCAGGAGCTATTACCACAGGCACCCGTTGGCGGCTGGACCAGCCAACATTTTGCCCCTTTGGATCAATTGCATATGGGTGGCTTGGCGGCTACTTATAAGTTATTACAGTGGCTACCTGCAAAGGCCACTTATGGGCTGGATATGGGGGCGGGTCTCGGTGGCTGTGCCCGCCTGGCAGCAATGGAATATGGATGCCGTATGATAGCCAGCGATATTGATGCAGACTATATTGCGGCAGCCAAACTGTTAAATAGTGCTTTAACACCGGCACCTGACTGTCATTATCAAGTAGCAGACAGCCTGGCCCTGCCCTTTGCTGATCAGCAATTTGATTTTATCTTGAGCCAGCATGCCATGATGTCCATTGCCGATAAGCCGGCCTTACTCGAAGGAGCACGGCGTGTACTCAAACCAGGTGGACATTTATTACTGCACGAAGTCTATCTGGCGCCGCAGAGTGAAGCCAGCCGCATCCTCTACCCAACGCCTTGGGCTACACAAAGCAAATATAGCCATCTGCAAACCTGGCCCAGCTTTGTTGCACTTTGCCAAACACTTGGCTGGCATATTGAACACCAGCAAAATCACACTGCACAAAACTTGCACTGGCTCCAGCAAGCACGCAATAACACTTCGCACAGCCCATTCAGCGCGCGCCTAGCTCTGGGCCCAGAGGCTGGTAAAATGAGTGCTAATATAATGCATAATTTGCAACAGCAACTACTAGAAGTGCGTAGCGCGAAATTAACAAGAATACCAATTTAAATGAGATTATGCTTACGCCACAAGCCTTGACCAATCATATTACCAATAATCATCAGCCCACCACCAACGATCACCCACCAGTCAAACAACTCACCGTAAAGCAACATGCCTACCAGAGCAATCACGGGCAAACGTAAAAAGTCCATAGCCATAATACTACTCACCTCCACTGTTTGCATGGCTTTGGAAGCACAAAAATGAGCACTAATACCAGCACCACCAATGACTAATAACCATACCCACATCCAATCCTCTGGCATGGTCCAATCCCCCCCGGTCAAGATGGCATTGATTGGCAACTGCATTAATGACATATAAAAAACAATGGTCAATGGATGCTCGGTGGAAACCAGTTTTTTATTAAATACAATGGCTACCGCAAAGCCAATAGCACCAAACAACATCACCAGCATACCCGTTGACAGCGTTCCCGCTCCGGGCCTTACAATTAACAGTACACCCGCCATACCCAAACCAACCGCCACCAGTTTTCTTAGGGTAATAGGTTCCGCCAGAAATACAGCAGCAATCACCAGCACCCAAATTGGTACCGTAAACTCAAGCGCAAAAACCTGTGCCAGTGGAATCATACCAATGGCAAAAAACCAACTGGCCTGACCGTAGAAATGAAATAGATTACGCCCTAAGTGGGCATGCGTGCGCTGGGTTACAAATAATTCAGGTTGGCCACGCCAGTAAATAATGGCCATGACGATAATAAGGCCAATCAGACTGCGCAGAGTCAACACCTCAAAGGTATCCAGATGAGCACTTAATTCGCGCGCACCCACGGCCATCAAACTAAAGGAAGCGATGGCACCAATCATCCACAGTACAGACTGCATAACATGTGCGTCCTATATTGATGAGTTACTTTACAGGCTAAACTCTACCTGCAATGGCTTTACTGCGCTCAGGCAGTTCTGGATCTACCCTGTCAGCAGAGCATAAAAGCACTTTTACCGAACAGACCAAAATAGCCACAATACCCCATGACAAACCCAACACGACACCAGCATCAACAATAGCGCGCCAGGGGGCTGGTAAAACTTCGGCAAGCAATACAAACACCAGTACCATTACCAGAATCATATGGCTGATGAGCATACGCTTGTAGCTGGCGTAAATAAAGCCCATAGCATATAGCGGAGCCAATATCACCAACCATGGCTTGGGGTTGATAACAAGCCAATGCAAACGAGCCGCAACCCGAGGCGCAAAGGCTAACTGAAAGCCTTTATAACCCTCACTATAGGCCATAAAAAACAACCACACGAGTAAAGCAGCCCAGTGCCAATAACTAGCAGGGTAAGCAAAAAAAGTGGCAGCAATAAAGCCCAGTCGATAAACAGAAAAGCTTAACAGAGCCAAGACACCAACCAATCCCCAAAGGGCAGCAAAAACTGACAATAAACGCATTGATAAAATCGTAGTCATTGAAATACAAAAGGCGGCGTATTTTATCAGTTCTGTATTTGCTTAACCATAACTGGTGTGAATAGATTGCATTGCGTGAAAAAAAACATAATAATCGCCCCCTTTACATCAGCATAAAACTACATATGGTTCGCCGATCTCGCCCCCGCCAATTCGATACCAGCATCCCATCGCCTTGTGTCAGCCTGTGTCAGTTCTATGCCGACCAGCCTGTTTGCATAGGCTGTGGACGCCACCAGGATGAAATCCGTGATTGGCCCGTGATGACTGCCGAGCAAAAGCTTGCAGTGCTGGAGCAGGTAGCACAACGCAAAAAAAACCTGCCCAATGAATAGACTGCTGGTAAGGCAACTGTAGGGTTGGCTGCAGGTCGGATTCAGCCTGCCCTATTAACATAGCGCGTGCTTGGCTTATTAATCCAACGAGCTGTCCTTTGCTAATATCTGTGCCTGCCTTTTAGCACGTGCAATCAGCTTATCCAAAACCCGACTAACCGCAACAAAAGCAAAGCTGCCAGTAACAAAACTAGCGGCACCAAAGCCGCGTTGGCAGTCCATTTTGGCACCCGCAATATTGGCATGTTTGGCATAGCTGACACTGCCATCTGGATGTGGGTATACCAGCTGTTCCATAGAGAACACACAATCAACTCCGAATTTACGCTGTTTGTTATCACTAAAACCATAGTGTCGGCGCAAGTTATTTCGCAACTTGGCAGCCAGAGGATCGGCCTTGGTCTGGGACAAATCTGCCACCTGAATCTGCGTTGGATCTGTTTGGCCGCCAGCCCCACCGATGGTTAATATGGGAATCTTATTACGCTTACACCAGTAAATCATAGCCGCTTTGGCTTTGATGCTATCACAGGCATCAATGACATAATCAAAGTCTTTATCGAGATACTCAGAAAGATTGTGTGGACCAATAAAATCTTCTATGACCCGACACTCGCAAGCCGGGTTAATATCACCAATACGCGCTGCCATTACCTCTACTTTGGCCACCTCCAGAGTCGACTCAAGAGCCACCAATTGCCGATTGATATTGGTTTCGCAAACGTCATCCATATCAATCAGCGTTAGCCTGCCTACTCCTGATCGAGCCAGCGCTTCCGCCACCCAGGTGCCAACCCCACCAATGCCCACTACACATATATGAGCCTGGGTTATCATTTCAAAAGCCTCAAAACCATAGAGGCGTTGTATACCGCCAAAGCGATGTTCTAAATCGACCATAATCCTAAAAACCTCAGTTGAACACAGGGTTTGCGCTGAGCGACAGGGCCGTAAAACAAGGCGTCGCTCGCGGGCAATGTACGTAGCCCTTAGCAAGATCGGCAACGATAGTTTGTGGTTTTGGATCCAGCGCAAAACAGTATAGCGTTTTTGAACTCACCGTAGGGTGAATAGAATGGCTGACCATTTTAATTGCATTTCAACATCTTACGCAAGATATAAGCGATCAACTGAGGTTTTTAGGATAATAATTAACTGATTGTTAAACCTTATTGTGTGATATTGTAGGATTAACCAGCCCGATAACCTAGCGCAACCATGACCTACCCCATACCTGACCTGCATGACCAAGATCTGGAAACACGCATTACCGTCAAGCAGAGTCTGTTTATCGCCAACCTGCGCCATGCTCCCGGCCGTGACGCCTGTAATCAGCATCTACACGCCATGCGGGCATTATACCCTGACGCCAACCACCATTGCTGGGCAGTGGTCGCCGCCGCACCTGATAACAGCACTTACTGGGGTTTTAGTGATGCCGGCGAACCTTCCGGTACGGCTGGCAGGCCCATGCTACAGGTACTTAGCCATGCCAATATCGGCGAAGTAAGTGTTGTTGTTATACGCTATTTTGGCGGCACCAAACTGGGCACTGGCGGCTTGGTAAGAGCCTATGGCGATGCTATCAAAGCCGTACTTGCTGACTGCCCAACCATAGTAAAGCTAGAGCAATATGAACTTGGTATCGACCTGCCCTATGACCTAAGCGGCAAAATAGAACATCTGTGCCAAAGCCATGGTGGCGAGGTTATTGATCGTCAATATGGACAGCAGTTGCAACTCAGGATTAAGCTGCCTCAAGCCAACAAGGCAGCACTGTACCAAGCCTTAAAAGGCTGGCCTCAAGTCGATATAAAAATGGTAAACCAATAACAGGCTATTGCTTCTTCACAAATGCTGATTTTAACTGCATGGCACCAAGGCCGGGAATCTTGCAGTCAATATCATGATCACCTGCTACCAAACGAATATTCTTGGCTTTCGTGCCCACCTTAACCACCAACGATGACCCTTTAACCTTAAGATCTTTAATCACGGTCACCGTATCACCATCCTGTAATAAATTACCATTACTATCACGCACTAACAGTTTATCTTCCTGATCGACACTGCCGGGTTGCCATTCATGGGCACATTCGGGACACACCAGTAAACTGGCATCGGCATAAGCATAAGGGGACTGACACTGAGGGCAAGGAGGTAATTCGGACATGATAAGGCACTGTTATAAAAGCTAAACCCTATGATACCACAGGGTTTATAAATACCTTTGAAAAAACTGCAAGCCGAATTGCATAAGCCCTGCAATTGCTTTGGGTATCAGTCCGACATGGTCGGGTTAAAATCAGACCCTGAACATATCGCAATAAACACCAACCATAAAGCTTGGGGAAGGCCATCAAAACTGATTATAGTGAGCAACGCGACAAACTTCTCACCTTTTTTCTATCAAAAAAAGATTACCTCATTCACTTGCAATAATGGCTTTATAAACTATTTCGAGTTACCTTAGGGCCCAATTAAATGGCAGGCTATTTGGTGTTCAGCATCTGGTAAAGTCTGCAGCGCAGGTGCATAGTCCGCACACTTGGCCAAAGCCTGCGGACAACGAGTACGAAATACGCAACCACTGGGTGGATTGATAGGCGATGGTAAATCTCCTTGTAACAATTCGATGGTCTTGTTACGTTCTATCATCGGATCTGGAATAGGCACTGCTGACATCAACGCCTTAGTATAGGGATGCTGAGGGTTGGTATAGAGTTCATTAGCCTCCGCAACTTCCATAGCATTACCCAAATACATGACCATCACACGATCACTAATATGGCGCACCACACTCAGGTCATGAGCAATAAAAACCAACGATAGCCCCATTTCCTTTTGTAGGGCCATAAGCAAATTGATGACCTGTGCCTGAATCGACACATCCAATGCCGATACGGGCTCGTCACAAATCACCAATTTAGGCTCCAGTATCAAGGCTCTAGCAATACCAATGCGCTGGCATTGACCGCCTGAAAACTCATGTGGATAACGGTTAATCAGGTTCGGCAATAAGCCAACCTTAGCCATCATATCCTGAACTTTTTGCTTTCTTTCTGCCTTTGGCATGTTGGGAAAAAAGGTTTGCAGTGGTTCAGCAATGATATCACCAATATTCATACGCGGGTTCAAAGAAGCCAGCGGATCCTGAAAAATCATTTGCAGCTCTTGGCGCTTGGCGCGCATACTGCGTTTATCCAGTTGCGTTAAATCCTGACCTAACCAGGCCACCTTGCCTTCTCTGGCTGGCAGCATGCCAATCAGGGCACGAGCCAGAGTAGATTTGCCACAACCCGACTCACCCACTATACCTAAGGTTTCACCTTCAAAAATATCCAGACTTACCCCATCGACAGCTTTTAAACTTAAAGGCTTAGTCCAAGGCCAAGAGTTTTCCGGTTGAATATCAAAATGTACCTTCAGGTCCTGTACCTGCATAATCCTATTATTGGTCATAGGACACCTACCTTTTCTATGGCCGCATGGCAGGCTCGTTGCCTAGAATTAGCAAACTGAATCAGCTCCGGCATGGTTTTACTACATACTGCTTGGGTTAGACTACAGCGCTCCTGAAACGGACAGCCCGTAGGCAGGTGCAGGAGGTTGGGTGGATTACCCGCAATGGTGGCAAGTGTTTCGCTCTGGGTATCCAAACGTGGCACAGACTCCAATAGCCCACCTGTATAGGGATGACTGGGCTGATAAAAGATTTCTTCTGTTGTGCCATATTCCATGGTCTGCCCAGCGTACATCACCATCACCGCATCGCAAACGCCAGCTACCACACCCAAGTCATGGGTAATTAACATGATAGCGGTATCAAATTCAGACTTTAATTCATCCAAAAGCGTCATAATCTGAGCTTGCACAGTAACATCGAGAGCGGTCGTTGGCTCGTCAGCAATAAGCAATTTAGGGTCACAAAGCAAAGCCATAGCAATCATCACCCGCTGCCGCATACCTCCCGAAAATTCATGGGGATACATAGACATGCGTTTACTTGCTTCAGGCATCTTGACAGCTTCAAGCATGCGTATAGAGTGGATTCGCGCCGCCGCTTTGTCCATACCTTTATGATGGGTAAGTACTTCCATCAACTGCTCCCCCACCTTTAAATAAGGATTAAGAGAAGTCATCGGGTCCTGAAAAATCATCGCAATTTGCTCAGCCCGAATTTTGTTTAGTTGTTGTGGCGACATGCCAACCAGTTCCTGACCGGCAAACTGCACACTGCCACTCACCCGACCATTACTGGCCAGCAATCCCATAATGGCAAAAGCCGTTTGCGATTTACCTGATCCAGACTCACCAACAATACCCAGAGTTTGCCCGGCAGCAACACTAAAACTCAGGTTCTTAACCGCTGTAACCACACCATCTGGAGTATCAAAAACTACATTCAGATTACTTACCTTCAATAGTTCCATGATTAGCGTTCCTTTGGATCCAGGGCGTCGCGCAAGCCATCACCGACAAAATTAAAACAGAACAGGGTTACCACAAGAAATGTTAGAGGAAAGAGCAGTTGCCATAATGCAATTTCCATAGTTGCTACACCTTCATTTATCAGTGCCCCCCAACTGGTTTGTGGTTCTTGTACCCCTAAGCCCAGAAAACTGATAAAGGACTCAAAAACAATCATGCCAGGAATCATCAAAGATGCGTAAACCAAAACAATACCAAGTACATTAGGCACAATATGACGCACCAGAATACGCCACTGACTGACACCACAGGCATTGGCTGCCTCAATAAATTCCTTATTTTTCAAACTTAGGGTCTGACCACGGACAATACGCGCCATATCCAACCAGGATACCGCACCAATAGCCACAAAGATCAGGATTATCTGTCGACCAAACATAACCATCAGCATAATCACAAAAAACATAAATGGCATAGCACTAAGTATCTCAACAATACGCATCATAAATGAATCAACACGGCCACCAATAAAACCTGAAGCTGCGCCATACAAGGTTCCTATCAATATGGCGACAAGGCTGCTCAAAATACCAACCAGCAGGGATATTTGGCTACCCTGAACTGTTCTGGCATACAGGTCACGCCCTAACTTATCGGTACCAAAATAGTGACCTGTTTCTATAGAAGGCCGCCCCAAACTGACTGGATCGGACAGAGCTAACCAGTCAATCTCTTCGTAACTATATTGCGCAAACTGACTGCCACCCAAGGCAAATAAAATAATCAGGCCTATGATAAACAAACTTACCACAGCCGCCTTATTATGGAAGAAACGGCGTCTGGCATCCTGCCATAAACTACGTCCTTCTAATACAGCGTTATCATTATCAGCTAAAGCTGCGGCTAACTGACTAACAGCTTGTCGGGACTTAAACAACATAAAAAGGCTATCTCTCAATATCTAATTTTTGGATCAATAAAGGCGTAGACGATATCGGTCACGGCATTAAAAAAGATGTACATAACACCTAATAATACTGTGACACCCATCACCATAGAATAGTCACGATTAATAGCACCATTGACAAAATGCTGACCAATACCACCCGTTCCAAAGTAAACATCTATTACCACAGAACCGGTTAACACGCCCACAAAAACTGGCCCCAAATAAGATACCACTGGTAACATCATGGGTTTGAAGGCATGTTTGAATATAATGTAACGAAAAGGCAGGCCCTTAGCTTGCGCTGTGCGAATAAAATTACTGTTAAGCACTTCAATTAGACTACCCCGCGTAATACGGGCAATTTGGGCCACCAAATGAGTCGTCACGGCGATTACCGGCAGTACCAGATACTGTGCAGCACCATCATTCCAGCCACCGGCTGGCAGCCAGCGTAACTTAATGGAAAATAACAACACCAATAATGGCGCCATCACGAAGGTGGGCAAAACAATACCCAGCATGGCGATGGTCATAATACTGTAATCTGTAGTCTTATTGCGGTTAAGTGCCGCCATCATACCCATGGCTATACCCGATATGACAGCAAATAATAATGCCCACATACCAATGGTGGCGGAAACAACCAAGCCTGGCCATAAGAGGTCATTGATGCTGAAATCCAGATAGCGAAAAGAAGGGCCAAAGTCACCCTGAAGCAAGTTGCCCAAATAAATAATATACTGCTCTAGTAACGGTTTATCCAGATTGTACTTGGCGTTAATATTTGCCAACACTTCCGGTGGCATACCTTTTTCAGTTAAAAAAGGACTACCCGGCGCCAAATACATCAACATAAATGATACAAACGTCAGTACCAACATGGTGGGTATGGCCTCAAGGGCCCTTTTAATAATAAAACTCAGCATCAAAATACCTAAAAGTGGAAAAAATCACAGTCTAATGGGCCTGCAAAGGCCCATAGAACTGCAATCTTGAAATTGGCTTTAGCATGATCATGCTAAAGCCAATATATTATAGATTATTCAGCTTTGATATAAACATCACGGCTATATACATTGCCTTCGGGGTTATCATAGGCATAACCACCAACGCGAGGCTTAATCAGGTTGACACCAGTGTACTGGTAGATAGGAATAATGGGCATTTCTTCAGCCAATATTTCTTCTGCACGATTGTAGTTTGCGGAGGGATCAGACATGGTCTTGGAAGCGGCCATCAACTCATCATATTCGGCATTTATCCACTTACCATCGTTCATACCTGTACTGGTCATCAGATCCAGGAAGGTTGAGGCTTCATTGTAGTCACCACACCAACCGGCGCGAGCCACTGTAAAGTTACCCTCATTGCGACTGGACAGATAAGTCTTCCATTCCTGATTCTCCAAAGAAGTCTCTACAGGCAGGTCTTTTTTCCACATTTGGGAAATTGCAATGGCAATCTTCTTGTGACCTTCGGAAGTATTATACAGCAGGTTGATATTAAGCGGATTACTATCGCTGTATCCAGCTTCAGCCATCAACTTGGTGGCTTCAGCCACACGGTCAGCCTGAGACATGCTGGCATAGGCTGGTGCTTGAGGATCGAAGTTGGCAATAATTTCCGGCGTCAGGCCATAGGCTGGCAGTTGGCCAGTTGCTGTGATGTGCTCGGTAATGATATCACGATCGATAGCATAAGATAGTGCCTTACGCACTCGTGCATCACCATAAGGAGCTACCTGAGTGTTGAGAATATAGTAATAGGTACATAACTTTGGTGTGATGTAGATTTCATCACCCATTTCTTTGCGCAACTGCTTGATTTGTTCAGTTGGGAAGTTGCCAAAATCCAGTTCGTCAGCACGATAACGTGCTAAAGAAGCACTAGCAGCTTCGATAGGTAGATGCGTTACCTTGTTGATAACCGTTTTGGCATCATTCCAGTAGTTAGTATTGCGCGTAAGCTCCATGCGCTCATTTATCTTCCATTCAGCCAGCGTATAAGCACCGTTGGTGACGATGTTTTCTGGCTGCGTCCATTTATCACCATGGGCTTCAACGGTAGCTTTATGCACAGGGAACATGGTGGTATGAGTTACCATTTTTACAAAAAATGGCACAGGGCCTTCCAGAGTAACCTCAAATGTGAAGTCATCAACTGCGCGCACGCCCAATGAACTTGGTTCGGCTTCGCCACCAACAATCTTGCTGGCATTGACAATCATAGGGATTTCCATATACCAGGAATAAGGAGAGGCCAGTGCCGGGTCAACTGCACGCTGCCATGCATAAACAAAATCATGGGCAGTAACAGTATCACCATTAGACCATTTAGCATCTTTGCGCAAATTAAAAGTGTAAACGGTATTATCTGCGTTAGCAGACCAAGAGGTTGCCACTCCAGGCTGTTCTTTGCCGTCCCTGGACTGGTTCAATAAGCCTTCAAAAAGATCTCTAGCGATATTTGCGCCGGGAACACCTTCAATTTTTTGTGGATCCAGTGAGCCTGGCTCAGCACCATTGTCACGCACAAATTCTTGCACGTCAGCCAACTTGGTACCAGCAGGCACATCTGCAGCCATTAAGGGCGCGGACAGAGAACTGGCAGCAACAGCACTAGCGAGCAGCATACTCTGTAGCAATTTTGTTTTCTTCATTTTTACAAGCCTCCAAATAGGTAATTGTCTTTATTGTTTATCACACTCTGCGTGTAATAGATGTCAGCCCAAACAATTTGATCTGAGTGTCCCTCAGTATGCCGTGCAAAAATAGGAAAATAAATGTAAACTTTTGCATCTTGATTGCATGTTTTATAGACACTGTTTCCTATTATGAATTCTTCTACCCCTAGTAATAACTTAATCCTTCAATTTCAAAGAATTAGCAATCATTATGCTGAAGAAAAAGACATTCAAACCAGCATCGAGCAATTAGCTGAAATCCTATGTTGCACACGAAGAAATGTTAACAATGTTCTAAGCAGGATGTCCCAACAGGGTTGGCTAAGCTGGCAACCTGCCCGTGGCAGAGGCAAATTGTCACGTTTAGTCTTGCATATCGAAGCCAAACAACCCATCTTGCAACTGGCCAAACACAAGGCTGATCAGGGCTTATTGGAAGAAGCATTTTCCCTGTTAGATGAGGTTGGTGATAAAACCAGTTTGTTTAATTACCTAAAAACACAATTGGGCTTCCAGCATGAAGTCTACGGTAATCAATCATTGCGTATCCCCTATCACCGTCCCTTACCAATATTGGATCCAGGCCAAGCTACACGTATAGCAGAAATTCATATGATCAATCAGGTGATGGATACGCTGGTTATCTTTGACCGGGGTAGCCAGCAAATTCGCCCTAGCCTGGCCCACAGTTGGCGATCAAATAAAGATGGCACCCAGTGGCATTTTTTTTTGCGCCCGGGGATAAAGTTTCACCATGGTAGGCAATTGCTAGCTGAAGATGTAGCGGCCACACTGCAGCATTTAAAAACCACAGCATCGCCATTTCAGAGCCTTTATCAGCATATAGAGGATATTCAATGCCCAGAACCATTATCCTTACATATTAAATTAAACAGGCGTGACTACCTACTCCTGCATTTACTGGCAAATCATTCCAGTGTCATCAAGCCCATGGAACTAATAAAAGACAAGGATTTTGCTCGTAAGCCCGTAGGCACAGGACCGTTTATGATCACGCAGAATAATGAGTTCCAACTGGAACTCACCGCAAACACGCATTATTTTCGCGAACGACCATTGCTGGATCGTATTGAAATCTGGTTTTTTACCGATCTAAAAGAGCCTTTGGGTGAAGATTCGGATTTATTTATTAACGATACCAGTCAACTGCGCAATAACACTGGCATGCAACAAAACACTAAATTAGAGAAAGGTTATCAATATTTATTATTCAATATTGCCAAGCCTTCATCACCTCTGCAAACACTGCGTATTCGGCGCAGTATTCGCTCCATGCTCAACACTCACAAACTGGTAGAAGAACTGGGTGGTACACGTGCGGCCCCGGCCAAACGCCTACTGCCGGAATGGGAATCATCTTCCCAAAAATTGATGTTTCCGGTACGGCCCCGTATGCCCATGCGCCTGCAACAACCCCTGCAACTGGTCACCTACAATATTCATATGCCAGATGCACTATGGATTAAAAAAAGTCTGGCAGAGTATGATATTCCACTGGCAATTAACGAGCTAACCTATGCCCAGTTTTCCGCTCCCGAAAACTGGCTGGAAGCTGATTTGGTGTTATCAGGAGAAGCCCTGGGTGACAACTTGGAAATGGCACTCTACGAGTGGTTTGCTACCCAAACTTCCCTACGTCACTGTGTAGGTGATGATATTCGTCAAACTATCGATAGCCAGCTGCGTGAGGCCGTAGGCCTGCCCCACCAGTCAGAGCGCATGGAAGCGTTTCGCCAACTCGATATTTTCTTGCAACAACAACTAGTATTAATGCCCTTATACCATCATCAACAATCACTGCATTATGATGAGCGGGTACAGGGGCTTAGATTAAATTCTTGGGGCTGGGTTGATTTTAAAGATATCTGGTTTACCTGAAATCTATATAAACATAAACACCAGACACAAAAACGCCCCGCAATAAACGGGGCGCTTGTCATGCAAATCATACGCTTATAACATATCAGCCGGGATCGCCATAACGCTGGCACTACCTGCCTGTATAGAGCCAAAATGCCCCTTAAAGCGCGGCAATATATGCTCTATATAATAAGCCGTAGTGGCTTGCTTATTAGCCACAAAGTGCTGATTTTCATTGCTTACCACCAAAGCGGCAGCGCGCATCATTTGCCAGCCACCACAAACATAACCAGCCAACATCAACATATCATAACTAATGGCACCAGGTAACATAGGATCATCACCAGATTCAGCCAACAGCTTTTGATAGGCCTGTTCCAGTGCGTCTATACCTTCTTGCAATAATGCCAACTGAGCACTGGTCAAAGCCTGCCCATGCTGGCTCATATCAGCACGCATTTCATCAATCAGACCAGCCATAGCAGCACCAGCATCTGACAAGGTCTTACGTCCGACCAGATCCAGTGCTTGAATACCTGTGGTGCCCTCATAAATTGGCAATATACGTGCGTCTCGTTGATATTGAGCGGCTCCGGTTTCTTCCACAAATCCCATACCACCATGAATCTGCACACCATGCGACGTAATCTCTTGCGCGACTTCTGTGCTCCAACCTTTAGCAATAGGTGTGAGTAAGCCTACCCTTTTACGCGCCATGGCGCACTGTTCAGCCGTTGCAGAGTCATGGCTAAGGTCGATTTGCTTGGCAGTAAGGTAACAAATAGCTCGCGCTGCCTCAGTAAGACTGCGCATAGTCATCAACATACGACGCACATCGGGGTGATGAATAATAGCACCAGATTCTGTGCCACCGGGAGCCACACACTGCACACGTTCTTGCGCATATTCCAGAGCATGCTGATAAGCACGATCGGCAAGTGCTACACCTTGCAAGCCCACCATTAAACGAGCGTTATTCATCATGGTAAACATGGCTAGCAAGCCCTGATGAGGCTGGCCTACCAGATAGCCAATGGCACCGCCATTATCACCATAACTCATAACGCAGGTTGGGCTGGCATGAATACCCATCTTATGTTCCACATTGATGGCATAGGCATCATTACGCTGACCAAGGCTGCCATCTTCATTAACCAGAAACTTAGGCACCAGAAATAAAGATATACCTTTGACACCTTGCGGTGCATCTGGCAAACGGGCCAAGACCAAATGCACGATATTGTCAGTCATATCGTGATCACCCCAAGTAATAAATATTTTTTGGCCTTTAATCAGATAATGTTCACCAGCCGGGGTAGCAGTGGACTTTAACAGAGCCAGATCAGTACCTGCATGGGGTTCCGTCAGATTCATGGTGCCAGTCCATGTACCCGAAATCATCTTTTCCAGATAAATATCTTTTAGCTGTGCACTGGCGTGAGCACTGAGTGCCTCAATAGCACCAGTAGTAAGCAACGGACATAAACCTAATGACATATTGGCCGCTTGTGCCATTTCTGCCACCGGCATGGAAAAGGTAAATGGCAAGCCCTGACCACCATATTGAGGATCAAAATACAGGCTAGTCCAACCACCTTCAGCATACTGCCTGTAGGCATCGGCAAAACCATCAGCAGCCTTTACTCCAGTTTCTGTCAGTTGCACGCCCTGCTGATCACCAGACCAGTTAAGTGGTGACCAAACCTGATTAGCCAGCTTGTCGGACTCAGTCAGAACCGCGTTAAGCAATTCGCCACTGGCATCCTCATTGTCGATAGCAGCAGCCAAACCGGGCAGGTCATGTAACTGCTCAATCACAAAATTCATTTCATCAAGAGGGGCACGATATTCAGACATAATAAGTCCTTGGGTTATCAATCTATGTTATCTGCTATTCTAACGACACTGACTTGGTTGACCAAAAAAATGGCTTGTTGCTGACTCGTGAGTTCCATCATTAACCTGCCGGTTTCTCACTTCACAAGATGACAAATAACCCTCAGGTAAGTATCATTTCTGTTGTCCTTTACCACTGAGATAAAACATGCAACACGGATACTATATAGAAGAACTGAGCCCTGGTATGCAATCCTCGTTCGACAAACAAGTCACTGCAGCCGACATTGATACCTTTGCCCAACTAACCGGTGACACCAACCCCATTCATCTAGATGCCAACTATGCCGCGCAAACACCTTTTAAACAGCGCATCGCCCACGGCATGCTTAATGGCGGCTTGATCTCTACCGTATTAGGTGCCCAATTGCCTGGTCCAGGTTGCATCTATTTGGAACAGCAGTTGCGATTTAAAGCACCGGTGATGATTGGTGATACAGTAACGGCTCAGGTTACCGTGGAAGAAGTAAACCAACGTCGGCGGCGAGTCAAACTCAAAACCGAATGTTTGGTCAATGGCAAAGTTGTCACCACTGGCTCAGCAACCATGATGGTAGACACCCAGCCTGAATAAAACAACACTATAGGTAAAAATGCAGATCGGACTGTAGGTCGGACTCAGCGTGCCCCGTGAGCGCAGCGAATGGTTTGGGTATCAGTCCGACCTTGTCGGGTTAAAACCCGACCTGCATTTAGCTTAAAAACCAGCCAATCTTAAGCCAACAGAGCTATAACTTGGCTGTCAGACGGCGAATCTCTTCTTCTCGTGCTATTAACACCCGCTGCAACTCATTAATCTTGACCGTAGTAACATTAACCTCTGTTTCCTTATCTTTAAGCAAACCGCGCAGATCTGTTTCTCGTCGCGAAAAATCAGCCTTATCAACAAGCGCACGCTTCTTGGCTTCTTTAAGATCAGCATCACGCTGTTGCAAGTCATCTTCCAAACGCTTGAGCCGATTTTTAGAGGCTAAAATTTGGGTATTAGAAGCCGACATATTACGCGATTGATTGGCCATTTCACCGCGGAAACGCTTGAGCTCTTCATCCTGAGATCGAATCTGTCTAACCTGTGTATCAATGGTGACATCATTACGAGCTATTTGCGCCTGCATATCCTGAATACGTACATTCATGGCATTTTCTTTTTTGCCCCATTCATCACGCAGCTTGTCAAGTTGATGCCGATAGTAGTTAACCTTGCTTTCCATTTTATGCAGAGATTCTTGATGATGCAGAATTTCATCTTTCATACGTTGGTCTAACTGCTTTTTAGCTTCATCACGGCTATCTGCTGCCTGTTCAGCCTCAGCTTTGGACTGTGTCAATAAGCGCTCAAGCTCACCAACTTTGGTCTCTATAGACTGTAACTTGGTGCGCAACATGGCACGTTCAGCTTGCAGATTTTTCTGATTCGCCTCACCATCAGCTAACTGACTGCGCATACGCTGGTTGGAGTCTTCCAAAGCCACGATTTGCGCACGTGACAGATACAGCTCATCTTCACTACTGAGACCATCTTCATTACGTGCTGTTTCTACATTTTGCCGCGCCGACAATTCCAATTCCAGACGCGCATCTTTTAGGGCATTATCCCAAATCATCTGCACTGATTGATAAACCGTTTCCGGCACATCTGGACGATGAGCATCATAATGTGTCGATTGACGGAAGGGAACATTCACTTCCAATTCCAACCACCAGCGCTCAAGTTCTGCTTGCAACTGATCAGAAGGCGCTATCTGCAACGCATCAGCAACCTGGTTAACGGTAACCTTGCGCCCAGCCAACAGCATATTACTGGCCTGTTGGTGCACATCACTGGCGTCAAATTGTTGATCCATTTTCTATAATAATCCTAAATAACAACGGGTTACATACTTTTTCCCGAGGTGTTAATGATTCTGTACAACAAATGCCAGCATTAACCCTTATCGGCACTTGCCTTCCATTACACCTAGTATATTACGCTGGAGCCATTTGACGTAACACATATTTTTGAATTTTACCTGTAGCCGTCTTGGGTAAAGGGCCAAAAACGACATGTTTGGGCACTTTAAAGCGGGCCATATTGTCTCGACAGAAGCCTATGATATCCTGCTCGCTAGCTTCCATATCCGGCTTTAGACAGACAAAAGCACAAGGAGTTTCCCCCCACTTTTCATCTGGCCTGGCCACTACTGCTGCTTCCAAAACAGCTGGATGACGATACAAAACATCTTCTAACTCAATAGAAGAAATATTCTCCCCTCCCGAAATAATAATATCCTTGGCCCGGTCTTTAATTTCCATATAACCATCTGCATGCCAGACTGCCAAATCTCCAGAATGGAACCACCCACCTGCAAAAGCTTCGGCAGTGGCCTGAGGGTTTTTCAGATAGCCTTTCATCACCATATTGCCGCGCAGACAAATTTCACCGATCGTTTCGCCATCCTTAGGCACTGGCTGCATGGTTTCCGGATCCAACACGGCATGGTCTTCCTGATTAGGAGTACGCACTCCCTGGCGGGCTTTAACAGCCGCACGCTCAGGTTCTGATAACTGATTCCACTTATGCCCTTGCCATTCACAAACAACACACGCACCATAGGTTTCGGTCAGGCCATAAACATGAGTAATATCGAAACCCAAATCTTCCATAGCCTGAATAACCGCTGCAGGTGGCGCAGCACCAGCGGTCATGACTTTAATTTGATGCTCAATACCTTGCTTATCCGCTGCATCCGCATTGTTAATCATATTTAGTACAATAGGCGCTCCACCAAAATGAGTCACCTTCTCACGCTTGATCAAATCCAGAATAATATCCGGGCGCACATGGCGCACAAACACATTGGCTCCAGCCATTAATGCTGTTGACCAGGTAAAGCACCAACCATTGCAATGGAACATAGGCACAATAGTCATATATACGGGGTATTTATTCATATCCCAAGCTAGCGCCATATTCATAGCTGTCAGATAAGCACCACGATGATGATAAACAACCCCCTTGGGATTGCCTGTGGTTCCTGATGTATAATTTAAACTAATGGCTTGCCATTCATCTTCAGGCATCTTCCAGTCATAATCAGCACTTCCTTGCGCCAATAAAGACTCATATTCCAAAGAGCCAATCAACTCACCACCGGTATAGGTAGGGTCATCAATATCTATAACTAGAGGTTTTACTTTAGCCAACGCCAAAGCATCTTTAACAGTGGCAGAAAACTCCCGATCAACGATCACCACCTTACTTTCTGCATGATCAAAAATAAACGCAATGGTTTCCGCATCCAAACGGGTATTGATGGCATTTAACACTGCACCAACCATCGGCACACTATAGTGGCACTCGAACAACTCTGGACCATTATGAGCGATAACAGATACCGTATCACCCACACCAATACCATGCTGATTTAAGGCATCAGCCATGGCCGCAGTGCGTTGATAGGTTTGCATCCAGGTACGACGCACATCACCATATATTTGTGCCACAGCGGTAGGGTAAACGTCGGCTGCACGCTGCAGCAGGGACAAAGGTGACAAGGCCTGAAAGTTGGCTCGATTCTGATCAAGGTCAGTGTTATACATAGCAATAAATCTCTTATTATGTAGCCATGAAAAGCAGATTAACGAAAACGCCTATTATCTCGATAAATACTTACCAATTACAAGCTAGATATTTGTATTAGCCAGTTGCCAAGTTATGCAGGACAGTGGTTAAGTTTTGATCATATGGTGCTTTAACAATAATCGATTTTGTCGTCGATGGGTCAGTCAACCGCAACTCTGCCGCATGCAAGAAAAGACGCTTTAGCCCACGCTGTTGTTGGCTCTGGTTAACTTCAGGCTGGCCATACTTTTCATCACCCACTATGGGATGCCCCATATATTGGCAATGGACACGGATCTGATGGGTGCGACCAGTTACCGGCTTGGCTTCGACCAAAGTTAAATGCCCAAATTCTTGTAGGATGCGATAACGTGTAATACTGCGCTTGCCATCACCATCAACCCTTACCATGCGTTCACCCGATGGCAGAGCAAAGCGCAATAATGGTGCCTTAACTTGTTGACATGCTCGCGGCCAGCCGCCAGCAACCAAAGCGTGATAAACCTTATCTATACCACCTGTATTTCGCAACTGCTCATGAATAGCGCGTAGGCAAGAGCGCTTTTTAGCCACCATAATACAGCCTGATGTATCACGATCCAGACGATGCACAAGCTCCAAAAATCGATATTGAGGAAATACCTGACGCAAGCTCTCAATCAACCCTAAATTGACCCCACTGCCACCATGTACAGCCAAACCACTGGGTTTATTGACAATCATTAGACCATCGCTCTCATACAGAATGGCACTTTGCAAAAGTTTCTTCAGGCTGTCACCAACAGGGACAGGCGCATTGGGCTCAGGCAACTTGACTGGTGGGATACGCACCACATCACCAGCACATAATTTATATTCAGGTTTAGTGCGGCCTTTATTAACTCGCACCTCCCCTTTGCGCACAATCCGATAGATCAAGCTTTTAGGTGCTCCCTTGAGCTGTCCAATCAGGTAATTATCAAGGCGCTGACCGGCCCTGTCTGCACTAATCGTCTCCAGCCGCACCTTGGCAAGCACTGGTGATGTTGGCTCTGACACGGGGCTAGAGGAGGTGTGTTTAGCCCTTGGCCCGGATTTTTTTAACAAGGTTTTAGCTGCTGACATGCGCACGACAAATTTGATTGCTAGGTTAGGCCGCAAATGTTACCATAAGTACCACTGAAACTGGTTATCTATTTGTAATGGCAGATAAAAGTCTGCAGACAGCCAGAGCGTCATTGTAGTTTATCGCATCAGTAGAGATTTTAGGCCCATAGCTGGCCTTGGCTAACCCAAATAAATAGTTAGTCAGAACATTAAGCTGTAACCAGGAACAACCTGAGTTATTAAACTAAACCGACCTGTTTAACCCGGTTACGGCGAATTAATTTACGTTTGGTGTTTAAGTGTAGAAGCACCCTACCCAAGGATCGATCAGAAAGTTTTTGCTTAGCCAATGTAGTAAGGCTAAGCAAGCGGTTAACGCAAGGCAAATTAATCCCGCGCGAAAAATAACTGGTCTATAAACTTAGCTAAGCGCCCTAAGTGGCCCCAAGCTTATCCGTGATGGTATGGTTTCCTGCACTGCTGGAACTTTGTTTACCTGATTGAGAAATTCTCATCAGGAGACCAAACCACGTTATGCGTGGCACTATAGCTGATGGCCAATAATAGGCCTGCGCACACCCTGTGCACCCGTAAATATATTAATTCCCGTAGGGTAAATGGGTTTTCAAGTACTTGAAAACCATGAAAAGAATGTTAATTAATGCAACTCACGCCGAGGAGTTGCGCGTAGCACTGGTAGATGGCCAGCGTTTATATGATCTGGATATAGAATCCGGCGCTCGTGAACAAAAGAAAGCCAATATCTATCGTGGCAAAATTACCCGTGTAGAGCCCAGTCTGGAGGCCGCCTTTGTTGACTACGGGGCAGAACGTCACGGCTTCTTGCCTATCAAAGAAATTTCCCGCCAATATTTTAAAGAAACCGCTCCAGGCTCTGGGCGCCCAGGCATCCGAGAACTCGTTTCGGAAGGTCAGGAAATCATCGTCCAAGTTGATAAAGAAGAGCGTGGTAATAAAGGCGCGGCCCTAACCACCTTTATCAGCCTTGCCGGTCGTTATCTGGTATTGATGCCAAACAACCCGCGGGCAGGAGGCATCTCACGCCGCATTGAGGGTGAAGAACGCGCCCAGTTGCGAGAGGTAATGAGCCAACTAAATGTACCTGATGAAGCTGGTGTTATCGTGCGCACGGCTGGTATAGGTCGCAGTACAGAAGAATTGCAATGGGATCTCGACTACCTGCAACAGTTATGGGACTCCATTACCCATGCTGCTGCACAACGCCCTGCTCCTTTTCTAATTTATCAGGAAAGCAATGTCATCATTCGTGCTATGCGCGATTACCTGCGCCAGGATATTGGCGAAGTGCTGATTGATGAAGAAAAGGTTTATCAGGATGTTCTGAACTTTGTCCAGCAGGTGATGCCTAGCTACCAAAACAAAATCAAACTCTATCAACAGGAAACACCTCTGTTTAATCGCTTCCAGATTGAGTCGCAGATCGAAACCGCTTTTCAACGCGAGGTAAGCCTGCCTTCAGGTGGTGCAATAGTTATTGACCCCACAGAAGCACTGGTATCCATCGATATCAACTCTGCACGTGCCACCAAAGGTAGTGATATTGAAGAGACAGCACTCAATACTAACCTTGAGGCAGCAGAAGAAATCGCTCGTCAATTACGTTTGCGTGATATGGGCGGCCTGGTAGTAATAGACTTTATTGATATGGGACCCATGCGCAATCAAAGGGCCGTAGAGAACAAGTTGAGAGAGGCCTTAAAGCTAGATCGTGCACGAGTGCAAGTTGGCCGTATATCACGCTTTGGTCTAATGGAAATGTCTCGCCAACGCCTACGCCCTTCTCTGGGTGAGACTTCTGGCATGGTTTGTCCTCGCTGTAATGGTCAAGGCAGTATCCGTGATGTTTCATCTTTGTCCCTGTCTATTATTCGCCTGATCAATGAGGAAGCCAGCAAAGAACGCTCGGCAGAGATTAGAGCGGTATTACCAGTTAATATGGCTACCTACCTGCTTAACGAAAAGCGTGATCAACTACTGGAAATTGAAAGAAGCAACGACCTGCGTGTGGTGGTTATTCCAAACCCACAAATGGATACACCACACTTTGAAGTCAGCCGCTTACGTGATGACCATGAAGCAGTACAGACGGGTGAAACCAGCTATGAGATTGAACTGGAAAGCCAACAATTCAATGTCGAAGACTTTAACAACCAGTCTCAAGTACCTGTAGAAAGAGCTGCCGTGAAGTCTGTGCAACCTGCTCAACCTGCGCCAACACCAGTGGCGAAAAAAGCCAAGTCAGCAGCGCCCAGCGAAGCGGTACAAAAATCATCTGGTTTGGGCGGACGTATTGTACGAGCTTTGGGTGGCTTATTTACCAGCACCCCTGCTGTTGAGCCGGACAAGACACCAAAATCCGCAACGAAAAAACCAGCAGGCAATCGCAACAACCAGCGCAAACGTAACAATGGTGAAGAGCGTAACGGCAATCGCAATAATCGCCGCAACAACGACCGCAAGCGCAACACCAAGGAACAAAAACCCAAAACGGATGCGCTGGAAAACAACAACGAGGCAAAAAATCCGGTTAACGAAGAAAAGCGCAATAATCGTCGTAACGATAACCGCAAAAATGGCCGTAACCGTAACAACCAGAAGAAAGAGCGCACCCCGGAAATAGAAGATCAACAAACCAATCTCGAAGCAATTCCGGAAGAGGCTTATGAATCAACTACCAATCGCACCCGTGAGCAAAAGCGCCGACGTGATCGTTCTGGCAAGCGCAGCGGTCGCAATCAAGAGATAAATACCGACAAAGGGACTGAAAAACAGCAACAGCCGGTTACAGAAAAAGCCGCTCAGGAGGCAAGCAAAGACAAAACACCCACTAGTAGTGAGTCTGTCGAAAGCCCCCCCTCCGACAAAGGCAATCGCACTCGTCGCAACCCGCGCAGCCGTAAGCCACAAGCCAAGGCAAGCGATGATCAGCAGACTAATGTTGCAGTAGTGGCAGCATCAGGGTCTACAGCAAATGTAGAGACTGAAGCCAACTCAGCAACAGCAACGGCGCCGATCACTGTCGAAACAACAGCACCTGTTGAGGCTACCCCTGCTCCTGAAGTGGTTATTGCGACTGCAGAAACGCCTACTGAGAGTGAAAATTTGGCAGCAAACACGGCAGAGCAATCAGCTCCCAAACGCCGCCAGCGTCGTCGAGCAGCCAATGACCCACGTGAAAAGCGGCGGCGTGAAAAGGCAACGCAAACTGTAGCACCTGCGGTGGATGAGTCTGCTGATAAAACCGACGAACCTGCTGCTCAAGCAGAGCCGTCTGTTGTTAAGACAAAACCAGCGGCTGTTAAAGCAGATGCACCTGAGGTGATAATGGAGCCAGTTACTACAGAATCTGAGCCCACAGCAACAGAGCAAAACACAACAGCTTAAATCAGTAACTGCTGGATACAAAAAAACCCACTTTTTAGTGGGTTTTTTTTACTCAGAAGAATCATCTCAATATAATTGAGATGCCCTCAATTATCTATGCTTGTTCAATAGCAAATCAAGCTTGCTTGCCATACGCTGATTGTCATCCAAACCCTGAAACGGATTGTCAGCTTTTTTCACCTTGGCCTGACTATTAGGCGCTGGCTTTTTGTTGGCCACAGGTTTGGCGGACTTATTAGGCCGACGTGCACCACGCTTGTCTATAGCTTTGTTGCTCTTGTTACGTGGTTTGGATTCACGCTGAGCTGGCAATTTGCTCGCCGCATGGGCCGCTTCACCAGACGTCACTTTGCCAGCCGCTTCGCCCAGCAAGTTCACCCGGGCTGCACCCTCGCTCTGAGAACGCAAATAAGCATAAATCCGCACATAACTAGCCAGCCCACGCTTAATCTTATTTTGGCTTATCTTGCCATCAGCGACCAGATCCTCCTGGATACCAATTTTTAAGGGTTTAGGCTCGGTAACAGAAAACGTTTGCGGATAGGTTTCGCATAGCAACTGCACAGCAGCACGATTGGCGGCACGGCTTTTGGCTTTTTTACGTTCAGCCACTTCATTATCAACTGCTAAGGGTGCAGATTCTACCTCGGCAGTAGGCGTCTCTGATTTACTTTCGGCGGTGGGTTCGATTGTCTGGTTCATTCTTTAATTCATTAAGTTACATTGGTGAGGAGTAGGAGTGTTTGGCTCTCATTATCCACATTGGTTATTCTTGGTCATCCATTGCTACTTTTTCATTAGCAAGCGGGACACCCTCTTCCTGATCCTTTACCAGAGGCTCAGCGTGTCTTTCTAGTTCAGAGTATTGACTTAGTTGTTGTTGTAATTCAATCCCTTGCTGTCTGAGCAACTGATATTCTTGTCGCAGGTCAATTACTTGCTGACGATACCATTCGAGATCTTGCTCGGTTTGTCCGACCAGCATCTGCATCTGATCCAGCATCTGGGCAACGTTGTTGAATTTTTCTGCACTCATCAAGTATCCGTTAATATAGCTCTACTCTTTCTAGCACACGAATTGTACCCATTAAACCAGAAGCTAGCCATACTAGAGGGTCTAAATAATTGGATATTCAACACAATTTGCTATTTTTATCCAAGCGTCAAGTGACAATAAACTTGTGTTTTTTGTTTGTCCTTGTCTATACTGTGAATATCCGTAGTCAAATCAAAGTGCAGGTTTCCCATTAATTTGACTAGAGGAGAAGGTTATGAAACCTCCCAAAGTGCATATAAACAAGGCCAATGACAAGGTAGTTGATCTTTTCAGTGGCGAACCATATCAATCAGGCAATGCCCCTCTGATTATGCGTTTGGCCTCTGAGGTTGATGGCTTTGAAGCACTCTACTCCGATTCTCATGGCACCCCTCATCCAGGGCAGGAAGTCTACAGCGTCAATATCCTTTTCTGGGCCCTACTTGGTGATGGCTCAGTTGTTGGTATGATTCCATGGTTTGATCAACTAATCAGTTGCACTGATCTTAATCACCCGGATACCGGTTTCTTTCTGGGTTATTTTGACCCAGGTGTTGATGATCTGTTTGCTGTGGCACCAGAACACAAGCGTATCGAACTGGAGTCTGCAGCAGCTTACTTTCACTTTGAACCCAGTCAGGAAGCCGTTATCATTCAGGAATTGCCAGATACCTGTGGTACACACGCTATCTTTTCCGCTGATCAGATGCAGACTTTCAGTATGGCTGAAGTATTCAGTTGGCGATTATTAAGCAACGGCAAAGTGCAAGCTATGGTGATTAATTTACAGGATGTTGAACGCTGGCCAGTGCTACTAGGTGATGCTGCCCTAATGGCTTGTGAAGACAGTGATGATTTCAGCTGTTTCTTCCAATACCGTATTGCTGTCAAATTAAAGCAAAATGACAAGGACTTACAGGAACTATTGGATCAACTTACTTCATCTTAGGGTACTTCTGTGAAGTTCGTCAATATAATGTAATTGGTATACTAGCCTTTACGAATAATATAATGATACTGACCATCAACATCTGCCTGACTGAGCAGCTCATGACCAAGAAAGGTGCAAAACTTGGGAATATCCCTTTTGGTAGAAGGATCCGTCGCCAACACCTTCAACAATTGACCTGACTCGATATCACGAATTTTATTGTGCATCAACATCACCGGCTCCGGACAAAACAGGCCGACAGCATCAAGGACAAGATCAGGGGTCAAAGGCGAATTCATGGTGTATACACATTAGCTTGGCAGTGGCGGGCATTCTACCCTGAAAAAACCAAGTATTCGACTGCTAATTAAGCAAATTCTGCAAAATTCGTCATGACAAGGTGCATAGCAAGGTGGCAATCTTTAAACTATTGCTTTGAGTAGTCAGGGATGACTTCGCTGGGCTCACCATGACGACTTTCTGGATTTTACAAGCTTTTCTAATAGACCCACTGCTTAAACCATTTAGCACTTTGTACAATGGCCTGATATTGCGTCAAAAGCGCCTGCTTATAAGGATTATAACCATGGTCCATATGTGCCAGCCATTGCACCTTAATCGAACCGGGCAACGGCAAACTGGCCACTATTTCCGGCTTACCCATAGCATCACGATCGCCCTGAATCACCAAACCTGGCCTGCAATTAGCCAATAAATGCGATACTCGCAGCTGCTGCGGTTTGTTTGGCGGATGAAATGGGTAGCCTAAAGCACACCAGCCTTTTACTTGCTGTGGCAAAGCCTCTTGTGCGAGCATGCTGGCTATACGCCCCCCCATGGACTTACCCATTAGCCATACAGGCCTGTCCTGTGCCAATAATGCCAGCCATTGGCGATGCTCCTGCAGTAATTGTGGCACACGCGCCGGGGGACGGCGTCGGCCGCTGGCATGCATGGTCTGCATATAAGCATAATCAAACAGACTGACAGTAAAGCCTTCATTAATCAAAGCCTCAGCCTGACGCTGCATAAAGTCATGCCGCATACCAATACCGGCACCATGAGCCAAGAGTATATGTTCAGCCCCCTCACCACCCTGCAAGTATGCGCCAAGTGGTGATTGATACCAATTTAATAGGGCAGAACAATATACAGAAGCCATAAATCACCTATTATTTGTATGGAAATAAAACACTTACTATTTGTGTTGATATAAGTCACTTTCTGTTTCAGAAAGCCCTGATAAACTGACTTTACTGGCAGAAAATATCTTCCAGACTAACCCTGAATTAGGGTAGAAATCAAAACCATGTGGACCCATATATCAGAATATGGGTTTAGGTAGCAAGATGCTTCTCCCTCATTGGCTATATTTGTTATTTATACTGGGAATTCGGGCTGTTTACAGATTGATTAGTAGTCTAAATTCTAGGATAATTTGCCGCGTAAATTTTCCCACACAATATAGCACTTGGCCAACAGGTCGAACATGTAACAACCGAAATAATCCTCAGCACCAATGCAATAAATGGTGTAAGGATTTTTACCTTTTAGCACTTGATGAGAAACTAATATGAGTGAAACTACACCCGACACTTATAACTATAAGGTCGTGCGCCAGTTCGCAATTATGACAGTCGTTTGGGGTATCGTCGGCATGGCCGTCGGTGTCTTGATCGCCGCTCAGTTGGTCTGGCCTGCCTTAAATTTCGATACCGCCTGGTTAAGCTTTGGACGCTTACGTCCTTTGCATACCAATGCCGTTATCTTTGCCTTTGGAGGCTGTGCTCTTTTCTCCACTTCATACTATGTTGTACAACGTACCTGTCAAGTACGTCTATTTGCCGAACCACTAGTAAAGTTTACCTTCTGGGGTTGGCAAGCAGTTATTGTACTGGCGGCTATCACTCTGCCAATGGGCCTTACTACAGCCAAAGAATACGCTGAACTGGAATGGCCAATTGATATTCTGATAACTCTGGTATGGGTCTCCTACGCTATTGTTTTTTTAGGCACTGTTGCCAAACGTAAGACGCCTCACATTTATGTGGGCAACTGGTTCTATATGGCCTTTATTATTACTGTTGCCGTTCTGCACGTTGTCAATAGCGCTGAAATCCCCGTTACTATAAGCAAGTCCTACTCAGCTTATGCCGGCACAGTAGATGCCATGGTGCAATGGTGGTACGGTCACAACGCTGTGGGCTTCTTCCTTACCGCCGGTTTCCTGGGCATTATGTACTACTTTGTACCCAAGCAGGCTGAACGCCCCATTTTCTCATATCGACTGTCGGTAGTGCACTTTTGGGCCTTAATTGCCACCTATATGTGGGCTGGTGGTCACCACCTGCACTACTCTGCCCTACCTGACTGGACACAATCAGTTGGCATGGTTATGTCCCTGATTCTTTTAGCTCCTTCCTGGGGTGGTATGATCAACGGCATGATGACCCTATCTGGCGCCTGGCATAAGCTACGTACTGACCCTGTCTTGCGTTTCCTGGTGGTCTCCTTGTCTTTCTATGGCATGTCCACTTTCGAAGGTCCAATGATGTCTATCAAGACCGTCAATGCTCTGTCCCATAATACTGACTGGACTATCGGTCACGTACATGCCGGAGCTTTAGGCTGGGTGGCCATGATCTCCATTGGTGCGGTATACCATATGATTCCCAAGCTGTTCGGCAAAGCATCCATGTATAGTGTGAAGCTGATTAATACCCACTTCTGGCTGGCAACTGTAGGTGTCGTACTCTACATTGCTGCTATGTGGGTTAACGGTATTCTGCAAGGCCTGATGTGGCGTGCAGTAAACCAGGACGGCACCCTAACTTACAGCTTTGTAGAATCTTTGGAAGCCAGTTACTTCGGTTATGTAGTCCGGGTTATCGGCGGCATCTTCTTCCTGGCCGGTATGCTGGTTATGGCTTACAACGTATGGCAAACAGTCCGCAGCAACTCTTCTGCTCCGGCCCTTGCTTCATCTGCTGCATAAGGAATCGCCATCATGATTAAACACGAAACCATTGAAAAGAATATCAGCCTGATGATACTTCTGATCGTCATCGTTATCAGCGGTGGTGGTCTGGCTGAAATCGTACCTTTATTCTTCCAAAAAGAAACCACCGTCCCCGTTGAAGGTCTGCGGGTGTTGACGCCGCTGGAGCTGGAAGGTCGTGATATTTATATCCGCGAAGGCTGTAACGTATGTCACACCCAACAGATTCGTCCATTCCGAGCCGAAACCGAACGCTATGGCCACTACTCCGTTGCCGGTGAATTTGTTTACGACCACCCTTTCCTATGGGGGTCCAAACGCACTGGACCAGATCTGGCCCGTGTTGGCGGTCGCTACTCTGATGACTGGCACCGTGCTCACCTGTACAACCCGCGTGACGTAGTACCTGAGTCTATTATGCCATCCTACCCCTGGCTATTCAGCGATAAGCTGACTGGTGAAGATACAGTGGCCAAGATGGAAGCTCTGCGTATTGTGGGTGTTCCTTTCACC
Organism: Gammaproteobacteria bacterium; assembly: GCA_030748435.1. Lineage (GTDB taxonomy): Bacteria > Pseudomonadota > Gammaproteobacteria > Pseudomonadales > Balneatricaceae > Njordibacter. Next base: position 17,614 of record JASMLZ010000095.1, on the reverse strand, counting down.
GATGCAGCCATTGCCAATGCAGAAGCAGAAGTAAAGGGCAAAACCGAGATTACTGCTCTGGTTGCCTATCTGCAACAGCTCGGCACTGTGATGTCAAACAGGCGTTAATTATGTCCTACGATAGCTACGGCCCATACATAGTTGTGATTATGCTGATTACCTTTATCGGCCTCTATGCATGGGTTCTGAGCCCGAAACGCTCGAAAGGCTTCAATGAAGCCGCCAACCTGCCCTTCGCTGATGAAGAGAAGGCCAAGGAATCAAATGGAGACATCAAACATGACTAGTTTTTGGAGCTTATGGATCTCTGCCATTACCATTGCGGTAATTGCTGGCTGTCTGATCCTTGTCTTGCACACGCGTCGCAGCGAAGTGCACAAAGAAACCACCACTGAAACCATGAATCATGCCTTTGATGGCATTGAAGAACTGGATAATCCACTACCTCGCTGGTGGTTTAATATGTTTATCATCACCATTATTTTTGGTGTGGTATATCTGTTCTTGTATCCTGGTCTGGGTAACTACAAAGGCTACCTGAACTGGACCAGTTACAACCAGTGGGAAGCTGAAATGGCACACGCTGATGAGCACTACAAACCGGTGTTCGCCAAGTTTGCCAGCCTGTCTGTAGAAGATATTGCTACTAATGATACTGCGCGCCAAATGGGCCAGCGTATGTTCAATAACAACTGTGCCGTTTGTCACGGTCAAGGTGGCGCCGGTGCCTACGGATTCCCCAACTTGTCCGATAAAGACTGGTTGTATGGTGGCGATGGTGCAGCTATTAAGGCATCTATCACCAATGGCCGAGCTGGAGCAATGCCGCCCTGGGGAGATATCATTGGTGAAGACGGTGTGCGTAACGTAACATCTTACACCTTGAGCCTAAGTGGTCAGGAAGTTGATGCCAAAGCAGCAGCGCAAGGCCAAACTACTTATCAGGCTATGTGTGTTGCCTGTCACGGTGTTGACGGCAAGGGTAACCAAATGCTGGGAGCACCAAACCTGACTGACGACACCTGGTTGTATGGCGGTAGCTTTGCTCAGGTTGCTCACTCCATCCGTCAGGGCCGTAATGGTGCCATGCCTGCACACGGATCCCTGTTGAGTGAAGACAAAATCCATCTGATCTCTGGCTACGTATTTAGCCTGTCTGATTGATGACCAAAGAGGCCTGGGTGTATACTGGGCCTCTAACTTAACTGTGTCACAATAATGATAAAAAGCGTATTCAGCACCTAGTAGCCTGGATTCGCTTTTTTTACGTTGTTAAGCCATAAATTTGCAGGTCAAGTATGGAACAAATCCCTACCAAGCAAGTTGACACCGAGCCTGAAAAGCAAGTTATCGATCTCTATGCCAAGAGTGAACGCATTTATGTGCGTGCCTATAAAGGCGTTTATCGTAATCTCCGTAATATCATGGCATGGGCCCTGTTATTAATATATTACCTGACGCCTTGGCTTGAGTGGGATGATCGCCAGGCGATACTATTTGACCTGCCTGCACGCCAATTTCATATTTTCTCTATTACCTTCTGGCCACAGGACTTTGCCCTGCTAAGTGGCCTCCTCATCCTGTTTGCCTTTGTGCTCTTCTTTATCACGGTTTTTGCCGGACGAGCCTGGTGTGGCTATACCTGTTTCCAAACCGTATGGACCTATTTTTTTATGTGGGCCGAAGAGTTTGCCGAAGGCAGCCGCAACGCCCGTAAAAAGCTGGACAAGCAACCGATGAGCTGGACCAAATTCCGCAAAAAATTGGTTAAGCACAGCCTCTGGGTATTGATAGCGATTGCTACAGCCATCACCTTTGTGGGTTACTTTACCCCTATCAAAGAACTATTTGGTAAGTTTTTGGCTCTGGATTTTGGCCCCTGGGAGTCCTGGTGGCTACTCTTCTTCACCGTTGCTACCTATCTAAACGCTGGTTATCTGCGTGAACAGGTATGTATGCATATGTGCCCTTATGCCCGTTTCCAGAGCGTGATGTTTGACCCCAATACACTGATTGTGACCTATGACAAGGCGCGTGGTGAACCACGAGGCAAAGGCTCACGCAAAATAGCAAGCGAAGCAAACCTTGGCGACTGCGTTGATTGTGATGTCTGTGTTGCCGTGTGCCCTGTAGGCATCGATATTCGTGACGGCCTGCAGTATGAATGTATTTCTTGTGCCGCCTGTATTGATGGTTGTAATGAGGTTATGGCACGCTTAGGTAAGCCAAAAGGCCTGGTACGCTACGCTACAGAAAATGTTCTGGAGGGCAAAGCATATCGTTTGTTGCGACCCAGATTTATTGGCTATGGTATCGCTGTATTGTTTATTGCGACTTTTATTGGCATGCAATTAATATCGCGGGTACCTATTGAAGTGGACCTGATTAGGGATCGCCAGACGCTATTTCGCGATCTGGGTGATGGTGTGATTGAAAACACCTATCATTTGAAAGTGTCTAACAAAAGTCAGACAGCTATCACCATTGAAGTGAGTATCAATGGTGTTGAAAATTATGCCTACATAGGCAAACAGCAACTTGATATAGCCCCTAATGCCACTATTGAACAAATGCTGCGTATTCGTATTCACACAGATGACTTGGAAAGCCCTAAAACTAAAATAGCATTTGATGTAAAATCACTCGGCAGCGAGTCTATTCGCGTGGAACAGGAATCTCGTTTTCTGGCTCCCACTGATCAAGTTCTGTAATTGGAGTTACTATGACAGACACCCCAGAAGCCTTAAAGCCCTGGTATAAGCAACCATGGTTGTGGTTTATACTAGGCCCCTTATTCGCGGTGATGATTTTTGCCACCAGCTATGCCTACTTATCCGTAGTCACCTTTGACGGTATGGTAAAAGGCGATTATGCAAAAAATGCCAAGAGCTTTAATATTGACAACAAACGTCTGCGCAAAGCATCGGAATTGGGATTGCATGGCGAGCTGGTATTGGATGAAGTTACCGGAGACTTGCGCTTAACATTGAGCGCCAGCGATACACTATCGGCCCAACAACTCACCTTGCTGGTTATCCATCCAACTGTTGAGAATCTTGATCAGGATCTGCTCATGGCGTATCGTCCCGACGGCAGTTATTATGGCACACTGAATAAGAATATTAGTGGCAAGCGCTATTTGCACTTAATGGACCAAGAGGAAAACTGGCGCATGACCACTGAGGTAACCACTCCCTGGCCTGCCAGCATTAGTTTCACACCCAATCTCCCATAATATCTATGTCTATAAGTGACTGCTTTCACTGTGGCGAACCAGTACCCGCTGATACCCACTATCAGATAGTGCTGGATGGCAGCTGCCATGCGGTTTGTTGTATTGGCTGCCAAACGGTAGCCAAGACAATTATTGACCAACAGCTAGGCGACTATTATCGCCACCGTGAATTAAGTCGTGCTACCGGCCCCAGCCTGCCACCCAATATCAATATTGAAGTCACGGCTGCCAGCCACTGGCAAGCCTATGATGATAAAGATGTGCAAAGTGCCTTTGTACGCAGCAAAAATGCACAGGAAAATGAAACTGAGCTGGTTATTGATGGCCTGACTTGTGCGGCCTGCGTATGGTTGTTAAATCAACATCTCAGTAAACAACCTGGAATACTTCATTTTAACGTCAACCTTACCACCCAGCGCGCCTACGTCCATTGGCAGCCAAATATCATCAAACTAAGCCAAATATTGGCGGCTATAGACAGTATTGGTTATCAGCCGGGACCCTATCAAGCCAGTGCCGCCGCCCAGCGTAAGGCGAAAGACAAGCGCCAGACCATTTTGCGCATTGGTATTGCCGGTTTAGGCGCAGCTCAGGTAATGATGTTGTCTTTTGGCATGTATGCCGGCATGGCTCAAGGCATGCAGCTAAATTATATGCACTTTATTCGTTGGGCCGCTTTGGTGCTCTCAACACCTGTCGTATTATATTCAGCAGCACCCTTTTTCCATGCTGCCTGGCGCGCCTTGAAAAATCGTCATCTGGTAATGGATGTGCCAGTGGCACTGGCTATCGGTGCCGCCTATATAGCTAGTGTCTGGGCCACGGTGATGCAAACTGGCGCCGTCTACTATGACTCAGTTACCATGTTTACATTTCTACTTCTGTTAGGCCGTTTTGTGGAGTCAACGGCACGTTATCATGCCGGTCATGCTGGCAATGAGTTACATCAGCTCTTACCGCCCGTATGCGATCGACTGGTTAATAAGCAGTATGAGCAAATAGCCATAAGCAAATTGGCACAAGATGATATCGTTCGCGTACTACCGGGAGCAACCATACCCGCTGACGGCGTGCTTATAGAGGGTGCAAGCAGTATTAATGAAGCAGCGCTCACTGGTGAGTTTATGCCAGTCAACAAAGCAGTAGGAGACCAGTTGACAGCGGGAACGGTAAATGTGACCACCAGCCTGCTGATGCGGGTCACCAAAACTCAGGATAACAGCCGCTTACAGCAAATCTTGAGCATGGTACAACAAGCCCACAGCTTTCGTCCCAAACTATCAACAAGTGCTGACAAGGTCGCCCATTATTTTGTTCTGGCAGTATTGATTATTGCCGCTACAGTATACGCTGGCTGGTACTTTTTAGAACCTGACCAAGCCTTCTGGATCACCCTTTCGGTATTGGTTATCACCTGCCCCTGTGCCTTATCGTTGGCAACACCTACAGCCACCGCCGTGGCTACTGCAAGCTTACGGCGCCAAGGTATATTGATGACCCGAGAAGATGCTTTAGAACAAATAGCCAAAGCCGACACTATTGTCTTTGATAAAACAGGTACGCTGACCACTGGTGCCATGTCATTACAGACCACACAAACTCTGGGCCATATGAGTGCACTTGCTTGTCGCCTGCTAGCCGCACGCATGGAGCAAGAGTCTGAACACCCAATCAGTCGCGCCTTTCGTCATTTAGATGGCAGCGCCTTTGAGTTAACCAATATCACCAACCACCCATCTGAGGGGATGAGTGCCTACTGGCCTGAACAGCAGCAGGATTTGCGTCTGGGCAGTGCCGAATTTGTGTCCCAACTGGGTAGCTGGCAAGCACCCCAAAGACCATGTGGAGAGGGTGTTTGGTTGCTCTTGGGCAGTACTAAAGAAGCCCTTGCCTGGCTGCATATTAGCGATGCCAAGCGCCCACAACTAAATACCGTTATGCAACAACTAAAAGCCCTCAATATGGAACTGTGTATATTATCTGGTGATCATTCAGATAATGTTGCCGGCCTTGCTGCAGAGTTGGGTGTAGATGCTTGGCGGGCAGGTCAAACGCCGGCCCAAAAACTGGCCTATATTCAGGCTCAGCAACAACAAGGTAAAACTGTATTAATGGTAGGCGATGGCATTAATGATGCGCCAGTTATGGCTGCCGCCGACGCCTCACTGGCTATGGCTTCAGGCACTGATCTTAGTAAAGCCAGTGCACCGGCTATGTTACTGCGCGATCACCTGGGACTAATAGCTATACTGATCAAAAAGTCTCGTCATACCCGCCGCATTATGGTGCAAAACCTGTTTTGGGCACTGTTTTACAATCTGCTTGCCTTACCTTTGGCAGCTATGGGCATGGTGCCTCCTTGGGGAGCTGCGACAGGCATGTCGTTTAGTTCGCTGCTGGTAGTACTTAACGCCACCCGCTTGCGTCGTATCAAGCATGACGTACAATAGGCTTATAACCTATCTATAAGGCCTTCAATGGACATTATTTTTCTACTTATTCCGGTCGCCATTATCCTTGTTGCTATAGCAGTATATGCTTTGCACTGGTCATTAAAGAGTGGGCAATTTGACGATATGGACTCCCCGGCCAGCAACATCCTGTTTGATGATGATGACGATTTAATTCCTGATGATGCAAAGCCAAAACATAAACCATGACTGCTGAAATACTCGCCGCTGTAGCAATTGGTTTTGCCGGTGCCGGTCACTGCATCGGTATGTGTGGTGGTATAAGTGCGGCACTGACACTTGGCGTCAATAATCAGCGCCACCAAATATTGCTATACAGCCTGTTATTTAATCTGGGGCGTATCATTAGTTATGCGATAGTTGGTGCTTTATTGGGTGGCTTGGCAGCCAGTATTCAGCTCAATCAATACCTGCAGGAAAGTCTTTATTTAGCGGGTACCATGTTAATCCTGATGGGTCTCTCCATCGCTCAGCTGTGGCATGGTGTGCGGCGCATAGAGGTGCTGGGCAAAGGTATATGGCAATTAATACAACCGCTAAGCAAACATTTAATGCCCATCCAAAGCCTGAAACAAGCCTTATTACTTGGCTTACTCTGGGGTTGGCTGCCCTGCGGCCTGATTTATTCCAGCCTGATTTGGGCCTCCACTAGTGCCAACTGGCAGCACAGTGCTATCTTGATGTTGGCTTTTGGAATCGGTACCCTACCTGCAAACTTGGCCAGTGGTATACTGGCAGAACAGTTAAAGGCTCTACTTCGCAAACAACTAAACCAGCGATTATTGGGTCTGATGATGATTAGCCTTGGCTTATACACCCTACCGATATGGCCATAAAATTTGGAGAAAAAAATGCCTCAAGATATTGATCTACACCAGGTTATCCGCGCGGTACAAGACTGGCCAGAACCCGGTGTGACCTTTCGTGATATTACCCCACTATTTAAGCAGCCAGAGGCTCTGCAATACATGGTGGATACATTGTGTAGCCGCTATGCGGACGCACCTATCACTCATATTGCCTGTATTGATGCCCGTGGTTTTTTGGTTGCCTCTATTATGGCTTACAAACTACATTTACCCCTGATTCTGGTACGAAAACAAGGCAAACTGCCCGGTGCATGTATACATCAGGATTACACTCTGGAATACGGTACCACCACAGTAGAAATGCAAACAGATGCCTGTAGCGCTGGCGATAAGGTATTGTTATTTGATGATTTAATTGCCACTGGTGGCACCCTATTAGCCGCCATAAGCCTGATTAGGCGTTTAGGGGCAGAAGTGACCGACGTAGCCGCTATTGTCGATCTGCCTGATTTGGGTGGTAGTGCAAGGGTTACAGAGGCTGGCGTACCCTGTTTTAGTCTGTGCGCCTATTAAACAGGGTCTGTAGGTTGGATTTTAACCCGGCAGTGTTTTAAACCGGCAATGTCGGACTAATACCCAAAGCACTTGCTGCGCTTATGGGGCACGCTAAGTCCGACTTGCCGATTAACTGCCAACCTATAAGCTCAACATATCCAGGCCGGCTTGTTCATCTTTATCGTCACATACACCAGTGAAGTCATGCAGTTGTCTATCTAGCAGATGAGATGGCACGACATGTTGCAGGGCACGGGTCATATTTTCAATGCGCCCGGGATACATAGACTGCCAGTCCTGTAACATATGCTTAATATGCTGACGTTGCAGGTTATCTTGAGAACCGCACAGATTGCAGGGAATAATCGGGAATTGTTTGAGCTCCGTATAGGCTACAATATCTTCTTCACGAGCATAGGCCAACGGTCGAATAACCGTATGTTTACCATCATCACTTAACAAACGGGCAGGCATGGCTTTTAGCTTACCGCCATGAAACATATTCAACAACAGGGTTTGCAGAATATCATCCCGATGGTGGCCAAGAGCAATCTTGGTTATAGCGTTATCTTCAGCCCAACGGTATAGTGTGCCACGACGCATACGTGAACACAGGCCACAGGTGGTTTTACCTTCAGGTACTACGGCCTTTACCACACTATAGGTATCACGTTCAATAATATGATAATCAACCCCAATACTAGCCAAATATTGCGGTAACACATGGGCCGGAAAACCCGGTTGTTTTTGATCCAGATTGACGGCTACAAGATCAAATTTAATAGGCGCACTTTTTTGTAAATTGAGCAGTATATCCAACATGGTATAAGAATCTTTACCACCAGACAGGCACACCATAACCTTGTCACCAGCTTCAATCATGGCATAGTCTTCAATAGCCTTGCCCACATCCCGACGCAAACGCTTCTGCAACTTGTTTAGACGCTGCTTTAAAGCCTTATTCTGCTCCACCTCAGCCGCATCTGCTGCAACTTGCACACCTGCCTCGGTAAACTGCTCGGATATGGGTGTATGATGATTAACAATAGTCATTGGTTACCACATTAAATCGTCAGGAATAATATAATTTGCATAGGGGTCGTCTTCTTCCCCAGACTGCTGCTCAGCTTCGGCCTTTACTACCAAGACTTGGTCGGTACGCTCTGCTATACGCTCAGCCACTTTGGCAGGTACAAGACTATAGTCACCATTAATGCCAACAATGACCAAATGGCCACGACTCAATGATTCCTGTTGCTGGGCAGTAACATAAAGTTTCTTGATCGCTTTGCCATCAACAAAATTATAGGCTTGCTCACCCATACTAATATCCACCCGACAGCCCGCCACCATTTGCTTAACCTGCGCCAGTAAGGCTCTATCATGTTGGGCAGCATCACGTTGCGCATTAAGCTGTTTGGAGCGCTCAGCCTGAACCTGTTTTTCACGTGTGGCTCGTTCGGCTGCAGACTCTCCCGTGTCCACACCTTTACGTTGGTCACGAGCCTGTTTGTTTTTTGCTTTGGTTGCCTGTTTAGCCTGTTTTTGGTTGGCTAAACCCGCTTTTAGTAACTGATCCTGTAGACTTGCCATGGGTTGTATTCGGGTTATCTCATTTGGGCGCAATTCTAGCACAGTTTTACTGTTAACAGTCACCGTTAGAAGACCTGCAGACAGACTCTAAATTCGCTCACTTGTCTGCAACAGCGGCAGTAATTACCGCTACAAAAGTCTCGCCATAGCGATCCAGTTTTTTCTCACCGACACCGGGCACATGACTCATTTGTAAAAGGTTTTGTGGTTTGCTCTCTATCATAGCCAACAAGGTAGCATCACTAAAAATAACATAGGGCGGTACAGCCTGCTCTTGGGCCAGAGCCATGCGCTGCTCACGCAAAGCCTGCCACAGGCCAAGGTCAGCCACAGGCACTGGTGTACGCTGTTTCCTACCGCTTTTACTAGACACCTTGCGATCCAGACGCAACTGCAAAGATTGCTCACCTTTTAACAAAGCACGACACTCTGGCATTAACTTAATACCACCATAGGTAGCCGGGTCACTGGCGATATAACCTTGTGCCAATAATTGGCGAAATACCGAGCGCCATTGCTTCTGGTCCAGTTCTTGACCTATAGCAAAGGTGCTGAGCCGATCATGGCCTGACTGCTTCACCTTGTCTGTCGGTTTGCCCAGCAGAATATCCACCAAATGACTAACCCCAAAGCGCTGACCACTGCGATACACACAAGATAAGGCTTTACGAGCCACTTCCGTGCCATCGAAGGTGGCCACCGGCTCTAAGCAATTGTCACAGTTGCCACAGGTCTGTTCGAGTTTTTCACCAAAATAAGCCAATAGACTCTGACGCCGACAACTGGTCACTTCGCATAAACCCAACATAGCATCAAGCTTGGCCTGTTCAGAGCGTTTAATGGCCTCATCCATAGCTGAATCCATTAACCGCTGGCGTAGCCATACCACATCCTGCAAGCCATAGATCATCCAGGCATCAGCCGGAAGACCATCGCGTCCGGCGCGGCCGGTCTCCTGATAATAGGATTCAATGCTTTTCGGTAAATCCATATGCGCCACAAAGCGCACATTCGGTTTATCAATACCCATACCAAAGGCTATAGTCGCGACCATCACCAGCCCCTCCTGCTGCAGAAAGCGGGCTTGGTTTTGACTACGATGGTCAGCACTCATGCCGGCATGATAAGGCAGAGCTGGTATACCAGATTGACTTAACCAGTGAGCTAATTCATCTACCTTCTTACGTGATCCGCAATATATAATCCCCGCACTGTCTTGATGTTGAGATTGAATAAAACGTAATAGCTGCTGTTTACCCTGTTGCTTTTGCAAAATACGATAACGAATATTAGGCCGGTCAAAGCTACTAATAAATTGCTCGGCCCGCTGCAAATGCAGCCGTTTCAGCATTTCAGCCTGAGTTGGCCCATCTGCCGTGGCTGTCAGAGCTACTCTGGGCACATGGGGAAAGTGTTGTTTTAGACAGTCTAGTTGTAGATATTCAGGGCGAAAATCATGCCCCCATTGCGACACACAATGAGCCTCATCAATAGCCAAAAGGCTAATTTTCGCCGCCTTTAGCAACGCCATATTACGCGGCGTCAGAAAGCGCTCGGGGGAAACATACAACAATTGCAACTCACCATTGGCAACCTGTTGCTCAACCTGCTGTTGCGCCTGCCAATCCATACCTGAATGCAAGGCCTGAGCCTTAACCCCTAGCTGTTGCAAAGCCATCACCTGATCCTGCATTAAAGCGATCAAAGGTGAAATAACCACACCCATACCAGAACGCAGTATGGCGGGAATCTGATAGCACAAGGACTTGCCGCCGCCAGTAGGCATCAGTACCAAGGCATCACCACCAGCCAGCAGATGCTCAATAATTTCAGCTTGTTGGCCACGAAATTGTTCGTAGCCAAAAATACTGTGTAACAGGTGTTGGGGGTTGTCGTACATGGCGCGCTATTATCCTAAAGCCTGGCACTTATGTCATCAGGCAATGCCCAAATAATCCTAAAAACCTCAGTTGAACACAGAATTTGTGTTGACAGACAGGGCCGCAAAACAAGGCGCCGCTAGCAGGCAATGGCTGTAGCCCTTGGCAAGAGCGGCAAGGCTGGTTTTTGGTTTTGGATCCAGCGCAAAACAGTGTAGCGTTTTTGAATTCACCAACAGGGTGAATCGAATAGCTGGCCATGTTAATGGTATTTCAACACCTTACGCAAGATATAAGCGATCAACTGAGGTTTTTAGGATAATGCAAATTGCGTTACAATAGCCGTCATTATTAACAACCTTGAGATTTTTGGCCATGCCCTATGCTTGCGAACCCCTAAGTGATGAACAACTCGAGCAACTGGACACCTACCTATTATCCGCAAAGGTTAAAGAAGAAGCCCTCGATTATATCGCTCTGCATGGCTACCTCTGTGCACTCAATATTAGCCCTGAGCCTATGTCTGAAAATACATGGATGACTCATGTACTGGCGGAAAACCCCCAGTCTAACGCCAGCCATCTTGAGCCGGAAATGCTAGATTTGATGCGTATAGAAAACAACTACATTCGCAGTTGTCTGGAATCAGATAGTGGCATCGAACTACCTTGCGACCTGACTCTGGAATTAGACGAAGAAGGTGACTGCCTGCTGGAATACTGGGCTCAAGGTTTTATGGAAGTGGTATTTAGTCAGGAAGAAGCCTGGTTTAGTCAACATGAAACTGCCGTTGCCGAGAGCCTGTTACCCTTTATGCTGGCGGCTAATCTGGACGCAGATCAGGAACTGGCTGAACTGCGCAACCAGCCCAACCTCTGTCAGCAGTTATGTGAGCAAATTCCGGAATTAGTGCAAGATCTTTTCTTGTTATTTAGAGTGCCTGTTGACAAGCCCAAAGGGCCAGCCAACCAGAATTTTAGTAGTAAAAAAGGCCATAAACCGCGCCGCCATTAGTACGCCAAGCATATTTACCATCACCAATAAAGCCTTACTGCGATGAGCTAGTCCACCAAATCATTTAGTAACTATAACCGGTGTACTAGCAGTGGCTATTCAGCCACCAGTTGTCCCTGCCGTAAATACCAATTATGATCGCAGTCTTGGCTCAGTAAATTTTGCTGATGACTGGCTAATACGTAACCGGTGCCCTTGTCACGCAATTCAGCTAGCATCTGCCGAATACGTTCCATAGAAGTCATATCCAGGTTGCTGCCAGGTTCATCCAAAAGAACAATCTGCGGGTCCAATACCAAAGCCCGGGCTAAAGCCAGGCGCTGACGCTCGCCACCAGATAGATGGTGTGCGGCACGATGTTGAATTTGTTCCAGATGAGCCCAGGCCAAGGCCTCATCAACTTTAGCAGGATTCCTTTCACCACGTAGTTTAAGACCATATTCGACATTAGCACGCACATGGGTATCAAACAGGTATGCTTGTTGATGCAAATAGATCACTGCTTGACGATTATCCTTCTCAGATACCTCAAACAATCGCTCTACCCTGCCCAAAGTGGGCCTTTGTAAACCTGCAATAATCTTCATCAAAGTCGATTTACCACTGCCATTAGCTCCATGCAAATGCACCGCCAAACCACTCTCTAGAGTTAAACTGGGAATCGTAAACAGCGTTTGCCCAGCAAAGCTCTGGTGAATATTGGATAATCGCAAACGCATTAAGATACCTGCCTTAAAACCCGGCTATTGCTCTGCATCCAAGCCAAGGTAACATTCATAAATAAAGACAAGCTCAGTAACACAATACCCAGTGCCACCCCTTGCACAAACTCACCTTTGCCGGTTTCCAAAGCAATAGCAGTGGTAATATTACGGGTGTAATGCAAAATATTGCCACCTACCATCATGGCACAACCAACTTCAGCAATAATGCGACCAAACGCTGTCACCACTGCCGCCATTAGAGCAAAGCGCACCTCAAACAATAAGGTCCTAAAGGCCTGCCAACGGCTGGCGCCCAGTGTACGAGCCGTTTCCAGCACGCGCTGATCAGCTGCCTGAAAGGCACTTAAACTCATGGCAACAAGTAACGGGAAGCATAATAAAATCTGTCCAATAACCATAGCGGGCTGGGTAAACAACAAATGATAATCACCCAGTGGTCCGGCCCGGGACAACAACATATAGAGCACCAAACCCACTACGACCGTGGGCACAGCCAATAAACTATTCAGTATACTAATGGCTACCCAGCGCCCCGCAAAGCGATAGTAGGCCAGAATAAACCCCAAACTTATGGCAGGTAACAAGGCAATGAGTAAGGCCGATAGGGAAACGCTAAATGACACGCCCACAATGCCCCACAAGTGTTCATCCCCACTGGCCAACTGCGATATGGCTTGCAATAAGGTCTGCCATAGTTCTGTCATCGTTTAGTCTCTACTTATCTGCCGAAGGTACAAACAACACTTCACCGTCAATGCGGAAGGCTGCAATAGCCGCCTGTCCGGCAGGACTTATTAACCATTGTTGAAAACGTCGGCCAAGTGCGGCTTTAACATGGGGATGGCGCTGCGGATTAACCAGTATTACTTGATAAGGGTTAAGTAGCAGAGGATCGGCCTGCAACACAATTTTCAGGTCCAACTTACCGTGCATAGCCAACCAGGTTCCACGATCCGTCAACGTATATGCTTGTAATTCGGAAGCCATTTGCAGGGTATGCCCCATGCCTCGTCCAGATTCCATATAACCGGAAAAACCAGCTTCGGCGGCAATACTTTGCCATAATTGCAATTCTTTCTTGTGAGTGCCGGAGTCGTCCCCACGAGACAAGAAACGCTGCTCTGCATCCGCCACAGCCTGTAATCCCTCTCCTACATCATGCAACCAATGCAAGTGCGCAGGATCATCCTGGGGGCCGACAATAATAAAGTCATTATGCATCACACCCAGAGGTTCCACACCATAACCAGCAGCCACAAATGCCGCTTCGGCAGCAGGGGCATGGGTCATGACTAGATCCACATCACCATTTTGCCCCATACGCAAGGCTTTACCCGTTCCTACCGCAATAACCTGTACTTCAATTTGACTCGCCTGCTGAAATTGCTTTAACAAATAATCCAACAAGCCCGAATTATAGGTACTGGTCGTGGTAGCCAGACGTATAGTGTCTGCCTGCACAGGCAAGCAAAGAAAAATGGCAAGAGCGGAAGCTATAAACCAGTTTCTCATTATATTAAGCTCTGTTAACTAAATTCGGGGCACATCATGTGGTTGGCAACCATGCTGCCCACGCTGACGCAAAAAGTGATCCATAACAGTTATAGCTACCATTGCCTCAGCAATGGGTGTGGCGCGAATACCGACACAGGGATCATGTCGCCCTTTAGTGACAACTTCTACCGGTTCACCATGAATATCTATGGATTTACCCGGCAAATGCAAACTGGAAGTTGGCTTCAGGGCCAGGCGAGCAACAATATCCTGACCACTGCTAATGCCACCCAAAATACCCCCGGCATGATTGGACAGAAACCCTGCTGGGGTCATTTCGTCACGATGTTCAGTACCACGCTGCTGCACAGAATCAAAACCTGCACCAATTTCCACGCCTTTGACCGCATTAATACTCATCAAACCATGGGCCAACTCGGCATCCAGACGATCAAACACAGGTTCGCCCAAACCCGGTGGTACACCGGTGGCAATCACAGTTACGGCAGCCCCTATGGAATCACCAGACTTACGCAGCGCATCCATAAACTCAGCCAGTTCAGAAACCTTTTCGGGCTGGCCACAGAAGAAGGCATTATGATTCACGGTCGCCGGCTCTGGACAAGCTAATTCAATAGGCCCCAACTGAGATAAAAATCCATAAATTTCAATACCCTGCTGTGCCAAAAACTTCTTGGCAATAGCGCCAGCAGCAACGCGCATAGCCGTTTCACGGGCTGATGAACGACCACCACCACGGTGATCGCGAATACCATACTTATGCATATAGGTATAATCGGCATGCGCTGGTCGAAACTGATCTTTAATATTACCGTAATCTTTCGATCGCTGATCAGTATTTTCAATCAACAGACCAATAGGCGTACCAGTAGTCAAACCTTCAAACACGCCAGACATGATAGTCACTCTATCATCTTCACGGCGTTGGGTTGTGTGCCTTGAAGTGCCTGGCTTACGGCGATCCAAATCAACCTGCAAATCAGCCTCAGTAAGTGGTACACCAGCAGGACAACCATCAACAATGGCGCCTATTGCAGGACCGTGGCTTTCACCAAACGTCGTCACCGTAAATAGTTTACCAAAAGTATTACCGGCCATAGTGTTTCCTATTCATTAAGCTGATTTGTGCTGATTTATGCCACCAGCCCCAACAGATGCCAAATTATAACTGATCAAGGCTGAGTCTGTCAGCCGCCGTAAGTCGGTTAAACCACCAATTTAGCTTGACGCCAGTCTATAAAACACGCTTGCCACTGACGGCATTGCGCGGCGGTTAAACAAAAAATGCCATTACCGCCGTTAGCCAGATCCAACCAGACAAAAGGTACTTCTGGTAATTGTGCTTGCAGGGCAAGCTCACTATTGCCCACTTCAACTACCAGTAATCCATTTTCAGTCAGCCAATCAGCTGCTTCAGCAAGGATGGTAGCAGTAAGCGCCAAACCATCATCACCCGACACCAAAGCCAGTTCCGGCTCATGACCAAATTCTGCAGGCATGGCAGCAAAGTCTTTGGCATCAACATAAGGAGGATTGCTGACTATCAAGTCGTAACGCGCATCCACCGGCAAACTGTTATATACATTAGAAGCATAAAGTTTTACTCGATCCTGTAATTGATACATGGCAATATTTTGTTCAGCCAAGGCCAAGGCAGGTGGCGATATATCCACCATATCTACCTGCTCAATATCCATCTGTAAAGCCATGGCAATGCCAATACAGCCACTGCCACAACATATATCCAAGGCCCGCTGGGGCTGCACTTTCAGCACTGGTGCAAAATGGGTAACAATCAACTCGGCAATTGGCGAACGCGGGATGATCACCTCCTCTGCCACAGCAAACTGCACCCCGGCAAACCAGGTGTAACCCAATAGATAAGCCAGAGGTTTACGCTTCTCTATACGCATGATCAACCAGTGTTCCAACTGCTTTTGTTGCGCCGCACTGAGCGCCATACCCAACACATCACTGCCACTATCCAGTGGCAATTCGCAGGCTCCCAAAGTCAAAAACACCGCCTCATCCCATGCGTTGTCTGTGCCATGACCAAAAAATACCTGCCCATCCAGCAACGCCTGTTCCGTATTTTTGATGGCCTGTTCCAAACTTAGTGTCATATCGTCTCCTAACCACCATTAAGGCAGGTCTGAAAAATTTATAAAGCCGTCTTTGCGAGCACAGCAATTTCTTACCACGTCACTATGCCCTGACAATAAATAACTTTGCAGAGGTACCCTAATCCTTATATACAGCGCTTAATTTAACGCCATGAAAAATTTCGCCATTGTAAGCTATGCTTAGTCTCGTTACCATTATGTCAGTGTCATGTTAAAACTTTGTAAACTATGTCCAACGATGATGATTTTAGTGCTCTGGTAGGAGATGTAACGCGCCTTAAACATTCGGGTCGCAAATATAGCTCTCAAACCTCTGTTAAAGACCCCGCTAACCTGGCTTTACGTCGGGCCTCTGCCACGGCTATTGCCAAGCAAGCTGCAGCATTAGGCGATGAGGGTTTGGCATTAATAGGCTCGGAGGAAAAACTTGAATACTATCGATCAGGACTTGATCGGGCCACCCGCAGGCGGCTGCAACAAGGTCATTTTAGCCCGGCACACAATATTGATCTGCATGGTTATAGTATCGAAAACGCGCGTGACAAAGTATGGCAAGCTCTGCAAATAGCACGGCAACACCATGTGCGATGTATTCTAATCGTGCACGGTAAAGCCGGTAGCGGCTATAGAGATGAACAAGGGAATCTGCAGAATATTGGTACAGCACCGATCAAATCCCACGTCAATCACTGGTTACGTCAGGTCAATGACGTGATGGCCTTTTGTTCAGCCCAACCCCGTGATGGCGGAACCGGTGCTATTTATGTACTATTAAAAAAACCGGTCAAAGAGTCGGATTAAACCCGATCCATGCAACTCTACCGGCTGGACTGTAGGTCGGACTCAGCCTGCCCCGTGAGCGTAACGACTACTTTGGGCATCAGTCCGACCTTGTCGGGTTAAAACCCGACCAAAGATTATATAAAAAAACCAAAACCACAGGTCTAACCTTTACCTTTGGTGTCAGTTAAAGTATTGTGCGGCCCTCATTTCGAGGATTTTTTTCAGGAACAATCATGGAACAAGCATTTGCAAAAATCATCGCAGCCATTGGTGAAGATCTGGACCGCCCAGGACTAAAAGATACACCCAAGCGCGCTGCCAAAGCCTTTCAATTCCTCAATAATGGCTATACAAAAAATCTGGATGAAGTGATCAACGGTGCCCTCTTCCCTTCCGATAACGAAGAAATGGTCATTGTTAAAGATATCGAGCTCTATTCTTTATGCGAACATCATCTACTGCCATTTATTGGCAAGTGCCACGTTGCCTACCTGCCTTCAGGCAAGGTGTTGGGCCTATCCAAAGTGGCTCGTATTGTGGATATGTTTGCTCGTCGTTTGCAAATTCAGGAAAATATGACTAAACAAATAGCTGACACCATTATGGATGTAACCGATGCCAAAGGTGTGGGCGTGGTGATTGAAGCACAACATATGTGTATGATGATGCGTGGCGTACAAAAACAGAATGCCAATATGAAGACTTCTGTACTGCTTGGCAAGATGCGTGAAGATGCTCGCACCCGGGCCGAGTTCCTAACCCTGATAACTTCTTAAGAGACCTTTGCACGATAGTTATTTTGTCCTGTGACGGCGTTAAAAACGGACTCAATCGGTCATTTATCATATATAAACTCCCTCTTTGCGTGCGTTTTTGCCTTGTCACATAACAAAATACCGGCTCGTGTAAAG